>JAEUII010000126.1 GCA_016795145.1 Planctomycetaceae bacterium
CGATAGAGCATTACTGACAGGCTTCGCAGTCCGGGTCAGTAATGCTGCAGGCCTTGTACTGGGACACTTCTGTCACCGGAACAATATGAGGTTCCGGAACAATGGCGGCACCAGCTTCTCGCGGATCTTCACTGCGAGCGACCTGGATTTCGCTGGAAGCACTGCGAGCTTTCACCCAGCGTGGCTGCATGCCGAACTTGTTGATGTCGACGGTCGACTTCTCAATCTGAGTCGCTGCGAGGGTTCGAAGATAATAGGTCGTCTTCAGACCCTTGCGCCAGGCAAGCAGGTACATATCATGCAGCTTGCGACCGCTTGGTTCGCACATGTACAGATTCAGTGACTGGCCCATGTCGATCCACTTCTGACGGCGAGCGGCACATTCGATCAACCACTTCGGTTCCACTTCGAATGCGGTCAGGTATCGAGCCTTGATGTCGCCAGGAATTCGAGGAACATCCTTCAGAGTTCCATCGAAATACTTCAGAGCTTCCAGCATATCCGCATCCCACAGACCACGCTGCTTCAGCTCGGTCACGAGTGATGTGTTCAGATGAGTAAACTCACCCGACAGATTGCTCTTCACAAACAGATGTTTGTACATCGGCTCAATTGACTGAGACACACCGATGATCGTCGAGATCGTTGCGGTGGGAGCAATCGCCATACAGTTGCTGTTTCGCATTCCGCGCTCGGCAACCGCCTTGCGAACAACGCTCCAGTCCATACGGCATGAACGATCCACGTCGATACGGCAGCCACGTTCCTGCTCAAGCAGTTCCATGGTGTCGATCGGCAACAGCCCGCGGTCCCACTTGGAACCCGTATAAGTGCTGTAAACACCTCGTTCTGCCGCCAGATCAGTCGACGCCAGGATCGCGAAGTACGAAATGGCTTCCATGCTGTAGTCAGCAAAGTCAACCGCTTCCGGACTTGCATAGCTGATATTCATGGCGGCCAGAGCATCCTGGAAGCCCATGATGCCGAGCCCGACCGGACGATGCTTGGCGTTGGAGTTCTTCGCCTCGTCTGTCGGGTAGTAGTTGATGTCGATGACGTTATCGAGCATGCGAAGAGCCGTCTTCACGGTTTCTTCCAGCATCGGCAGGTCCAGTTGTCCATCGACAATGTGCGCCAGCAGGTTCACGGAACCAAGGTTGCACACAGCCGTTTCAGTTGCTGACGTGTTCAGCAGAATCTCAGTGCAGAGATTGCTGCTGTGGACAACACCCACATGATCCTGAGGCGAACGAATGTTTGAAGGATCCTTCCATGTAATCCATGGATGTCCCGTTTCAAACAGTCGAGTCAGCATCTTGCGCCAGAGTTCAACAGCCGGGACTCGCTTGAACATGCGAATCTCGCCCGTCTCTGTCATCTGCTCATATTCGGTGTAACGTCGTTCAAACGCCTTGCCGACCAGATCGTGCAGGTCTGCAACTTCATCAGGGCTGAACAGTGTCCACTGACCTTCTTCCTCAACTCGCTTCATGAACAAGTCGGGAATCCAGTTCGCCGTGTGCATGTCGTGAGTACGGCGTCGATCGTCCCCGGTGTTCTTGCGAAGATCGAGGAATTCTTCGATGTCCATGTGCCACGTTTCAAGGTACGAGCACACTGCACCCTTGCGCTTGCCGCCCTGATTTACCGCGACTGCCGTGTCGTTCACAACCTTCAGGAATGGAATGACACCCTGGCTTCGGCCGTTCGTGCCCTTGATGTGAGCATTGGTGGCTCGAATGCTGGTCCAGTCGTTGCCCAGCCCGCCTGCCCACTTGCTGAGCTTTGCGTTGTCAGAAACACACTTAAAGATGTGCTCCAGGTCATCCTTCACAGTTGACAGGTAGCAGGAACTGAGCTGAGGATGATTGGTCGCTGAATTGAACAGCGTCGGAGTTGCGGAAGTGAACCGCATCGTCGACAGCATGTTGTAAAACTCAATCGCACGCTCTTCCGGCTGAGACTCGTTCAGAGCCAGCCCCATCGAAACTCGCATCCAGAAATACTGCGGAGTTTCAATACGGCGCCCGTCAATGTGCAGCAAATAACGGTCATAAACCGCCTGCAGACCCGGGTACTTGAACAAAGAATCCCGGTCTGGCTGAATCGCTGCAGAGATCTTCGTCAGATTCAGATTGCGCAGATCGGGCGTCAGACGGTCGGCGTTGATGCCGTCAATAATGTAGTGCTCGAACTGGTTGCGATAGAGCTTTGCGTACTCTGCGGGGCTCGTTGGTGAACTGCCCAGTGCTTCGTTGCTGATCACCATTCGAAGCAGACGAGCGGCAACGATGTCATAAGCCGGATCACGTTCGATCCGTGTTCGAGCCGCCAAAATCATCGCGCGGTAGATTTCGCCGACGGAAATTCCGTCGAACACTGACTTCATCAGTTCCTGAAGAAGATCGTCCGCGTCGCATTCCGGCAACCCCTGACATGCAAGGTCGATACGACGACGAATACGATTCACGTCGAACGGTACTCGCAGCCCGTCTTCCAGCTTCACGTGCATGCGAGGCTGAGCGAATGCTTCCGGCTGCTCCAGAGCTTCTGGCTGGAGCAGCGATCGGATCTTTGCGTGCTCTGCACGATAGACGATGTAGCGACGAGCCACCTTGTAGTGGCCTCGCTTCATCAGGTGCATTTCCACAAAGTCCTGAATCTGCTCAACACCAACACCACGGTCAGTTGCAGCATCCACAGATGCGTCGGCAACAACCTGTTCGGTAATTGATACAATTTCCTGCTCTACATCGCGATCAAGAGGCTGCCCGTCCGCCAGATTCAGTTCTGCACGAAACGCGTTGCTGATCGCTTTGGAAATCAAACGAGCTTCGAACGGAACCGTTCGGCCATCTCGCTTGCGAATAATCCATTCTGACACTGCTCGAATCATTCGACGCTCTCCCCTTTGTTTCTCTTCCTGGTGAATCCTGCGCGTCTTGCGCAGACACTCCGTCTCAACGATACGACCGATTTACGACTGACGACCAAAAGACAAACGAACCAACCAATCGCTGTGCATTCAAAAACGTTTCCACAGCGCAGCAGCGACCGCAATCTGTAATCCCGGAGGTACCTCAGCCGGCAAAATGGGCTAGAGGAAACGGCTCGTGATCGGCAGGCAACTGAGCAGCAATGATGACATTTTCGTCCGCGAGGTCGACCTCCTGTCGAAGGGGGCATCCTTACCGAACCGGCAGCAGAATATTCGGCTGACGCGTCCTGTCAACGAACCCGAAAGCGGTCTCCTCAAACTGTTTTGAGATAACGATTTGCGACCGCCATACTGCGTCGCCGGGTGTTTTTCGACAACCGACAACAACCGCAATATAGTGGGCCATTCCTGACTGTCAACACTAAATGTTGTATGTCCAGACAATCGACCACCCAAGGGTTTTCGCCGCAGAATTTTCGAAAAAAACTCCAAATCACCCTTCGCGGCCACCCTGCAAAACACACCAGCATCAGCGGAAATTTTTTGGGCAGTTGTGGAGCCGTCAGTGTACCAGTTTTCGCCGTCGGCACATCCGTTACGGTCATTCGTGAGTCTTTGGCTGTCTTGCCTGAACCTGGTCGACTCGCTGTTGACCGATGCCTGCCACCGTCGTACTGACGTCCAGCGATCTGGCGCTGCTGACCGGGCCTGAATGACTGGTTGACGATGTGGCGGGTTGTCCGAATCCTCATTACGATGAAGGAACCTGCTCGCCTCATTACGCAAGCCTGCTTGCCTTTCGCGGACCCAAGCAATGTCCCAGAACCTGAATCAGAACGACGATGACAACTGGTATCTCCGCGATTTCAACACGCCAAAGAAATCAGGGCCGGTTTTCGCCAACCCTCTTTTCATCATCGGGGCATTCGGAATCACAAGTATTGTCCTTTTCGTGATTCTTCTGGCCGTCAACTCCCGCAGGGATGCCAACAACCGCGCAGCGAAATTCCAACCCGCTGCGAATGGCCCATTTGCGCAGGATCCTTTCCGCGTCGGTCCTCGAGTGAATTCATCTGATGTGTCCGTTCGTCAGCAACGGGCCAGGGAGGCCTTTGCTGCTACAGGGCCGATGGAAGGGATCACGGCCGAAGAACAAAAGGCGGTGGATGAGTTCCTGCCGAAACTCTTTGAGGCCATGAACTCAGATGCATCGGCACCATTTCAAAGTCTGTTCAACCTCCCCGAGTTTCGTCGCAGAGTTCGCGGCTGCCGCACCCTGACGCCGATAGCCATTCAGGAGTTCGAGCGACAATTCGATCGCTGGCTGGTGCTGTATTCTCCGATTGTTGAAGCTTCGCGTCTGGAAGTCGCATCGATTCAAAAGGATCAGCCTGACTCTGTTTGGCATGTGTACCTCTGGGTGTATCGCAGTTCCTATCCCGAGCGATGTGCCCTGCAGCTGATCAATGAAAACGGCGCCCTCCGACTGATCGATTTTGAACATATTGAATTCTCCGAACTGCTTTCCGACAGAACTGCTCGTGAGTTTTCCTCAGCGTTTGAAGATTCCACACACCGAAACTTCGCCCACTCATGTGAGGTGCGAGAGAAAGTGGCGAGGGCTGACGAGGACATTGAACGTCGAAAGCAGCAACTTCGCGAAATCAGTGCCCTTGAGTTTCCGAGTTTGCTCTCGACCTGGGAACTTCATCGAATCGCTGAGGCTGCTCGCGGGCTGGGTGACAACGAACTTTTCGCAGAAGTGCTGGACCGAATCGAACGGACAGACACGATTCCGGTGATCAAATGGGATCGAGCAATTATCGCGATTACAGCCCAGGATTTTTCGGAGGCTTTGCAGCACCTGCAGGAATTTACCGAGCTCGTAGGAGAAGGCCCGGACACGATCAGGTTACGAAGCGAAATCGCGACGGGCCTCGAAGACAATGCGCTGGCCAGGCAGTGCTGGATGAAATTAGTCTTGGCCGACCCCGAAGACCTTCCATGGAGTATGCCGGATTCCCTTGGCGACGCTGAAGCGAAACAACTGGCGGAAGACGTAAAAAAATACCGAGACTCAAACATTCGTGCTGCCCGCATGGCTGTGCAACTCCTGAACCGCGATCGAATGGACCTTGCTGAGCAGCTGATTCCGATCGCAGAATCGATGGAGTCACCCACTGCGGCTCTGTTTGAACTTCGGGCTGCCATGAATGAACTGGAGGGTGACGACGAATCGCGGCTGAAGAACCTGCAGCAGGCCTGGGCCGCCCAAACTACGGATGCTTCCAACAGACTTCGACTGTTCAACCTGTATGCGATGGAACTGCAGAAACAGGAACGTGGCGACGAGGCCATTCGGATCTCGGACGATCCGGGCACGACCTTTCAGATGCTGTCTATTGATGACTACGGATATCTCACGGTTCCGTTGCCTGAGTTCACGCACTACGTTGAAACTCTGGAAGCTGTCACAGCCACAACCGACGAAGCAAAAGCAAATCTGGAACTCTGGAAGCGACTGGCACCGATCACTCTCGCCAATGAACAACAGGACTACGAAAAAACGTGGCCGCTGATCACCGGGATCCTGACGCCAGACCCCGGCGGCGAATCGTCGACAATGCTCGAGCTGCTGGAGGAACGGGAATACCGATGGCTAGTGGATGAGTATCTCGTCAAGGCGGCCGTCAGGCTGGGTCGAATCACGGAAGGCTGGAAGCTCCATTCACCTGAGTTTCGGCTGCGCGCATTTCTCTGGCAGCTGGAGGAAAATGAGGCGGCTGCTGATGCCTTCCGGTCTCTTGCCGAGATTGCAAAGCATGATTCTGAAACGGACACGCGTGATCTCCTGTACTTTGAAGCAAGAGCATTGTGGCAGGAAAAGAAGGTCGACGAATGCCGAAAGATGCTGTGCGCAATTCAAACTCAGACGAACGAAAGCCCCTACGCGACGTCCTACCACGCCTCGTCATTATTGCTCAAACTGGTTCTCGAGACGAAAGACGTTCGACCACTCTTACCTGAATTGCCGCCAGAGTTCGCTGCTTCCCAGCTGGCCAACAATCTGATTGACAAAGATCGACTCGATGAAGCTCAGGCTGTGGTCGACTTTGCTGGTCACCTGGCAGAACCACCAGCGGGCATCGTCGTATCACGGCTTGCCCTGATGGCAAAGAAGAAAGACTGGCAAGCGTTATGTCTTGAAGGAACACAAACGCTGCAGACTCCTGCATCTTCAACCGGCGAACTTGTTTGGGACGAAGTTTCAAAGCTTGAGTATTTCTTTCAGGCCTTCCTTGAGTCGGGTGATTTCGAGCACGCACAAACAATCATCGACCGCGTCGGTGACCACTGGAAGGCTGCAGGCTGGAAGTTCCAGCTGGCACTCGCTCGCAACGATCTACAGGCGGCAGAGACAGAGATGACTGGTTCAGAGTTCGGGATGATTCCCGATGCAGGCTTCCTGGTGGATCGCTTCCGATCAGATGACTGGCGTGAGTTTCGAATGCGGCACCCTATGCCCTTATCTCAATCGATTCAGACTCACTACTACCTGCCGTCATCTCTGCTGCTGACGTCCGAACCGCCTGCACTATCGGCTGAATCCATCACGTCACTGCTCAGAAACGTCACACCGGACGTCCAGGTAAAGGACTACTCGGAACTATTGAATCGGGCGGAAGTCAGCGGCCGGGACGCGCTGATGAGTCAGACTCAGACCGGCCTTTCCGGAAATGTCGATGTGACTGGCCGCCAATGTTATCTGGTGACCGTTGGCGAGTTCACTTTCCTGCTGCTGGCATCGAACAAGCCGCTGGAAGGTCAGGAGGGACGCTTTCCGGAACCCGCAATTCGCCTTCGGGCAGGTACAGACGAAACAGTGAAGAATGCTGACGAGGCCATCCTGAAACATCAGGGCTGGGTCGACCTGAAGCTTTTTTCTTCAACCGAAGGCCCCGCGTTTCTGGAAGCCACAAAGCTCCAAGCTCGATTGTTGGCGGCATTGATGACGGATGCCGCCACACTGATCGTCGGATCCACAGGAGTCTTCCCCGTCAATGAAGAAACTCGGTCGGCATTTCAAACCAGTCAGAGCGAGTCTCTGAAACCATTTGCGACTGTGGAACTGGCTGAGTCTGTGGGGCTCTACAAGGCTCTGAGCCGACGAGCCAAAGTGGCTGTCCACACCTTATGTCGCCGACTGAAAAGTCAGCCGGAAGGCCAGGCGTCGCGCATTCAACTTCTGGTGATCCAGCCCGGAATCTCCGGACATGATGATCTCGTCATGCTGCTGCCGCTCCGCGATTGGACGGTGAAGGGAACCACAAGGCGGTTCGTTGTGGACTCCACCGACTGCCTGTGGATTCCAGAAAGCCGTCGGGGAGAACCAATGCAGATCTTTGAATGGCAGATTGTGGGATGGGTCGAACAGAATCCCTGAAGAACAGAATCCCTGAAAGAGTCCGTCGCGCTTCCGTCGGTCGCGTCTCCCAGTCGCGTGCCGCAGTACAAATCGAATGACTAAACGAATGAGGCCTCCGCTCGTCCGAACGGAGGCCTCATGAACTCGTTTTCAAACGTCGATTGACGAACTACTCGCAATAGTGCAGAGCGATCAAACAATAGGCGGTTACCAGGTTGGGATCCCCTTCATACCAGCGATCTGCCGCATTGGTCCAGCTTCCGTTGACCTGCTGAAGGCTGGCAAGCTTTGTGACCAGTTCCTTCTTCCAGTCATGGCTCTTTCCTGAGGCATCTTTGAATTCGCCAGCTTCCAGGACCGACATCGTTTTCGCAAACGTCTGGTAGTAATAGTACAGCCCCTGCTGTCCCATGCCCGGGTTTTCTTCAAGAGTATAGTTCTTACGGATCCACTCGGTGGCGGCTTTCACTCGAGGATCTTCAGCGGTCAGTCCGGCATAGACCATGCTCTTCAGTCCCGCATACGTGATGCTTCCGTATGACTTGTGGCCCCCGTTGTCTGTCGTTCCAGACTTCGATTCACCACCTTTAGCTGGCGTGTAAATGAAACCTCCGTCATTAACCTTTCCGGCATACGGAAGCGGGTTGGCCGGTGATTCCAGGTTCTGTGCCCGAGAAACAAACGTCAGTGCCTTTTGCATTGCGGGATCATCTGCCGCAACGCCGGAGACCTTAAGTGCTTCGATGAAGAACTGAGTATTTGACATGTCGGGACGCTGCTTGCTGTCATATCCAGCCCCGCCGTAAGCCCCGTCGGTGGATTCGATGCCTTCTCCTTCGTCCCACTGAAGTCCTCGCAGGAAGCTCTCCGCCTTCTTCAGGGTTTCGTTGTACTTGCCATCCTTGTTGGCTTCGGCAAGTGCCAGCATCGCGATACAGGTTTCATAGTTTTGATGTCGGCTTGCCGGTGCATGAATTCCCCCGGTCGGCTGCTGCTGGGAAACAAGGAACGCGAGGGCTTTCGCGACAATCGGGTCATCCACTTTCTTCCCGCTTTGTAGCAGTGACGTCGTGACCAGACCGGTGATGCCAACAGCATCAGACTTGGTCCACGATCCACCGGCGTCCTGAGTAACTTCAAGGAACTGCATCGCCTTCTGCTTCATTGCAGCGACATCCTGAGCGACCGCAGTCACTCCAGTTCCAGCAACAAGCGCCATCGCTAAAACAAAACGATATGCACGGAACATGTTTCGAACCATTTCTGTATCCAATTCGGAAGCGTCTCTTATCCAACAACGTTGCCAAAATCCTAGCCGCCTGATTGTTCGAGGCTGCTTCACTCTACCGTTGAATGCCGGTTGCCCCAACCACGGCGGAAGAATTCACTCACAACTCTCGGCAAACCCAGTCACCGCAAATCGCAAACTGCATGCCGAGACCTCAATACTCGCAAAACGCAATGAATCTTCTCTGTTGCTCACCAGACAAATGATGGGCGAGACGACCCTTTCGTCACTATGGCGAAAAATTCGCCATCGCGAATCACTCATCGAATGTTTGCTCAATCAGCGGAGTCAAAAAACTACCTGAGCTTGTGGCTGAAACCGAATCGAAGGTACCGGCCGCTCGCCTGAGTGGTAGGCTATTGCCAGCCGATGCCTAAGGCTGGCCGAGTAGCTGCTCAAATGTCTGATTGCCGATTCGGTATTTCTTCCAGTCACGATAATCGAAGTGCCACCATTCGAATTCGTACACATCAAACCCAGCCGCTTCCATCTCGCGCCGCAACAACTCGCGGTACCAGCGTTCGCGCGAGGTGCCGCCGGGGTACAGCGGAAATGAGCGTTGCGAGAACTCGTCATATCCCGAGACCATCTCCACTGCGTTGCCGGTCTTCAGATCACACAGCGTCAGGTCGACCGCACAGCCTCGATTGTGACGAGAACCTCGTTCGGGATTGGCGACGAAATCCCTCATCGACTCCGGTGTCGCTTCCCAGAACATCTTGGTCACATGCCATGGTCGGTAGGCGTCGTGAATCAACAGCCCCAATCCTCGAGGTTCCAGGCTCTTCTGGACTCTTGCCAGAGCCTCAGCCGCCGGACGCTGAAGGAAGGCTCGCGGCTGACGGTAGAACACTTCCCCCATGAAGTTGTTCGTCGTGGCATAACGCACATCAAGCCTGATACTGCCATCCAGTCCGACAGGTTCGATTAGCTCTGTTGTAAGGAAGTCCCCCTGCTCCACCGGCGGAGTCGCTTTCAACGCTTCATCACGTAGTTCCGCGACAGGGCGAAGTGGCTGAATACGAAACGTCTCTCCATGCAGCGTACCGACCTGTCGTCGCTTGAAGGCCACCTCCGCGGCGGTCACCGATGAGACTGTTCCATCGGATTCGCGAAGAAACTGCAACCGCTCGCCGTGGTACAGTCCGAAGTCCGGAAATGCGAATTCACTGTCGGAGATTTGTGTCAGAGGATAATTGTAGAACCACTCGATCAGCACCCAGAGCTTTCCGTGATCTTCGTACACATACAGAATATTGTGGTCCGCACCGTATTCGCCGATCAGGTCTTTCCATTGAGCAGGGCAATCTGGTGGCGGCACATCCGCTTCACGGGAATACTCTTTCTCGCCGATTCGTACGCGGCCTCCGTCCAGAGGCACAAGTTCACTCCCGAAACTATTCACGTCATCGACGACGATCTTGTTGTCCGCGGTCAGACGCAGCTCGCTTCGGAACGCGCCGTTCTTTAGATAACAGCGGCCAGCAAGCTCGGTGATTTCTGCGAACGAATCCGAACACTTGTAGATTCCCGCCAACTCCTGTGCTCTGTCTCGCGGGATGGGCGACGTTCGAGTCCATTCCGGGAGTGGCTGATTCTGCTTCGAGGCCAGCATCAGTCGAAGTGCATAGTCGCCAAGGCGATTGACGATACCATTGCTTCCGTCGAGCGAAGAGACAGCGATCACGGCAAGGTCGTCGTCTGGCAGAATCGCCAGTTGTGTCGAACACCCATAGATCGCTCCGTCATGTCCAATCTTCCGATGCCCATCCAGCTTGCCGACGGCGAAACCAATCCCAAACGGCAAAGCGCGGCCGGTGGAGTCGCTCTGTGGAGTCGTCATCTGTTTGAGCGTATCCGGTTTGATCAGCGATTGACCATCGGACAACTTTCCTTCGTTCAGAATGCAAATTGCAAACTTCGAAAGATCCATAACGCTGGAATACAGATTCCCCGCCGGCGACATTCCCAGTTCAAAGTTCGGTGCGACAAAGCGGCGGCCGTCCAGAGTCCACATCCATGGTGTGCAGTAGTCCTGCCGAATCGTTTCCGTGAATTGAAAATCGCTGTGGTTCATCCCGAGCGGTTTCAGGATCGAGTCCTGAATGCAAACGCCGAACGGGACACTGAGCTTCTTTGCAACGACCTGCCCCACGACTGCGATACCAGCGTTCGAATACTTCGTGCGACTGTCGACAGGATAAGTCAGTGCCGTGTCGTTCAGGCTGGCCACGGTCTCATCAAGACTGGTCCCGCTGTCGTCAAAGTAATTTCCTCTGGGCGGCTCTCGCACGAGGCCTGATCGATGCGACATCAGCATTCGAAGTGTGATCGGCGGCTGTCCGGCTTCCTGTTTCGGGTGAAAGTCTGGAAGCACATCGACCACGGGAGCATCGAGCGACAGCTTTCCCTGTTCCACAAGCTGCATCACGGCGATATCGGTGAAGAGTTTGGACACCGAACCGACTCGATAAACACTATGCTCCGACACAGGCTTCGACTGCCGTTCGTCGCTGTGGCCAAATCCTTGTGACCAGACGACCTGATCTCCTTGGACAATCGCCATTGAGATTGCAGGAATGTTCTTCGTGACTCGCTCATGCTCGATCGCCACCTCCAGCATTTTGAACGCCGAAGCAGTTCTTTCGTCGGCTTTTTGGTCACTCGCCGCAGCCGGATTCAGCGTAGTTTGTAACGGCACTGCGAGTGCCTGCCGCAGGGAAAACCATGCCGCAAGAAGCATCAGGAGAGAGACCACCAGCGGCTTTCGAAGCAAGTCGATCTCACTCATGTAGTAAATCCTTCCGGCAGTGTCTTCGAGTCAAATACAGAAAACCAAACCTCTGACGTGAAGACAGAGCGATGGAGGACAATCGCTCTGCTCACAAAGAGTCGGCCCAGGCACGTCCTACTTCGCGGCAGCTTCGTCAGCCCCTTTGCCGGCATCCTTCTTTTCGAGCGCCGGATCTTTCTTCGCGTCTTCCTGATAATACAGGCTGGAGGGAATCAGAATTTCTGCTGGCACATCGTCGCCCGCTTCGAACTTCTTGATCATCTCAATCGTCGTCGTTCCCATCTTCTCCGGAAACTGAATTGGATCACACACGATCTTGCCTTCCAGAATGGCTTCCTTTCCTTCAATCGCGCCGTCAAACCCGATGAGCTTCACCTGATCGGCCTTCCCTGCATCTTCAAGTGCGACTCGCGCGCCAAGAGCTGACGGGTCGTTGATGGCAAACATGGCTACCAGATCCGGGTGAGCCTGGATCGCGTCACGAGCCGCCGCGTGTCCGGCCTCACGAGCCCCTTTGCCACTCAATGTTGTCGCGACCTCAATCTTTGCCGCGCCGTCTTTCGCATTGTGAGCATCAATGATCTCCATGAAACCCTTGACTCGAAGCTGACAGGATTCCACATCGGGATAGTGAATCACCGCAATCTTTCCGCCGGTTTCGCCGACCAGCTTCACCATGGCTTCTCCCGCCAGTTTTCCTCCCTGGTAATTATCTGTCGCGATGTGACAGACGACTTTCCCGGCATCGCCATCGTACTTGATGTCGTTCGTGAACACCGGAATGCCAGCCTCGTTCGCCTTCTGGATCGCGGCTCCGATCGCCCGGGAATCGCACGGATTCAGCACAATCGCACTGACTCCCTGAACGATGAAGTCTTCGATCTGCGCGGTCTGGCGATTCACGTCCTGGTCACCTGAGACAACGATGACTTCGTAACCGTGTTTCTTTCCTTCTTCGACCATCGTGTCGGCAATGATCTTGAAGAACGGATTCGTCAGAGTCAGAGCGGAGAAGCCAACTTTGCGAGTCGCCCCTTTGGCAGACGTCGTCTTTGCGTCAGGCGACGATTTTGCATCAGCAGCGGTTTCGGATTTCGCGCATCCGACGAGAAGGGTAAGACACGCGGCAATTACCAGGTTCCAGCGTTTCATAAAACGGGTTCCGGAAAGAAGGAAGGGCAGGTGGGAAAGGCGAATCGTCTCTGGTCAGGAATCCAGGCGGTTCCATCATTCGATCATGGGTTCTTTACGTCGAACCAACTGAATCGGGATGCCCCAGGGATCTCGGAGCATCGCGAACTGATCACCGGTAGGCATGGAGTGCACATCAGCAACGATGGTGGCTCCCGCGGCCGTCAACCTTCGGACATCGCCGGCCAGGTCGCGAGAAAGGAAAGCCAGATGCAGAGCTGGCGGCTGAACCTCAGGAAAGTTCAGCGACGGGGCCTGAGTATTTCCGTAGATCTCCAGCATCACAGTGCCGCTGTCGTCGGCGAGGAAATGAGCATACGGAGGCTCGATTGTCCGCCGCTTCACAACAAGTCCAAGATGCTGAGTGTACCAGCGAGCCATGTTCAACGGATCAGGTACGTTGAACGCAAGATGTTCAATCTTCATTTTCAAAGACGTCCATGAATACAGGGAATAACTCTCATTGCGAAGCAGAATCCTGGCGACTCCGCGGCGGAAACGAAAGCCATCGAGCGGTCACGGATCTAGCCAAAGTTCTGGCGGAACGGCGCGATCCGTCCGGTGTTGCGCAACAACCGCGAACCTCGCACCGGACATTCTGCGCCCGCTTGAGCGGCGTGGCATTTTGTAACTGCGGTCGGTGTGGGCATTTTTCCATCGTTTCAGCTCTCTCTCTCTCTGGACCAGAACAGCAATATCACGCCTGACCGTGACTCGCCGCTTGCAGCGTCGGACGATAAGCTCCGATTCGCCACCAGCCATGACAGCGGGACAGTTCCGAATCGCCATGACCGCCCTTGTGGCAGAGAAGACGTCATGCAGAATCAAACACGCAGCTCGAATCGCGCAGTCCTGTTGTTCGGACTCTTTGCCCTCTGCCATGCGACCGCCGCGTATGCCCGCGGTTCCTGGCTGTTTGGCTCAGCCATCGCTGTCGTATATGCGGTTGTTTCGCTCTTCACAGTGGGACTGCTGGGATTGGCCATTCTGAATGCTGGCGAAACCGGCTCCCAGGTCGTCTCTCGCGGTGTGTTCGTCTTTTTCGTTTCGTTTGTGCTCGCATTCCCGGCCTTGATCAATCCTCAGGTACAGCACTTGATCGATCTGCAGACCACAGACCGCCAGATTCGCTCAGAACTGTCCAACATCCTGAACAGTGATCCCGCATTTCAGAGCGTCATCATTGCGACGCTGAAGCGAAAATGTGTCTGCGTGGAGCTTTCCGGATCAGTGCCTTCGGCCGACGTCTACGACCGCCTTCGGTCCCAGATTTCGAGCCAATGTCCGACAGTGGCCAACGTTCTGATCGACTGGGACGTGGTGATTTCCGACGAACAGAAGAAGTAGGCGCCGCTCGAGAGGCGCAACAAAGCCGCTGTGGAACTATCTCCTCCACAACGTTGCCCGGCAGGCGGAAGCTACCGATGACTTGCGTTTGAGTCCTCGAAGTGGCACGAATTCTCGAGACCCCGACTATTGATGGTCCGCACGACCGGCCCGGCCTGACCATTCGCGACAACTGTTATTCACTGCATTGTCCTTGCTGTCTCTCTCCCTTCGCGGGCCTTCCTGATCGGCCCGCGAAAATACGCCGATTCAGCCGATTGCAGCGCCGATACAAACTTCGAGTTTCGCGTGACCGCGCGCAGGGGATGAAGTCGTGGCATGCAGAAATGGTTCAGTCAGAGGATTTCCTCTGCAAGGATAAACCCATGAATGCTCGTCTGTCACTGCTGGTGCTGGTAGTCATTACTTTCATGGCGATCTGGGATGCCGATCGCCAGAGTAAGCCTGTCAGCCCTCCACGCGTGCCGCATCAGCCACTTTCGTGGCATTTGCCGCTTCCCGTGACTCCCGATGCAGCGGTCAGGTCAGCGACTCCGATCGTTGTCCCCACGATCACTGACGTGAGGGTCCATGAAGAGGTTTCTGAAGTCACTCCAGTCGCAGTCGTTGAAGGTCACATCACTGAAGAAACGACGACACCCGATCCTGTTGCGGTCGCAGAAACAAAGACAGAAGAGATTCCAACGGACGAACCCCAGTCGTCGGAACACAGTCCTTCACCCTCTGAAACTGAGACGACTGTGTCAGAAGTGAATTCCACTGCGTCTGCTCCTGCCAACCTCGCGAAGGATACAGAGACCCTCGCAATTGAATCGCAGCCAGTTGCCGAAGCGTCCATACCCTCAACAGCAACAGAAGTCGTCGACATTGCAAAGACAGGCGAAGTGATTGAAGAACCGGCGGTCGAAGCGATCACTGAGCCTTTGAAGGCAAGCGAACCCGCAAGCGAAGTACTGCCACCAGAAAAACTGCAGACAACCGTTCATTGGGACGCGGATCGCATCCTTCAGCTTAGCCGCAGCGCCCAGGCTTCTCATGAACAAACCTCATCGCCGATTTCTCCCGAGCTCTTTGAAGAGAGTATTCCTAACGCAGAACCCGTGATCACAAAAGCTGAACCACAGGAAGAAGGCCACGTGGTCGCGGAAGAAAATGCAACTACTAACGTCGATCCGACAACAATCAACCAGACACCAAAGACAGAAGCGCCGGGCGTAGATGCTTCACCCAAAGTTGAGTATCTTCCGGTACCAAAAAATCTGGCCTCCGGCACCTGGCAGTTAATCAGCCAGGACGGTGAGATGCTGCAGATCACGATCACTCGTCAGGAAGAACCATCCGGCGATGTGGAACTCAGCGACAAGTACGCGACCGGCACGGACCCAAAGGGCAAACGATGGGGATTCATCCGCGTCCAAAAATCAGCGGATGAGGCAGGCAAAGTCGCGGAGACGCCGGCCGAGACTCCAGTTTCCGAACCCGACACGCGTCCCGTTCAGAAAGCAGCAACCGAGTTCTTCTCACCCAGCACCCGGTAACGAACGGCAAAGTCGAAATCCCACAATGAGCCGGAACGCGGCAAAACAAAAAAGGCAGTCCAGCGTTACCACTGGACTGCCCGGGAGGATTGATCGACAGATTGCTCCGCCGACCAGCAGTGACTCCCGAATCCAGTCACCGTCGAAATCGACGGAAAAACCGCAGTTTTCGGGATGACTGGCTCGATGTTCCTCTGAATTCAGCGGAGAAGTCTCCGACTGTGTGGACTAGATCTTGGCTGTCTTCACAGTACGGATGATCTCAGCGGCAACCTTGTAAGGATCAGCATTGGATGCAGGACGTCGGTCTTCCAGCCATCCCTTCCATCCATTCTGGACGGTGGCGACTGGAATACGGATCGAAGCACCTCGGTCTGAAACGCCGAAGCTGAACTTGTCAATGGACTGAGTCTCGTGCTTGCCGGTCAGACGCATATGGTTGTCCGCACCGTAAACAGAGATATGTTCCTTAATTCGTGGCTGGAACGCAGAACAGATCTTCTCGTAGGTTTCCTTGCTGCCACAGGTTCGCAGGACGTTGTTCGAGAAGTTCGCGTGCATGCCGGAACCGTTCCAGTCGGTATCGCCTAGTGGCTTGCAGTGCCAGTTGATGGAGACGTTGTACTTCTCAGCAGTTCGCTCCAGCAGGTAGCGAGCAACCCAGACTTCGTCCCCAGCGCGCTTGGCACCCTTTGCGAAGACCTGGAATTCCCACTGGCCGGTAGCCACTTCTGCGTTGATGCCTTCGACGTTCAGGCCAGCCTGCAGACACAGGTCGAGATGTTCTTCGATGATCTCTCGGCCGAATGCGTTCTTTGCACCAACGGAGCAGTAGTATGGTCCCTGTGGTGAAGGATAGCCGCCGATCGGGAATCCGAGAGGCAGATTGGTTTCGCGATCCCACAGGAAGTACTCCTGCTCGAAGCCGAACCAGAAATCATCATCGTCGTCGTCAATGGTCGCACGGCCGTTGCTGTCATGAACCGAACTGTCTGGGTTCAGAACTTCGCACATGACCAGGAAACCGTCGAGGCGGCCTGGGTCAGTGAAAATGGCAACTGGCTTCAGCAGACAGTCTGATGAACCGCCTGGAGCCTGGTTCGTGGAGCTTCCGTCGAAGCACCAGATTGGACATTCTTCCAGAGTACCGCCGAAGTCCTTCACGATCTTCGTCTTGGATCGCAGCACCTGCGTGGGTTTGGTGCCGTCCAGCCAGATGTACTCGAGTTTCGATTTCTTCGCCATGCTCTGCTAACTCCTCCCGTAAACCTTGATAACTGTGGTCTTTCAGAGTCTTTGCCGACCCAAACTGCTTCGGCCGTGCAAATTCACTGTGTTGCTCTGCCTCCCACAGCAGAAGCTCCCTCATGGAACGGATTCGGGGGGTGCCGACGTCGACACCCAATTTCGAGACTCCCCGTTTGCTGAATCTGAGCCTTTGGGACAATCCTGCCCCGCGAGCTGAAATTCCAGGCAGCCGTGCCTGACTACTGAGCAACTTGTGGGTTATCCCGTGAAGATTCCCCACAACACACTGTTTTAGCATGCTATGTGCCAATTGCACGTAGGTCGGTGATTTCCGTTTGAATGGGGTGTATTGGCTTTGCGGTCAGGAAGCCTGGGCAGAGTTGCAGGATCATTCGGCAGGATGGCGATTGGTAAAGTTTGAGGATTTTGACGAATTTCCTCAAAGCACGGGATTGAGCGATCCGATAAAGGGGATGTGCGCTGGACTTTGTCCGTGGCGTGCCTGTTCTTTGACAATTCACTCGAAAGCCAGGATCAAATGCGATGCGGAGAGTCCGGATAATCGGGCCGTTCCGTCGTCGAAGTTGCTCAGTCTCAAATCTCGGACCTTGACAGTAAGTCCTGACAGTGCATAAAGTTGGATCGTTTTCCAAACACAGCTGTTTTCGACTTAACTCTAGTTCGGGAGCTCCAAACGTGACCAAAAAAGAGATCGTGAAGGCGATTTCCGACGAGTTGGGACTGACGCAGCTGAAGACCAAAGAGATCGTTCAAAAGACCTTTGATGCGATCGTTGAGACACTGGTTGAAGACCGTCGAATCGAACTTCGGAACTTTGGAGTTTTCGAAGTGAAGATGCGTGCGGCCAGAAAGGCCAGAAACCCCCGGACGGGTGGTCAGGTTGAAGTCCCCGCAAAGTTCGTGGTGACGTTCAAGCCTGGGAAGGAAATGGAAGCGAAGGTTCGCGAGCTTGAAGAGCGAGAAGCTGCTCGAGCTGCCGCGGAAGCCGCTGGCCTGAATCCTCCGATTGGCACCAGCCTGCCTCATTAGAGCACGGATCAGCATCGTTCATCGCATTGGATCATGGTTTTGGAGTGAATGTCAGTCAGTGGAATCCTGACGGCCGAAGACAGCTCCTGAAATTGATCTTTCTTCCGAACATGTGGCAGCCGCTTTAGGCGGATCAACGGGTCCAGGGAAGGACGTTGCGATGAAGATTCGAAATCGACTGATGGCAGCTCTCCTGCTGACGTGTACTGTGATGACAGCAGGCTGTGCGATGCCGATCTGGAGCCCAAACCCTGACGTGCGAGCACGCCAACTGATCTATCAGTCAGAGAGCCTTCGACACATCCCTGAAATCTGGGAACGCATCTGGGGGCTTGATCTGCCAGACATGGGCACTCCATACCGAGTTCACGGCGGCGTGATCTAACCGCTCCCCGCCTCCGGTCGCGTGACGCAGCCGCGTTGCGCGTACTTCGCGATCGACCAAAAACAAGCAGGCCGGTGCATGCGCACACGGCCTGTTTTTTCGTTGGCGGATGGAATGGTCATTGACGAGGAGGCCTGGAACTCTGGTGAGTTCCGCAACGAGTTGAAGTGCATCAGACGATATGGACTTCGGTCATGACGCTCCATGGGCCCGCGTAGACCGTACCGTCGTCGACCATGATCGCTCGAACCCAGGCTCGATAGAGTCCTTTTGGCAATTCATCAGCGGGGAGTGGCAGGATCGTGACCTTCAGTGATGGGAGATGAAGAATCTTCGCCTGTTTGGTGGCGGCACCGCCTTCATAATTGACCCACACTTCGTATCCAGTCGCGGTGGAAACAGCGGTCCATGTCAGAGTTGTTCCGATCGCCGACACCACCGGAGTTCCTCCGATCGTCATCGTGGCGCCAGGGCCCCATGATGTGGTGCGTCCGTCGGGCAGGACAGCTCGAACCCATACGGTAAAGACGCCATTTCCTATGGCCTGTCCCAGTCGGTGGCTGGTTCGCGTCAGGCGAGTCGCAGAATACACAGCCCCGGGCGTTCCGGCTCGATTGATCCAGATCTCGTAGGAAGTCGCATCAGATCTGCCTGTCCACGAAATCACTGGTCTCTGGTCCAGCCCGGGATTCAAACCACCGGTCACTTCAATCGCGGGCTCGAGCTGAACGAAGATGTGCCGTGAGGACCAGTTGCTGGAGACGGTATCTGAAACCAGTTCTCGAACCCAGATTGCGTATCGCCCTGTTGGCAGAGGAGTCGCCGGCGACCACTCCGTCTTTCCTGCGACCGTATCCATCAGCACTCGTTTGCCCGTGCTCAGGTCCGCAACCCAGACCTGGTAGCTGAACTTTGAACTTCCGGTCCATCGAAACGTCGGCCGGGCGTTCGTGCTTTGAACAACTGCATTGATCAACTGCGGCGTGCTTGTGGCGACCGTGAATTCCTTTGCCGGAGTCCAGACGGTCCTGCCGCCCGGCTCCTTCAGGCCAACAAAGGCACGGTATCGCCCATTTGGCAAGGAGGTTAAGAATGACTGCGCCTGTACGGTCTGATTGATGACGCCGACTGTGCCTCGCGTCAAATCGCTGACCCACAGTTCGAATCCCTGGCCAGGAACATAGGGAGTTCCTCTCCACGAAAACTCAACTCCGACTTTCTGAACATCCACCTTGAAATCCGCCGGTGTCCGTACAATCGCTCCTTTGCTCAACGTCAGAGGCATTGTCATTTCAGAAGCTGGCAGTGTGTGATCCTCGATCGTTGGATTCGGATCCACGTATTGCTGTCGAAACGTGATTGAGTATTCACCGTCAGCGAGGCTGGGGATTGGCAGATAGTAGTAGGAACTCTGCGACGCTGGAAAGGGGCTTCCGGCCAGATCGGTGGTGAATCGCGAGTACGGTGTCTCCTCATGAACCACGACATGATCGCTCAGTCGTCGCACCTGCACGACCAGCTGGTACCAACGGCTGTCATAAGATGAGTAGCCGAAACGGAGCTGGTCGCTTACCTGAAACAACTGCCCTTGTTTGGGGACGGTAAGAGGATCTGTGAAGGCAACACGAGACGACGTCCATTGCGTTGGCGTCCCGTCCGCGAAGATCGCTCTGACTTGAACGGTGTGCCAGCCATAGTAACCGCCGGCATCCAACCCGAACTCTGCTGATAAACCGGTGGTGACGGTACGATTGTAAATCTGAGTCACGCCCTGAACGTATTGTTTCCCTTCCCTCCACGGAATCAGCGCGACTTCATAACCAGTCGCTCCGGCCGTGGGAGACCATTCAACCTGAAGTCGTCGCTGTTGATTTGTGGTCAGGAGGCTTGTTTTGACATTAGTTGGTCCCTGCGACAGGTCCGGCAAGTCCTGTCGAACTTTGTAGACCGCTGAATAGTAGCCAGGGAGCATTGACATCCATGCGTGCTCCATAACCCATGTGGAGGCTTCATTTCCGGTGATCCAGTGCTGACTGTTCTCCAGACAATCAAACTCATTGACGGTTTCGATGCCATTCGTACGGTACAGCCCAGTTGTTCCCTGAGCCTTTGCGGCAAAAAACCAGGCTTCGCCCCCCTTGGCGGTCAGAGTTGAAATCTGATCGTCCCCATAGGGATTCGTATCAACAACGGAATCCCATCGACCTGTCGCAAGATTCAGGGACCAGAGTTCTGTCGTGCCCCAGTTAGCGATCAGCCGCTGAGTTCCTGACAGATACACAGCGGAAGGTGTATTGCTTCGATCGCTGTTAGCAGCATCATCGACTTTCATGTACCGGGTCGTGCCAGCAGTTGTGCCATCAGTACTCAGTGCAATCAGGCTTTTCTCATTCGTCAGCAGCAGGATCATCTTGCCCCCGGGGCCATCTTTGGTCGCAAGCACACAGTTCGAGTAGGTCAGTTCCACCGCGAGTTCTGCTTCTGCCCCCGTCGTTCGATTGATCGAGATCACACGAAAGACACCATTGATCTGTCGAGTCAGCACCACATGGCTGTCAGAGAGAGCAACGGGCCGATCGCCCGGTAATCCCCAAGGGCTTCCGGGTGTGCCGATCAATCCCCCCGGGATTCCCTGTGTGCCGCCCTGATTCAGCAATCGCGGGCTTGAGCCGCCTAAGTGCAGGAAATCCCCGCTGCTCGTTGTGGTGACGTAAAAGCCGTTTCTATAGTCTTCCTTCGAGCCCACGATCTGTGGTGCCAGAACTTCGCTGTCGTAAACGAACCAAAGCTCCGCCGCTGAAGTCCCGCTGGAAAAACCGACGTAGGCACCAGCCTCAGCACGGTACATGCTGTAGATGACTGGATATTGCGCTGCAGGGAACGACTGATGAGAATTTAGCGTAAAAGGTCCATTCCCTGAGCGACGGTAGAAATAGATGTCGGAGCTTTGGTACTGCCCGACTTGATTGTACGACTGGACAAGAGTTGTGAACCTCAGTCCATCGTCTGAAACGAACGCATTCGCGGACCCCTTTAACCTCTGCGGCTGGCTGAAGAGACCCGTTGAGTGATCGAGCGTTCTGACGTCGATCATTCCGCTCTCTCCAGTCCCTGATGAGACGAAGAAGGTCGAGTCAGTCGTACTCTGCAGCACGCTGACTCCACTGGTCCCGAAATCGGCTGCGATGGCAACTCGGGACAGCATCGCCCGTTGTTCACAAACCTCAGCGGCAACGGCAACGGAAATGCTCTGGCGGGAACGAAATCGGCGACGATGACGGGCTGGGATCATGAAGATACTTCGATCGCTGGAATACGAGGCTGAATCAGTCTGCAGTCGGCCGAACAGGGGCGCAAGCACGACTCGGGTGGATTGTAAGGGCCCCGGGCGTGCGACGTCGAGGATGTGCTCATGGAATCAATTGTCTGGCGTTCGCGCACTGCCGGGGAACTGAAATACGAAATCCGCCGCTGCGAATTAAATCTTCTGATCCGTGCAGGCCCGTTGTCGTTCTGCCCTCCCTGCAGCGGTTTCTCAGAGTTCCGGAGTTCGTTGTCGATGTGGAACAGACCGCTACGTCTGGTATAACACGCCGCGACTGGTTCAGATTGACACCGTTTTTGTTTTGGAGAGGGGATTCGACAATGGGGTTGTTTGACAAGCTCCGCAACGAATTGATTGACATTATCGAGTGGGTGGATGACTCCCGGCACACGCTCGTCTGGCGTTTTCCTCGCTACCAAAATGAAATCAAGAACGGGGCTCAGTTGATCGTTCGCCCTGGCCAGATGGCGGTTTTTGTTCACCGCGGTCAGGTGGCCGACGTGTTTGAACCGGGCCATCACGAACTGAAAACCGACAACCTTCCGATTCTCAGCACACTTTCGGGATGGAAATACGGTTTCAATAGTCCGTTCAAGGCAGAAGTCTACTTCGTCAGCACCAAGCAGATCACTGACCTGAAGTGGGGTACTCCAAACCCGGTCATGTTGCGTGACCCGGAGTTTGGGCCGATTCGCATTCGAGCCTTCGGAACGTACGCCATTCGCGCAACGAATCCAAAGGCACTGCTGACTGAGCTGGTCGGCACAGACCAGGAGTTTGGTGCGGATGCCGTCACAGAACTTCTTCGTTCCATCATTATTGCGACTCTTGCCGAGACACTCGCAAAGGCCAATGTGGCCGCTCTGGATCTGGCCGGCAAGTACCTGGAGTTTGGCGAGACTCTTCGCAAGGCCGTGCAGGAAAAGATTGACGACGAATACGGTCTTGAGATTCCTCAGCTGATCATCGTAAATATCTCCCTGCCGGAAGCGGTCGAGAAAGCACTCGACACTCGAACCAGCATGGGCGTCATCGGCGACATGAACAAGTTCCAGCAATTCCAGATTGGTCAGGCCATGACCGCGGGTGGTGGTACGGGTGGAAGCCCGGCCGCTGAAGGAGTTGGCCTGGGTGTGGGACTGGCAATGGCAGGACGCATGCTTCAGCCAGGTGCCGTCGCAGGCGGTGTCGCAGCGTCACCTCCGCCGATCGTCTCCAGCATGTGGCACGTCGCCGTGAACGGTCAGAGTCAGGGACCTTACGCCATTGAACAGGTGGCCTCCGCGATTGCTGCTGGACAGGTCACCAAATCGACTCTCGTTTGGACCGCGGGAATGGCAAACTGGGTGGCTGCTGGAACTGTGCCGCAGCTCGCTGGCTCTTTTGGCCCGCCGGCCCCGCCGCCAGTACCGGCTCCATAGTGTCGAATACGGCAGGTTGAGTACAACGGGACTTTTCGCTCGTGATCAGCGACGCGAGCGAGAAGTCTCTCGTTGTTTTCCCCGTATAGTTTTCAGTTCAGGGAGAGCTGCTGAAATGGCCAGTGCGTTCGGCGATCCGTCAGATTCGCAGCCAGAAGATTCGTCGTCGTCGGATGTCTCAAATCAGGCTCCACGAGAGGCGCGGACTGGTGCAGCGGGTCGAACGTTTGATTCCGGCGAAGGGCGAGTGTTCCCGTGTGAGTCCTGTGGCGCGGACCTTGAATTTCATATCGGCGAGCAGTCTCTGAAATGTCCGTACTGTGGCTATGTGAAAGAGATTGAGCCTCCGTCTGCGGAGGGAATGCGGGAGCAGGATTTCCATGCCATGCTTCTGAAGCTTCGCGATTGGCGCGAGGAGGAAAAACAGAAGCAGCTGGAGCGTGACCCGGATGCCGCGGCCGTTGAAGAAACGAACAAAGAACTGCGGTGCGAATCCTGTGGTGGTAATGTCGAGTTCTATGGAACACTCACAAGTACTCACTGCCCTTACTGCGATGCTCCGGTCCAGCTCGAACATGCTCACACATCCGCCGAACGCCGAATTCCGGTTGATGGTGTCCTGCCGTTTCAGATCGATAAAGAACACGCCCAAAGCAATCTGAAGGAATGGGTCCGGTCACGCTGGTTCGCCCCCAACCAGTTTCTGCGTGATGGAGCCAGCGGAAAATTCAGTGGCGTCTATCTGTCCTATTTCACATTCGACTCGATGACGTTCTCTGCTTACACCGGTCAGCGTGGTGAGCACTATTACGTGACGGTGGGGACCGGTAAGAATCGCCGCACGGAGCGACGGACTCGCTGGTATCCGGCGAGTGGGCAGTTTCAGCGATTCTTCGACGATGTCCTTGTCCTGGCCAATACTGGCCTGCGCCGTGACTTCATGCTGGAACTTGAACCCTGGCCTCTGCAAAAGGTGATGCCGTTCGATCAGCAGATGCTGGCCGGTTTCCTGGCGCGAACGTACGACATGGAACTGGACTCGTGTTTCGATGATGCGAAATCTCGCATCGACGCTGCGATCCACGAAGAAGTTCGGCAGCGAATCGGCGGAGATACGCAGCAGATCCACTCCGTGAACAGCCAGTACGATGCAATCACCTTCAAGCACCTTCTGTTGCCCACATGGCTCATGGCATACCGGTACCACAACAAGGTGTACCAGGTCTTCATCAACGCAGCGACCGGCGAAGTTCAGGGCGAACGTCCCTATAGTCCATGGAAAATCACCTTTGCTGTGCTTGGTGCAATCCTTGCTGTCCTGGGAATCTACCTGATGACGCAGAAGTAGCGTTATGTCCGATCCGCTTCCAAAATCGTTTTGAATGGGTCCCTAAGACATGACGCCCACGCATTGCCATCAACTTCAGATCATCGCGTTTCTGCGGAAGCAGCTTTGTTTGTTGCTTCTGCTGGCGTCCCTTTCCCCTGCAGCGATCTCTCAGGAAATACCTGATCACTTTGAACCAGTCACCTCGAACCCGGTCTTCGCTGCGGCGGCAGGGAAATGGGATTCAAAGATTCGTGAACGCGGTTGGATCCTTCGTGAAAACGGCCTCTGGAAACTCTGGTATACCGGTTACCAGGCCGACGCATCGCCAATGCTGATGAAAATGGGTTATGCGACTTCGAAGGATGGCATCCGTTGGGAACGTGTCGGCACGGAACCAATGATTGATGACTTTTGGATCGAGGACATGATGGTCGTCAAAAAGGATGACACGTACTTCATGTTCGCTGAAGGTGCTCAGGATCAGGCTCAGCTGCTGAAGTCTGCCGATGGCGTCCAATGGGAGCGAGTCAGCACCCTGGATGTCCGACTAGCGAACGGCCAGCCGATTCCTCCAGGACCTTTCGGCACTCCTGTTGGCTACTTCGAAAATGGCAAGTGGTATCTCTTCTACGAGCGAAGGGACCTGGGAGTCTGGCTGGCGACTTCGACCGACATGAAGGTCTGGACCAATGTCAGTGACGAGCCAGTCATCGCGCGAGATGCCGATGGCGTGGACAGTGTGATGCTGGCGATGAATCAGGTCATCAAGACAGGTGACGAGTACGTTGCTGTGCTGCACGGAACGACCGATCCCATGAAACCCCGTCGGTGGTGCACCTATCTGGCTCGATCGAGGGATCTGATGCATTGGAAGAAGGAGGCACCGCTGCGCCCTGTCGAAGAAAACAAGTCCAGTGGCGAGCTTGTTTACGATGGCAATCAATGGCTGCTCTACACGATGCACGATCGAGTCGATTTGCACCGCCCGGCCGCACCGCCGACTGCACCGCCGGCCGCTTCGTCTCGGTGAAAACATCGCGGCTGAGAGCCCTGGGGCGTGGAATGGCGTTGAGGTGGTGTCCTGATACACTCCGGACATGAACTGGCAGCTGATTTTTTCCGGCCTCAAATCTCCTGGATGGGCGGCATACGCCTTCATAGGAGTACTCTGCGCGCTGGGGATGAGTTTCTGGCTGCTTCGGCTCGAACGCCGCATTGTTTCACGCACCGTTGGATGGACTTTGCTGACTCTTCGAGTTCTCGTGCTGCTGACGCTGTTGCTCACGATGCTGCAGCCAATTCTTACGAAGCAATTCGATGTCACTCAGCGTGGCAAAGTCGTCGTCGCGCTGGATGTTTCGGAGAGCATGGAGACTCAGGACCGGCATGCATCGATGGCGGAAAAACTCCGCTGGGCCCAGTCGCTCGGAATGCTCGGCAATGCAGAAACCAAGCCGCTCATCGATCGCTGGGTTGCCGATGCGGAAGCAGGCAGGGAGCCAAACTGGCTGGGTACAGACGCGCCGCCAGCGAACGCGGCTGAACAAGCCCAGGCAGACTCCCGTCGACGCCAGGTGATGGACTCACTCGATGAATTATCTCGCATGCCGCGAACAGAATTTGTTCGACGCCTGCTTCTCAGTCAGCCAGGCACACTGCTGAAGAACATGCAGGAAGTGATGCCAGTCGAATTGCGTCTGTTTGCCACGGAACAGGAAGTCGTTGAATCGGCTGCTCTTGCCAAACGCCTGACCGACGATCGATCGAACATTCAGCCAGGCGGCTCTGATCCCGTCGGCATGCTGGACAAGTTGATGGCAGAAGAAGGCGCTGACGAAATTCGAGGAGTCGTGATTCTGTCAGATGGACGCCAAACGACTGCGGGCGATGTCACTCAGGAAGCACAGCGAATGGCGTCACTCGGAGTTCCTGTTTACTCCGTCCCGATTGGTTCAAAACTCCCCCCGAGAGATTTGTCGCTCGCCGCCGTGGAAGCTCCGGAAGCAGTTTTTGTGAACGACAAAGCACAGATTCTGGCCGTGATCGGAACCTCCGGCTTCGAAGGAGAAGAGCTGGAAGTGCAGCTCGAGCGTGACGGTGCAGTGGTTGAAATACAAAAGATCACACCGTCATCAGACACAGCCTCGCTGACCTTTGCTGTTCCGACAACGGAAGTGGGACGGTTCGAGTACAAGATCAAGACGAAGGTACAGGCGGGTGAGCTGCGAGAAGACAACAACATTCGAGACGTCAGCCTTCAGGTCGTCGACAACAAGGCCCGTGTCATGCTTGTCGATGGCGATGCCCGATGGGAATTTCGCTATCTCAGAAACCTGCTTGAAAGAGATAAGCAGGTTGAACCGGCAACTGTGCTTTTTCGACAGCCCTACCTGCAGATTCTGAATGAACCGTCGATCCAGAATACCCTTCCGCCTCTGGAAGCCTTCCGCCAGCAGCTGAGCCGAACGGACCTGCTGATCCTGGGCGATGTGGACCCGAAGGAAATCGATCAACCGGTGTGGCAACTTCTGGAGGAGGCAATCGCACGGGATGGGCTGACCCTGGTTGTCATTCCCGGTCGGCGAGCAATGCCGCTCGGATTTCAATCACCACTGCTGAGTTCGCTCCTGCCGGTGACGGAACCTCATGAAAGGCTCGCGGAGAATTTTGCGGCGACCATCGATGACTCCGAGCAAAGTGCCTTTCGCCTTCGGCTGACGCCCGAGGCTCAAAGTCTTCCGATGTTTCAGTTGAGCAATGATCCTTCGATCCGGGATGCTTCACTGTCGTCGTTGCCCGGGCATCCGTGGATCTTCGCCGGGACGCCAAAGCCAGGAGCCAATCTTTGGGCGACGGCCTCAGTGGCTGGTTCTCAGACGGATCCCGAATCCGTGATCGTTCACCACGACTATGGTTTCGGTCAGGTCGTGTGGATGGGCGTCGACAGTACCTGGCGCTGGCGTCGCCGAGCCGGGGATGAATGGCATTACAAGTTCTGGGGACAGCTGGTTCGCTGGGCGGCTCGCAACAAGGCGGCGGCCGGCAACAACGACGTTCGCCTGACTCTTTCCGATGTCGTCATTGATGAAAACGAATCCGCCGAAGCCGTGGTTCGCTGGGATCGACGGCTAGCTGCGCAGCTTCAGGGAGCGACCGTCGAGGTCATTGCGGAACCAATCGAAGCAGATGGCTCCGCGCTGAAACCTCCGGCCGGTCAGGAAGCGGCCCCGATTGTTGCTGTCCTTCAGCCGGTCCCCGGTTCTCCTGAGAGATACTCGGGACGTCTGCCCCATCTGGCTGCCGGTTCGTGGAAGGTTCGCCTGAACGTGACAGGTGGCACAATTCCAAGTCCACAGCAGATTCAGACCGAGCTTGTTGTTCGTCGACAAATGTCCGTTGAACTAGCGAACGTCAGCTGCAATCGAGATCTCCTGACTCAACTGTCGACTCAGAGTGGCGGAGCCGTCGTCGAGCCATGGGAAGCGGAACGACTGACTACCCTCATTCAGCCAAAAGATCAGCCGGAGCAGAAGCTGGAAGAAAAGACCCTGTGGGATCACTGGGTTATTCTTGCCGCATTCTTTTGCCTTCTCACCGCCGAATGGGTCATTCGAAAACTCAACGGGTTGCCTTGAAAAGCGACGCGTGAGGCCCAGTAACCTGCGAATTCCTGTCACACCCTGCGCCCGCGAACTCCAAACAAACACACTCAAGAGGAACGGAACTCTGATGAACATCGACGAGGTTATCTCGGCATTGCAGCAGTGTCTTCCCCCCGTGATGCGCTGGGGAGGAGCGATTGCCAAACGAATGCGTCAGTACAACATTGCCGTTGACGGAAAGTCATCAGGCAATGCCAACACTGATGCACTCACGCTGGCCGACCTGACGGTTCAGGAATTGATCGTTGCGGCACTGCGCGATTCTTCACCCATTCTGCGTTCCTGTCGAATCCAGGGCGAGGAAACGACGGGCGATATGCAGAAGTTCGCGAATGACTCAGCGCTGGCAATCGCAATTGATCCCATTGATGGAACGAAGCAATATCGCGACAAGACCGGAAACGGATATTCGATCATCGTTCATCTGCACAACTTTCGCACGCCGCTGTATTCACTGGTCTTCGCACCCGATATGGGAGAAACCGGAACGTGGGTCGAAGTCACTCAGAATCGAATTGTCTGTGGGCCTGATAACCCGAACATCAGCGCTCGAGCGACACTCGACTCACTTCCTGACATGACAAGTCCCCGGGCGAATCCTGGTCCAGGAATCTATCTTATCGGATTCCAGCACCGGGATACTCAGCGAGCCCGCGAAGTGGACCAGCTGAACTGGAACGGACAGAAGCTCGCCGGCCGAACCTCGGACGAAATGCCAGGCAGTATTTATCCGTTGATGGCCACCGGGCAGTACATCGGTTCCCTCATTCATTCACCCAACATCTATGACTTCCCCGTCTCAATGCACATTTCACGCGTGCGAGGCGGAGACGCGGTGTGGACACACAACGGTGAGCCCGTGCATTACAAGTCACTCTGGATGGACGATCGCGCCGGTATGCTGCGATACCCAGGTATCGTTGCCTGCAGCGAGGATGCAAACGTGATCCGAAGCCTGTGTGAGCTGTCGAAGAACTGGAGTCAGAAGCGTTATGACGACTAGTGGTTTGTCACATCAACAATTTGGGTTGAGCCGTCATTTTGGTTTTGCCGTCATTCCCGCGCAGGCGGGAACCCAGAGCATTGAAAGCTGAGTTCCCGCCTGCGCGAGAATGACGACCCCCTCATTGTTGTTCTGACGGAGCAACACTAACGATCGCGCAGGATCAGGCCTGATCCGCAGGCTCGACGGAGTCTGCCGAAATGGTGGAATGAAACTCGGTCCATCGCTGCCACGCGTAGCTCCATTCCATCCACATTCGCATGACCGACCAAAGAAGTCTCATTCGCTCGAGCTGATCTGCCGGCAGGCGAGTCTGCATGGCTTGCGCTTCGCGAGCCGCCATATCCAGCCCCCATCGCCGAGCGAGCAGCCGGCAAAGAGTATCTGCGTTGAGCTTGAGATCCGGATCGTTCTCCTCAAGCTCATCGTACGCCGCCGTTTCAGACTCCCGGGGAATCAGTCCGGCAGACTCAGCAGACGCAAACGCACCAAAGAGCTGAGAACGGTACGGCTCAACTTCCAGTGGACGTGTAGCAGCCTGAGCTTCCGCGATCATGGATTCGATCGAAGACAGCAGTTCGCTGACCGATTTTTGTTCGGCTGTGCAAACAACGATATGGGGCGATGTAGGCTCGGTCATGTTTGGCTTTCAGTTGCGATAAGGTTCGCTCAGACGTTGCTGCGCCCGGCGTAACGAATAGGGTCTTTGGCTCCAGCGTCTTCAAAGCCCTTCAGTCGAAGCTGGCAGGAATCGCATTCGCCGCATGATGTTCCATCCGGAAGCGGATCGTAGCAGCTGTGTGTCAGTCCGTAGTCAACGCCCAGCTTCAGTCCTGACTGAATAATCTGTGCCTTCGTCAGAGTAATCAGCGGCGCATGAACGGTCAGCCGTTGCCCTTCGACGCCGGCTCTGGTCGCAAGATTGGCCATCGTCTCAAAGGCTGAGACAAATTCCGGACGACAGTCGGGGTACCCGCTGTAATCAATCGCATTGACGCCGATGAAGAGATCATTCGCACCGATTGACTCCGCAAGTCCCAGAGCGACTGAAAGGAAAATCGTATTACGAGCCGGGACGTAAGTGACCGGGATTCCATGTGACATTTCCGAAGCATCACGGTTATGCGGCACCGGAATGTCATTGGTCAGCG
>JAEUII010000135.1 GCA_016795145.1 Planctomycetaceae bacterium
AGTTTCGGGTATCAGTGATCCGAGTCACACATGTCGCGCACTGAAGAGCCCGGATTCGCACACTCAGCAAAGCCATTAATGCTCGAATGCCCGGCTGCAGTGACAGCCGAGCATTCAGGAGCAAGCCCAGTAGGCTTTGTCACATCAATCTCAGTTGCAACTAGTGGCCGACAGAACCACAGGAGCTGTAGCTGATCACGGTTCCGTGTGAACCATGTGACCCGTGAGATGCGTGTGATCCGTGGGAACCCAGGTCGCCAGTTGAACCGGTTGAGCCTGTTGAACCATAAGAACCGTAAGAGCCACGTGCGGCCTTGCGAGCGTCGCGACGTGCCTTACGTGAACCGTAAGAACCACCGCTTGAGCCTTCTGATCCGTGAGCTTCAACGGTTCCGGTTGAACCGCAGCTTGCGTATGACTCGCCAGTTGAGCCACAGGATGCGTAGCTCACTGGAGTGCCAGTGGAACCACAAGACGCGTAGCTTCCACAGGATTCGCTGACTTCCGCAGAACCATATGAGCCGGAAGAACCGCGTGACTTACGAGCTTCAGCGGAATTCGACAGAGCAACCAGACCGAGTGCCGCAGCGAGCGTCAGTCCCACAAACAACTTCTTCATTACCAAACCTCCGTTTAGACACAACTTCCCCAATCTCCGCAACACCCCTGAAACCTAGGGGTAGCCTTGCTGCCCGGAGGTTAGGACAGCCAAGCTGAACTGTCAATCTGGGAGAAATGTTCAGTTCGGGCTTTTTAGTCTCGAGATTAACATCTGAACAGACACGGCAGATCTGCGAGACCAGGAAGGACGCGAAAGATCCAAGCTGGCACGCGTCTTCTGCGAGTAGGTGCTCGGAAAGCGTTTTTCCACTTCAAGCTCTCATTCGCCGCGTCACTGGCTGAGCGAGGTGACGCCATAGTAGGTCGCCCGATCTGACTCATCAAAGCCTGATGCAGAGCTCCGTGCGAATGCTTCAGAGTGCCAGGAAGTTTCGCAGAAGGTCGTAGCCTTTTTCGGTCAGGAAGCTCTCGGGGTGAAACTGCACTCCGTGAACCGGAAATTCTTTGTGTCGCAGCCCCATGACTTCAAATGGCTGGCCCGGATCCTGAACCCACGCGGTCACCTCGAGGCAATCGGGAACTGTTTCTTTAGGAACGATAAGGCTGTGGTATCGAGTGGCCTGGAACGGGTTTGGCAGTCCCTTGAAAACGCCTTCGTCATTGTGAGAAATCAGGGAGGTCTTGCCGTGCATCAGCCTTTGGGCTCTGACCACCTTTGCGCCGTAGACCTCTGCCATGCATTGATGTCCGAGGCACACTCCCAGGACCGGCAGTTTCTTCCCAAAGTGGGCAATGATGTTACAGGACAGTCCAGCCTCAGCGGGGCTGCAGGGACCAGGGCTGATAATGATGCGTTCCGGTGCCAGCTCTTCAATTTGATCCAGCGTGATCTGGTCGTTTCGTTCTACCTTGATATCAGCGGTCGGGCAGATTTCGCCAATTCTCTGGACGAGATTGAATGTGAACGAATCATAGTTGTCGAGCAAAAAGATCATCAGGAGCCCTTGCCTTCAATGACCATGGAACACCACAGCCATGCCAAAACTGGAACACTTTGAAATATCGTATCGGTGAAGCCGACCGCTTGCATTGCTGGACACAGGAAAATCCTGTTCGTCTCAACGTCAACGAAGTTTCACTAATAGAGCACCGTCAGGACAACAATCCTTCAGAACAACGAAGAGGGGTTCGTCATTCCCGCGCAGGCAGGACGCTGGCTTTGAACGTTCTGGGTTCCCGTCATTCCCGCCAGCGCGGGAATGACGGCTAAACCCAGGTTGTTGATGGGAAAAACCACTCGAGTTAGTGAGGTACGGAGCAACCTTTGGGCTGTCAGGACCGCTGCCGAAGAGCCTCGCATGCTCCCGTTTCCAAAGTCCGATCCAATTCCAAACCCCGTGGGACACAGCGGGGAATTGTTAGAAGCGGGGCAGCCTGTCGTCTTTCACACGCTTCGGCAGATTCTGCAGGACGTGGATCGAATTGGTGGCCGGAGTGACAGTGGAACAGGCAAACAGCGGAACGCGGGGCTGAACGAGTGCTGTGACGCCGGCGTTTTGTGAGACCTGGGAAGCTGTTGAATCTTTGACGGTCAGAGAGTCCGCACGGAGAGCGCTCATGGACTTTGTCGGGTTCCACCGATCGTAATGACTCTTCCGTAAAAATGTGTTTTCGCGTTTGGCGATACCCTTTCGAGACGGACGGTTGTGCTGTTCCTGCAACGTAACCGCACTGCTCAAGGATGAGGGTGTGAGCTGGAAGAGTCACCGTCACACGAAACGGACAATTCTCAGGTCAAAGGTTGGCAGAGAAGATCATGAAGTTCGAATCATTTTCCGGAAGTCGTCGTTCTCGCCGCCAGAACTGCCCGGTTCCGGCTCCTGTCATGGTGGAAACGATGGAGACCCGAGCACTGCTTGCGGCTCCACAGGTGCTGAGTCCAACAGGGACCATCGCTGACTCCACACCGACAATCACCTGGGAAGCGGTTGACCAGGCAACATCGTATGACCTGTGGGTGACTGACGTAGAGACGCGTCAGCGCGTCGTGTTTGAAACAGGTCTTGCGACCACGAACTTCACGCCGACGAATGAGCTGCCAGTTGGCCGCCTTCGTATCTGGGCGAAAGCAAACTTTGCAGATTCATCAACCACCGGCTGGGGTGCTCCGACGGACGTCGTGCTTCAGGTGGCCCCGGTGATTACGGGCCCGGTCAATACCGAGCTGCCTCTGACACCGACAAAGATCAACAGTTCATCAACGCCGATCACCTGGACAAGCCCTCCGGGAGCGAAGTCGTTTGAGATCTTCCTGAGCAACCAGACGACTCAGACGTCACAGGTCATCAAGGTTCCGAATCTGGTAGCGATCGGGGATGCCAACGGGAATCCTATTCCGGACGGCAACGGTGATGTTCTTCGCAAGGAAGTCCGCGAATACTACCTGAGCGGAGAGATTCAAATCGTCGGCGCGGCTCCTCAGGCAATCTCCGGGGCATCGAATTCGAACGACATCGTCATCACTTCAGTTGCTCATGGTCTGAAGTCTGGAGAGAAAGTTCGAATCACTGGCGTTGAAGGAAACACGGCTGCCAATGGCACGTTTTATGTCACGGTGCTGACAGCCGACACGTTCCAGCTGACAGGGATTGTTGGCAACGGAAGCTACACACAGGGTGGAACGTTCACAAAGCTGACGGAACTTCGCAGCCAGCTTCCACTCGGCCAGTACCGAGCGTTCATTCGAACCACAGATGACGCAGGTCGAGTTTCTGAGTGGTCCGCAGCGTACAACTTCGAGATTGCGACCGCCGTTGAGATTACTCGCCCGAAGGGAGCCACCTTCCAGAATTCACAGAAGGTGACTGTCGCGGTTATCGGCACCCCAACATCCGGCTCATACGTCCTTGCGTTCAACGTGTGGAATGCTGCTGGAAACAGTGCAACAACCTATCGCACGGCGGCAATTCCCTATGCAGTCGCCGGTCCTGCAAACGCTACCGCGGCCGAGCTTCGCGATCTCATGAATGCTCAGGTTCAGAACGCAGTTCGAGCCATTCCAGGCTTTGGTGCAGCCATCGTAACAACTTCCGGTGTTGGCCCGAGCTATGCTCATGAGATTCTGCTGAAGGGCGTGACGAAGCGAGTCACCGTTGACTTCACCGAAACCCTGAACCCAGGAACCCTGAGTGTCTCAACGTCACAGGCGAAGGGGATCACTCTTGAGTGGGAACCAGTCGCAGGAGCCACTCATTACGAAGTGTGGGTCAGCAAGCGAGGCCCGGCGAATGAGACGACCGCACTGTTCAATGTGAAGTATCTGACGACGACTTCCTATGAACTGCCTTCGTTGCTGGCGGCAGACGACTACGTCTTCTGGGTGCGTGCTCGACGCCTAACGCAGACATCCGAAATTCAACTGGCTGGCAATCCCACGAGCGGTACGTTCACGATCACGCTGACGACCACCGGTGCAAATGCGAAGACTCAGACGACGGCCCTGTTGCCTTACAACGCGACAGAAGCTCAGGTGCAGGCGGCAGTACGAGCTCTTTCTGGGTTCGAGACGGCAGAAGTCAAGTCCGGGAAGACAGCACCCAACCTGTTGCATGTGCTGATTCTTCCTCAGACGAATGGCCCAGTGAACGTCACTGTGACCTCCGCAATTACGCCTGGTACGATTTCCGTCACAACCAAGACTTCGAAAGAGGTCGTTGGGCTGTGGAGTGCTCGATCAGACTTCTCCACGATTACAACGCCAGTCGTCACTGGTCCGGTCGGTGTTCAGACAAACAATCCGAACGTTCAGACAGTGACATCCATCCGACCGACGATTGAGTGGACGGCGGTTGACGGGGCAGGCGGCTATCAGGTGTGGGTTGACCGAACGGCCAGCTCAAGCACTTACCTGCTGACCACGACTTCGGCGAACAATTACACATTCACGTCCGACATTCTTCCGGGCAACTACTGGGTTTGGGTTCGCGCGATCAGTGCCACGGGGGAAATGACTGCATGGAGCACTGCGTACAAGTTCACAGCGACTGGCGGTGCTCCGGTCATCACATCGCCAGTGGCGGGAACGACCGCGAGTCCTCTGCCAACCATTCAGTGGGCTGCTGTTCCTGAAGCGGTCTCCTATGAGATTCAGGTTGCGTGGATTGGCGTGGATTACACCTACATCACGGAATCCGGCATCACAGCCACGAACTTCACACCGTTTGCACCTCTGAACGCCGGAACCTACCGAGTCTGGGTTCGTGCCATTGCCGCGGACGGAACCGCAATGCGTTGGAGCGATCCAGTCTCGTTCCTTGTGGACGCTGATGTGCCGGCCAATAACGAGCTGAACAGCGATCTTCAGGTCCTGACCGCGTTGCTGGAAGAGACCGATGCTCCTGCAGAGTCAGAAGCACAGGCCGCTGCAAACTTCCCACCGCAGGCAGAACCAGCGGTTGTGGAGAATGATGAACCAGCCCTTCCGGAAGTGGCAGTGGAAGTCGACGAACTTCTCGCTCCGGAACTGATTGAGCAGCTGGCTCAGAAGCTTGCCGGGGAAGAGTGGTGGATGATTGGCAGCGAAGCAATCGAGATTCGCAAAGCCTGACAGGGAGCAGTTTCCGCCCGGTTTGTTTCCGGGCGAGGTACGTCCGATAGGCCCGGCTCTTTGAGCCGGGCTTTTTTCTTTGCTGCCCTGCGGGGCGACGCGGTGAAGCAGCTTTCGTTCTGTTAACAGAAGTTTCGCAGATGTCCCTTCTCCCGTAACAAGGGAAGAAGTGTTGCCTGCCGGAGAATTGTCGTGAGGCGTGTTCGCCGCGACTTGGTTCACGGTTACGAGATCGTTAATTCCTCTGTGTCACGATTGCACAGCTGAAAGCGCCAACGAAAAAAGCCCGGCACGAATGCCGGGCTTTCCTATTTTTTCGGGGATAGATCTGAACTCTCAGGCTGCATGCCCCATCGAGTCGTCTTCGCTCACAGTTTCTTCCTCTTCTTCATACACCAGGTAATAGATGTTGCTGGCGGCTTCTTCGAGGTAGTGTTTGATGTTCTCGCTCTGAACACTCTCAATCAGTCGGTCGAGTGCATCGACGACGCGATCCACTTCTTCGCTGCTGATTTCTTCGTACTCTTCCGTTTCGGTCAGCCGGTATTGGAGATCGTCGGACATCGTTCATTCTCCTGTCTGCTATAGATGACTTACGCCGTGCGGGGCGAGCGGTCGTTGAAAGTCTTGCTGTTGGCACGTGATGAGACGAGTTCCCATCGGAGCCGCACCGATTCCGGGGAGCCAGCGCGGTTGATTCTAAAATCGTCTTTCAGCCTGCTTGGCCAAAGAACAAGAGCCCATTTTCCCGCACAGAAGTTTTCCGCTTCAAGGCCGAGTCGCGCAATCAGTTGTATTCGCTCAGGCCGACATGAGAACCGCCCTCCCGCGGTCGCAAACTCCGGCAGAAACTGCTGAAATGCCACGGGAGCGAGGTGAGATCCGGTTCTTTTCCCGAATGGGGTTTTGTTCATGAGCGAGTTTTCTTCTTCGCAGGTTGTTGAACTGAAACACTCACTGGCGCAGCATCATCTTGCTTTACTCCGTGACAAGGCGACGCGGCCTTCACAGTTTCGATATCACGCGGGTGTTCTTGCGACACTGCTGGCGGCTGAAGTGACGTCGAACCTGCCACTGCGAAAGGTGTCTGTTCAGACACCCCTGGAAGTCATGGAGTGTCAGGAACTGGATGCACGCATCGCGGCCGTTCCAATTCTCCGAGCAGGACTTGGAATGGTCACTCCTCTGACCGACATGATTCCGGATCTGGAAGTTTGGCATCTCGGGTTGTATCGCGATGAAGAGACAGCGCAACCCGTTCACTACTATGACAAGCTCCCTGCGACACACCCTCCCGATGTTGCAATCGTGCTCGACCCAATGCTTGCCACCGGAGGATCAGCTTCGCTGGCGATCGCGGCCCTCAAGCGGTGGAAAGTTGCTCGGATTTTCATGCTCTCGATCATCGCCGCGCCGGAGGGAATTCGACGAGTCCTCGCGGAGCACTCTGACATCAGGATCTACACGGCAGCGATTGACCGGCAATTGAACGACAGGAAGTACATCCTTCCGGGACTCGGCGATGCGGGTGACAGAATCTTCAACACTCTTCCTCATTAGCCCTGTTTGACAGGCAAGGAACTTTCAAGCACAGCATCATTGGTCGAACACCACAAATTTGAGTGATTTCGGACGTGAGTCGCAGTTCGATCCGGATACGCTGGAACCTGCTTCGTTAAGAGCATGTCCATCATTTCATCATGTTTCGGGAGAACCTTCATGCGCAGAAGTTCCGGGAAGTTGCATCGAGCCCGCCGTCGTGGTTTTACGCTGATTGAACTCCTTGTTGTGATCTCGATCATTGCGGTCTTGATGGCACTGATTCTGCCTGCGATTCAAAGTGCAAGAGGTGCAGCCAGGCGAACGCAGTGTCTGAATCATATGAAGAATGTTTCACTGGCTGTGTTGGCGAATGCCACGAAGCATCGAGATCAGATACCCGCGTATGGGCACTTCATCCCTGTGATCCCTTCGGGCGTTTCGAATCCTTCACCGTCACAACTGGGATGTGCGCCGGTCATCAACTG
>JAEUII010000156.1 GCA_016795145.1 Planctomycetaceae bacterium
TGGGTATGGGCACGATGTGGAGTTGGTCCACTCGGCCACATTGGAATGCAGACCGAAAACCGGGTACTGGATCATGCGATCCGTATCAGGGAATCCCGCTTTCTCGTACGTCCAGACCCCTTCGATCTGCACCGGCTTATCTCCGGAAGGGTAATTCGTCGTACCTCGGTTTGTTGCAGCAAACTCGAATTCCTCTTCAAACGGGAGTCGCTTGCCAGCCCATTCTGCAAATGCGGCGGCTGCTTCCCAGGAGACGCGTGCGGCGGCATCGTCATCTCCCAGTTCCAGGGCGAACGAGTCGTCGCGGGCGAAGGTTCGAAACTCGCCAGCGGTTACTTCTCGCGGATCAAGGTAGAAATCACGAACAGTGACATCGTGGGCAACCTGATTAAACTGTCCATCTCCCATCGTAAATGTTCCTCCTTTGATCATTACCAGCGACGACAGAACGCTGGATTCCGGGAGGACAACAACGGGCGACAACCCGACGACTCCACCTTCCAGAGGCTGCGACGAGACTATCGAATATCGCTGAAGGGCAGCCAGTTCATGAGATGCAGGAACCGTTCGGTAGACCTGATGAAAGCCAACGCCCGCGATATCGACCTCAACAAGGTAATCACCAGCCGTGAGCGGCAGGTTCCATGATTCACCGCTGGCATACTGGATTCGGTCTTCAATCGGTTTTCGAGTCTTCGGTTCCAGAGGAACGATCGCCCACCGGATGACGGAATCTCTTGTGATCGCTCTGTCGGAGATACCGCAGTCCATTTGAACGGGAACTGTCGGAACAGCGGGAACGGTTGGAACTTCAACAACCTTCACCTCTGGTTCCGGCTCCTGGAACATCATTACTGCGGCAACGACGGCCGCGACGACAGCGACCGCCGAAACACCAGCGAGCGCGCGATTTCGCTTCAGCCACATCCCGATTCTTCGAACCGCAGAGATCGGTTTGGCTTTGATCGGTCGGTCATCAAGAAAACACTGAAGGTCATCGGCCAGATCCTGGGCCGTCTGATACCGATCCTTTGGGCTTTTCTCGAGTGCATGCAGGACAATCGTTTGAAGGTCTGTCGGGATGCCGGGCCGAATCGCCTTCGGAGGTTTCGGTGTATCGGTCAGAATGCGGTTCAGCACCGTATGAGATGCTGTGGCCGAAAAAGGCCGTTCCTTCGTCAGCAGCTCATACAGCATGACGCCGAGTGACCAGATATCGCTGGTGGCTTTGATATTCAGGCTTTCCCCGCGCGCCTGTTCCGGCGACATATAGGAAGGTGTGCCGGTCACGCGACCGTCATTTGTGATTGTCGCATCCGCGGGCTGGTGGCGAGCCAGGCCGAAGTCGGTCACATGAGGCTGGCCCGCCTGATCCATCAGAATATTCTGTGGCTTGAGGTCTCGATGTGTGACATCGACCGTGTGCGCAGCATGGACGGCGCTACAAATGGTTTTCATCAGTTCTGCGATGTCGCGGTCAGAAAGCGTCCTGCACTTCGCCCATTCCGACAGCGTTAGTCCTTCGATGTACTCCGAGGCGATGTAGTAGTTATCACCGTACTGTCCGATTTCATGGACCTGAACGATATTGGAGTGTTTCACCTTGGCCGCAGACCGGGCTTCGCGCAGGAACTGTTTGCCTCCGTCGCCGCGCAGGCGATCACGACGAGGGATCTTCAGGGCGACGATGCGTTCCAGCTTTTTGTCCCATGCCTGATAGACACTTCCGAATGATCCCTCACCCACCATTCGTCGCAGTTCGAAATGAGCGATCTCGGTACCGACATCCGGCCCGACGAAGGTTTCCACCTCTTCGGAAAAGTTCACCTGGCTCTGACAGGATGGGCATGTGAGCATGTCCGTTGCATCGATCTCTTCGGACATAGTGTCGTCGATGAGGATCGGGTGTTCGCAGTTGGGACAGCGGAACTGCATAACGGTGAGCCTTCACTGTGGTCGAAGTGGTTCTGAAGAAATGGTTCCATGGGAGCAGGACGCGTATTTTCTGCGGTCAGGCCGTCGAATCCAGCGTGATTGTCCCTGGTAAGTTAATAAAGCAAGTACCTGGGGGTTTCTGCTGTCTGGCTGCTGGCGATGTCTGATGCGAAAATCCTGACGAACAGGAAGACTCAGGCCGCATTCAGCAGTTTTGAACTTTGCAGCGATTGAAGTTCCGCAGCGATTGATGTGTTCAGCACGTGTTCCAGAGCAATCAGGGAATCTGCGACGCGTGAACCGTCCAGCAGACGATGGTCATAGGCCAGGACGACTCGACAGTTGTGCTGTTCATCCAGAGGACCGTATGACAGGCAGGCGGAATGCACGGAGGGCGGAAGCGGGATCTCGACACCTTTTCCGGCCAGCGTCGACAGAAAGAATGTGCCGACACGCTTTGCTCGAGACTTCTTACCGGCGTTCAGATTCCACCACCAGATGAGACGGCGAAGAAATGTCGGCAGGTTTGCGAACTGCAACCATTCGCCAAAGGTCTTCGTGGCGTCGGAGGTCTGGAAGTGCCGAATGCAGAATTGAATCTCATCCAGAGCCACCTGATCCGGCTGAGGCACCTGGCCCCAGAATAACCAAGGCACTCCGTCAATCTCGCGCGAAACAGTCAGCGTCGCGATACTGCCCGGGTGCTGATAAATGTGAGCCCATGGCCAGCGATACCAGATCTGACGGTACTCGGGAAAGTCCAATGCGACCTTGCTGAAGGCCTTCAGAAACAGAGCCGGCCAGGAGATCCGGACGGGGCATTCATCGCGTGCCTGAGAAACAGCAGCGAGGTTCATCAGGCGTTCGTGTGGGCAGAGAGGCACCGAACGGTGGAATGACAGCAAATCCCAGGTCAGGCGCCGACTTGCAGGAATACCAAAGGTGCGGCCATCTCGATTCATTGCGTCTTCCGTGACGGGGTCTCGTGCAGGCTGTTGATTGTGTGATGCTTCGTAACCCGACACGTCAGTGAGGGATAGAGAATGTAAGGCTATCCACCAGGATCCCTTGCTGACGCATCGGGTTGGGATGAACGAGGATCCCTTGCTGACGCAGCGGGTTGGGATGAGCGGATTTCAGACATTTCAGGGAGCAGTGTAAAGGGGAAAGAGGCTGCTCGATCGCACCATCGTCGCGGTTCGCTCCGCCGAACCATTGCGCCGGCAGCTCGGGTGAACCTGCAAATGTCGCCGACCGACGGCAGAATCCGCCTGAAGACGCGCTGTTGGCTCTGATCGCCTGGCAATTCCTGCAGAAACTGAAATCATTCGCAAAAATGCTCTCAAGACGCCTCTTGTTCATGAACACCCGTCGTGGTACCCCTCCTATGTTGCCTGCGAATTCCTGTCGTCGTCGACTGAAGATGACAGCACTGGAACGCGCGGGTGTTTGTGTGTTCCTGGCAGGTATCACGGGTGTTTTTCTGCTGGCGACCTGGTTAACACCGGATCCCAGCGGAGTGGGCACTCATCGGCAGCTTGGTTTTCCGGAATGTATCTTCCTGAAATCGCTGGGCCGCCCCTGTCCTCACTGTGGAATGACGACGGCGTTTGCCTGGATTGTTCGGGGAGAGTTCCGACAGGCATGGCGTGCGAATCCTTCCGCACTGTTTCTGGCTGCTGCTCTAGTGATTCTGTGGCCCTGGTTGTTCCGGGGGGCAGTGTCGGGGCGATGGCCGTTAACAGATGAGCCGGGCAAATGGTTTGTGCGAGGATACATCGCCTGGATGTTCCTGGCCGTGATCGTTTGGGCCTGTCGCTGGTGAGGCGTGTTTCGACAGGATGTCGAACTGCTGAATTCGTTTCAAGGGAGTGAAGCGTCGTGAGTTCAATCGTCAATCGACAGGTCTCGCACGCGCTGTCATGGCTGCTGATGGTGACTATGTTCGGGATGGCGGCCTGTGCCCTTCCCGGCTGCTCACTGGGCGTCATGTTTGGAAAGATGTTCTTCGGTGATCCGAAGATCAAATGCCAGTTCCGATCAGCGACCGGTGTGGATCTGACCAAGGGCGAAGATTCCATCCTGATCGCGTGCTCGGCACCGCACAGTATTCTGTCACGATTTCCCGGCATACCGATTGACCTTGTCGATCGCATGTCGCGCCATTTGAAGACTCGGAATGTGAAGATCATTTCCGCGGACGATGTGGCGACATGGTTCGACGATCATGGTGAATGGGGCGACTTCTCCGAGCTCGCTGAGAAATTCAAAGCGGATTACGTGATGCACTTTGAGATGGAATCGTTCAGCTGTGACGTTCCGGACAGTGCCAATCTGCAGCAGGGAAAAGTCCAGGGAAAGATCACGATGCTGGACACAACGAAACCATCCGAACCAACCGTCGCATTTGAACGCGCCTTTAGTGTTTCTTACCCCGACTATCCGGTGCCCAAGGAGAACAAGTCGGAGCAGCTCTTTCGCGAGAGCTTCCTCGACAAGATCTCCGTCAGTCTCGCACAGATCCTTTATGACCACCGAGCCAGTGAAACTGTGAACTAGTACTCCGTCAGGCTTTTGACTCAGGTTGGTGGACTTTGAACGGTGCTGGGACTCGGGGATCTTTAGCAAGATCCACTACAGCACGATTCACTACCTTCAAACTGGACTCTTTTCCTGACAACGCACTCGCCACGCTGTTCCTGTTCAACTCTGGCATCCCATCTGCTTTCCCCTCCGTCTCCTCAGAAGTGTTTCCCCATGAATGTGTCTTCAGGAACTAACGGACGCTCTCGTTCCGCTCAAAGTCCTCGCCTGCTGATTCTGTCACTGAAGCTTGTGCTGATGGGACTGATGCTGGTGTCCATTCCGGGATGCAATTACTTTCTGCTGCTTGGCTACCTGATCGGTGGTCCGCCGCAGATTGAACCGCTCTTCGAAAAGGAAACGAAGAAGAGCATGACGGACAAAGACGTGCGAGTTGCCGTCGTCTGTTTTGCCTCGGACGAGCTGAAGTTCAAGTTTGATAACCTCGATCACATCATTGCGAATCGAGTGACCAATCAGCTGGCGGCAAAGAAGATTGAAGTTGTGCCTTATGACGAAGTGCGAGCATGGCTGCGAGAGAACCCGGACTGGGACACGGCCGTTGAAGTCGGTGCCGAGTTCGATGTGACCTACGTCGTTTACGTGGATGTCAGTGATTTTTCACTATACGAGCGCGACAGTAACTCTCTGTTCCGTGGCCGTTGCGATGCGATCGTCAGCGTCTATGAGATGGAAACCGGCGGCGACGGTGAGCGTATCTTCTCACGCGATCTCAACAGCGTGTTCCCCATCGAGGTTCCTCGATCGGCCAGCGATGTCAGTTTCGATCAATTTCGTATGGAGTACATCTGGCGACTGGGCGACGAAATCGGCCGCATGTTCTATCCGTACCTGAACGGAGATGACTTCAACCATACGGCGTGATGTGGGATGCGGCACGGTTTGGGTAGCACGTACGCAGTGCGTGTGCCGCAGGCGCCGTGAGGTGCTGCCAGGATGTGGCCTGTGCTACCCGGGTCAGTGTAGAGCGATTGTCCTCAATCGCTTTGCGTTTGGTTGGCTGGAAACGGCTGAGGACAGCCGTTCTACAATGGGTGGTGCGCCTGGTTCGGCGGAGCGAACCGCGACGATGGATCAGCCGTCGATTCCGGCGCTGCCGCCTTCACCCATTTCTTCGAGTCGTTTCAGGGTATCTTTGTACTCGTAGTCGACGGCCAGAACT
>JAEUII010000187.1 GCA_016795145.1 Planctomycetaceae bacterium
TTCATTGCACATGCCTGCGGAAGTCCGAAGGCTGTGTTCTCACGAGGACTGCTGCAGGATGGTTTCGTGAACCACGTTCATACGTCGTACCTGTATGACAACGGTCCTGCGATCACCTGCGTCAGTGGTGGCATCGCCGCACGAGGACTTCAGTTTGCTCACGGCTACGAACTGTACTTCGAAAATGCAACAGTTCTGTTCGACGCCGGGACTCTGGCCGGACAATGGACCGTCAGCCGTCCGCTCAGCGTGATCACCAACGATGGAACGATGACACATCCGGATCTTGCCGGTAACGGCAAGTGGTGCGAAGCCTTCACTCACGAACTCCAGGCGGCGGTTGATGCTCTGACCGGAAAGAAACCAGCTGGGCCTCTTTCCGGCGAAACCGCCCTGTCGGCACTGAAGATGTGCTGGGCCGAGGCGAAGAGCATTGAGACATCTGCCGCTGTGCCTGTCTGATGTCGAAGTCGAAGTCGAAGTCGAAGTCGAAATCTCCCGCGACAGGTTTTGGATTCACCACGGAAACTCGATCGGCGTTTCGCAAAGCCGTTCTCCGCTGGTATGACCAAAACGGTCGGCACCTGCCATGGCGCGAATCGGCGGATCCGTACCGCATCTGGCTCAGTGAAATCATGCTGCAGCAGACGACGGTGGCCGCCGTTGTTCCGTACTTTGAACGATTCGCTGCAGAATGCCCCGACGTCGCAACGCTTGCAGCCACACCATTGGACAGAGTCCTCCGGCTGTGGGAAGGTCTCGGTTACTACAGCCGAGCAAGAAACCTGCATCGCGCGGCTCAGGTCGTCATGTCGGACCACAAAGGGATCATTCCGGATTCGGTTGAGTCACTTCAGGCTCTGCCGGGAATCGGTCGCTACACAGCCGGCGCGATTGCTTCTTTCGCTTTCAACAAGCCGGTTCCGATTGTGGAAGCCAACACAGAACGCCTCTACGCGAGACTGATGGCACTTCAGGATGATGTGCGTTCTTCTTCCTCACAGAAGCTCCTGTGGAGTTATGCGGAAGAGATTATTCCGTCGAAACGAGCCGGCGACTTCAACCAGGCACTGATGGACATCGGGGCTCAGGTCTGCACCCCGTCAAACCCGAAATGCAACGAGTGTCCTCTGAGTCAATGGTGTCAGGCTGCAGAACGCGGTGAGCAAAATGAACTTCCGCGACGCAAAGCCAGGGTCGCGATCACTCCGGTTTGTGAAATCGCCATCGCAGTCAGATATCGTGATTCGTGGTGCCTGCGTCGACGGTCAGAAGGTGAACGCTGGGCTGGAATGTGGGACTTCCTTCGTCGCGAAGTCCCGGAGTCTCTATTGACCTTCCTTCCATCGGGCCGATCCAGTTCAACGAAGAAGGAACGCAAGCGACCGTCCCTCTTTACGCATGAACTTGAATTGCCGGATGCGTTGCACGACCTTGTCGCTGGCTGCACATCTACACCGCCGGGAAAAATCCAGCGATGGACGGAGCTCAACTATTCAGTGACGCGTTATCGAGTTCGTCTGATCGTCCTTGAATGTCAAACGGATCGGCGGTCCAAATTGCCGGAAGATTATTGCTGGGTCAATGCCGCCGAATTTGGTGAACTTCCGCTCTCGATCACAGGTCGAAAAATCGCAACGTGGCTTGCTTCGGAGTAATCTGCACCAAAAGGTGTCCGCCATCGGCTCAAGTTGCAGGTTCGAAGAACACCATCGGCTTCGACATACTCTCACAGGGCTGAATTTTTCAAAGCGTGCCTTGTGAGAACCCTGGGCGACGGGCAATATCCGCATCAATCGTACTAACAAAGATGAACTCAGTGATTCCGGATCTTCCGGAGGACCCTGTGTATGAAAAAATGTCGACGCTGTTCAAAGACTGCCACACTCCATGTGACGGAGATTCGAGAAGGCAAGGCTGTTGCCATCCATCTGTGTGACACCTGCGCGAGGGAATACCTGGATAAGCCGGCGGAAGGCAGCGACCCATCGCAGCAGTCGGAACTCTCGTCAAAGTTTGATGACTTGATGGCGGAGACCGCTGAGTCTCCGGCAAGCTGCCCCAACTGCGGTATCACGTTCAACGAGTTTCGTGAATGCGGACGCTTCGGCTGTGCTCAGGATTACACAGAGTTCTTTACCGAGCTGATGCCGCTGCTGGAGAACATCCACGAAGACACAAAGCACATCGGAAAGAAGCCTCGCGGTACCTTAATCGGTACTCAGGATCAGGCACGATTGATCCAGCTGCGGAACGAGCAGCGTTCGGCCATCGAAATGGAAGACTACGAAACCGCTGCGCGACTGCGGGACGAGATAGCCGAACTTGAGTCGCGGGTGCGACCTTCCGAACGCGCTCAGCCGTAGAACAATGCTGTGAAGGATTCTGTAGCGGAACGGCGCAAGCCGTCCGGCGACTTCATGACGCTACCCCATGAGTGGTTTGTCACATCAACAACTTGGGTTTAGCCGTCATTTTGGTTCTGCCGTCATTCTCGCCAGGCGGGAATCCAGAAAATCCAGGAGGTTTGCGCACCCGGGACTGTAACCCTGTACCTGTTTTCGTTCGATGACTACACTCCCGGCGTTTTCCCGAGCAGATATCAGACTTGAATAGCGGCCCGTGGGTCCGCAGGGATTCAGGGAGAATGCTCCCTGTTGAGGAACTCCGTCGTTGAACCTCGAACGTTCAGAGAATTCGGATTGGCTGTCGGACCTGGCAAAGACCAGTGGAGAGTGGCTGCGCGGCGACGGCCCGGAATCCGACATCGTGATTTCCAGCCGAGTGCGTCTGGCACGCAATGTGGCCGGGTTTGCGTTCATCAATCGAGCCGCTGCGGATGCGCGGTTTCAGATTGTGCAGATGGTTCAGAACGCTGTGCACAATGGCATTCTGGGACGACGCGTACAGCACATCAATGTGGAAACACTGTCATCGCTCGACAGTCAGTTCCTGATGGAACGGCAATTGATCTCCCGTGAATTGTCGCGCGGCGATGGACCTCGGGCTGTGGCAATTTCCGAAGGCGAACGTCACAGCGTGATGATCAACGAAGAAGATCATCTGCGAATCCAGGTGCTTCACAGCGGCTTTGCACTCGACGAATGCTGGAAGGAATGTGACGCGCTGGATGATCAGATTGAGTCGTCCGTCCCGTTTGCGTTCCATCCGCAGTTGGGCTATCTCACGGCCTGCCCCACCAATGTTGGTACCGGCATTCGCATCAGCGTGATGGTACACCTGCCGGCCCTTCGCATGACTCGCGAAATTCAAAAGGTGCATCAGGCCGCGCAGAAGATCAGCCTTGCGGTGCGAGGACTGTACGGAGAAGGTAGTCAGGCACTTGGTGACTTCTACCAGATTTCCAATCAGGTCACTCTCGGCAAGACAGAAGCCGCCCTGATTTCGGAAGTCAAAGAAGTGGTCACTCACATTGTCAGCTGGGAACGTCGAGTCCGTGAGTTGCTGCTGAAAGATAATAAGTCACAGCTGCACGACACGGTTGCCCGAGCATTTGGAACGCTGACGAGTGCACGTTCCATCAGTTCCGAAGAAACGATGCACCTGCTGTCCAGCCTGCGAATGGGCATTCGACTTGGGCTGATTGATAATCTGGACGTCGCCACGGTCAACGAACTGTTTATTCATACTCAGCCAGCTCATCTTCAGAAACTCCATGGTGGTGTTCTGGAAACCGCTGATCGCAATCTCGCCCGGTCAACCTACCTGCGACAGCGGCTGGATTCATCGTCGCTGGGCTAAGCTGCAGACAGTCTGCACGATTGTTGCAGCCGACATGCAATGTGTTCGGTCGTGCGATGGCATCCGTCACCACCTTGACCAATTTGATCTAAAGGTATCAGTCAGGAACACTCATGATCAATCTGCAGGATTACCGTTGGCCCGCAGAATGGGAACTCCACGCAGCCACCTGGGTCGCGTGGCCGGTGAATCCGAACACTTGGCCAGGAATCTTCGAACGGATCCCAGCGGCATTCGCAGAATTCGTCGCTGCACTGGCCCGGTTTGAGCCAGTGCGAATTTTGGCAGGCGGACCGGGTGTTGCTGATTCCGCACGTCCGCTGATTGATGCCGCTTGCAGTCGACATGGCAGTCGATTCGTTCCAGAGCTGTTCGACATTCCGGTCAATGATTCGTGGTGTCGCGACCATGGTCCAATCTTTCTGAACGGTCGCCTGGGTTCGTACGCTGAAAACAGTCAGATCATCATCGACTGGAACTACAATGCCTGGGGCGGCAAGTATCCTCCTTGGAACTATGACGAACTCACGGCAGCCGCCATCGGAAACATCGTCAACGTCCCGACACTTCGCCCGAATTTGATTCTGGAAGGCGGAGCGATTGAGGGCAACGGAGCAGGCACCGTGCTAACCACGTCCAGCTGCCTGCTGAATCCAAACCGTAACCCAGGTATGACCGCAGAACGTATGGAAGACATCCTGCGGCACTGGCTTCAGGCGAAGAACGTCGTCTGGCTGCCCGGGCATGGAATCATCGGCGATGACACCGATGGACACATCGACCAGGTCGCTCGGTTCGTAGATGAACAGCGAGTCCTTCTGGCGGCCCCGTACGATGACGATGCTCCTGAAGCAGAGGAGCTCCGTCAGAACTGGGATGCGGTTGCTTCGGCAAAGAACAGCGAAGGAGAATCGCTGATTCCACTGGCTCTTCGCATGCCATCGCCGAAGTTTCAGGAAGACGCACGAATGCCTGCGTGCTACTGCAACTACTATCTCGCCAACGGTGCGGTCATTGTGCCGACATTCCAGGACAAGGCCGATGATGTCGCCATGCAGCTTCTGAAGGACTGCCATCCCGATCGTGCAATCGTTGGCGTTGACGCTCTGGATCTCGTGTGGGGACTGGGAGCATTCCACTGCATGACTCAGCAGCAGCCATTGCCATGAGCACCTTCGATGTCATCGTGATTGGTTGCGGAGGCATGGGATCTGCCACGCTTCTCGAGCTGGCACAACGGGGACTGCGAGTGCTCGGCATTGACCGCCACACGCCGCCTCATAGTCTGGGTAGTTCGCACGGCGAGACTCGCATCATTCGCAAAGCGTATTTCGAACATCCGGACTACGTTCCGCTGCTGCATCGAGCCTGGGACAAGTGGGTCGCGACCGAGTCAGCTTGCGGAAAGACTCTGCTGGAGCCGCGAGATCTGGTGATGACGGGCCCGGCTGATTCCGAAGTCATCGTCGGCGCAAGAGAATCCGCGCGGGTACACGGACTGGCGATTGAGAACCTGTCGTCAGTCGAAGCACGGAAGCGCTATCCGGTCCTGCATGTGCCCGATGAGCATTCAGTGACCGTGGAACACACGGCAGGATTTTTGTGGGTCGAACGATGCGTCGAACAGCAGCTTCGTTTGGCTGTTCAGCACGGCGCGACGTTGAATGTGAATGAGACGGTTCTTGAGATCACGGGGACTGCAAACGCGGTTGAGATTCGAACCGACCGCGGAACCTATTCGGCTGGTGCGGCGATCGTAACGTCGGGCCCATGGACAACTTCGCTTCTGCCGGACTACAAAAGCCTTATCGCGATCCGAAGGAAGACGTTGTTCTGGTTTCCTTCAACGTCCGGGCACTGGAAGAACAAAGAGCAGGCTCCGATCTTTCTGATGGACACTCAGAACGGTCAGTTCTACGGTCTGCCTGAAGTTGCCGATGGGCTCGTCAAGATGGGTGAACACACGGGCGGTGAATGGGTCAGCGGTCCGGACAATGTCGAACGACGCGTTTCCGAATCTGATCTCGCACCGGTTCAGTCGTTCCTCAGAACCTGCCTGAATTTTGTCGCGGACGAACCGATGAATTCGGCTGTCTGTCTTTATTCGATGACGACCGACGGTCACTTTTTGCTCGACCGCCACGACAGCCTGCCGATCGTAGTCGCCGCGGGATTCTCCGGCCACGGCTTCAAGTTCGCGCCGGTAATCGCAGAAGCCTGTTCCGACCTGGTGATGGCTGGTCGCACAAAGCTGCCGGTTGGGTTTCTGTCAAAGAACCGGTTCGCAAACTGACAAAGAGCGTCAGTGCCATTCGCGACGTGTTCGCCACCAGACGGCCAGCAGCAGCGGTGTTTGCACCAAAGAAATACCAAGGCAGTATCCGGCCGCAACACCTGTCACGCCGAACTTAAGCCCCAGAACCAGCTGCAGCGTCGCGACGGAGATATTCGAGATGCTGGACGCGAGAAGGAACGGATCTCGTTTGTGGGCTCGCACGTAGATGTTCGCGCAAAGGCCTGGTTGATTGGCAATGAACCCGATCGCCATCAGACATGTGCCGGTCAAAGGCAGCAGTCGTTCTGAGAACCTCTGACAGAGCCACTCATCGCGGTGACTGAAGATCCAGACGAGGGCAATCAAAAAGCAGCCTGCAAGAGCCATCATCAGGCAGGACATTCGAGCCTGGCGGAAGAACATCTGGTCAAGCTTGTCGAAGCGTCGTTCTGCGATCAAAGCACCAAACTGCGGACGCCGAGTTTCCACCCAGGCCAGCGCTGCCGCCTGGGCCGCGCTGAGAATTGTCCAGGTCATGCCGAGCCGGCCCGTTTCGCCTTCTGGCAATTTCGAAAATACAAGCAGCGCCGGCAGGCCCGATGCAAACCACAGCAGGATCCCCTGAACGGCGATTCGCCATTGCAGCGGAAGCACTTCCTCCTTCCAGTGAATCTCGGGGCCGGAATGAACCGCATTGAGAGACTGGAAGAATGGCCGAAAGCGAAACAGCACCAGGTACAGTTCCCCGCAAAGTCGAATCGAACTGGAAACGACCAGTGCCCAGAGACCGGCTCCGGATGAGATCGCAATCCAGACGGCCAGGGTCCCCGCAACTCCCTGCCAGAAGCGTACTCGATTGAGAGTCGCCACCTGATGACATCCCTCCAGCATCGCGGTCATCGGAAGCAGAACCAGTTGAGTCGCATTGACGAGCACCATGACCATCCACGGCGCCTGCCAGGATTCTGCCGCTCGAGCCGCAGTCTCCTGAGCTGTGCCAAAGTAGATCAGTCCGCCTGCAGACATGGACGCCAGAAAGATCATCGCCGCGATCGAATACCAGCGCGTCATTCGTCGATGAAGTGACGCGAGGCGGGACAGCGAGTCGGCATCACCAACGGGCTTGCCATCGACAAGAGTCAGCTTGGCCCATTCATGGCTGCTGATCGCGATAACGATGATGCTGAGGCCAAGCTCAATAAAGATCTGAGTCCCCAGCAGGCTGTTGAAGGCATAATAGTAGTCCAGAGTGGACTTCAGAAAATGCACAACAATCAGAACCTGAGTCACAGGGCCTGTTGCCAGCTGCCACGAACGTGCCAGCACGGCAAAGAAGACGGCGGAGTCGAGTCCCAGGCGGTGAGCCAAACGAACCAGCGGGGATGATTTCGGAGAAATCGGATCCATACTCAAACTGGCTTCCTGACTCGTTCAAAGTTGCTCAGCACAGGCTGAACTCTGCTTAGCTGACCGTTGATTGAGCAACACATCACAACCCGACGCGTCAGCGAGGGATAACAATCGCAATCGTCAACCAAGGGAATCCCTCGCTGACGCCGCGGGTTGGGATGAAATCAGCAGGTTAACAAGGGCTGAAGACCATACGCCAAAGATCGACCAGACGCGGACAATTCCCAAAAAACCACTGAGCAGCGGTGAAGATCTCAATGGGTCGGAAGAAGAATGAGACAGTTTGTTGCCAAATCACCACATTCGACCTTTGCCGTTTTACCTGACAGACCTTGAGTTCAGCCGATTGTGTGGCACTATCTACTCAGAACCCCTGACGGATTCTTCACGACACTTTGCCACCGTTCTCCGCCCTGGACACATGATGCCCACGTCGCCGGAAAATCAGAACTGCGAAATTACCTTCACAGCGCTTCGCGCGGCGTTTGTGTCGACTCTTGACAGTCTGCTGCGCTATTCGCTGGACCCAGGATCGATCTGCGATCATCCAACCGGCTTTTTCCACTGCTTCCCGATGCTGAACGGCATGGCTCCACAGGTTCAGATGGAATGCCTGTTGAGAACGTGGGAACGGTGGAGCCAGAACCACTCCAGTTTCCCGGACCTGCTCGACCAGTGCGTCCTCTACGGGGCGTATGAATCTCTGGGCCGGGTCTCCACTGCGAAGAATGATCAGTCGCTGCGAGTCGTCCTGAACGGGCCAAGAAGCCGTCCGGAACTGGATGATCACTGGCTGACGGCAAAGACCCGCTGCCTGCAGGTGGCCGGAGCTGGCCCCGTCACCGTCGATCTGCTGCGAGAACTGGTCGAACCGACGGACCCGTCTCCCTGGCTGGCCGGGGACACCGTCAGCGAAACGGACTCTGCCCGCGACGAATTGATGGAACTGGTTGGCCGCTGGCGAATCCGGCGAGAACAGCTTCTGGCGGGCGCGGGCCTGCTAACTTCCGAAGAAATCGAGATCCTTCGCGAGTTTTTTGAGGAACATCCGGGGCTTGTAGGGTAACCGACTTGCAAATTGGCTATCATCTGCCCGCTCTTGGAACTTCTCGACCGGGCCACTTAGCCCGGTCCTGACCTGGATGGACGGGTAAAGATCATGGCGAAGAAAGCAGTCAAAAAGGCAGCAAAACCTGCAAAAACGGTTCGCACAGCTGCGAAGCCTGTGAAAAAAGCGGCTCGCTCAAAACCCGCAGCGAAGCCGGCAAAGCCGGTCGTCGTCAAAAAGGCGAAACCCGTCCGCGCCCCGGAACCAGAACCAGAAGCGCCGGCTCGAAAAAAGGGCGTCCGCAAGGCGACTATTGCTTCGGGAATCCGCGACACCTCGCCACAGCGTCGTCTCGGCCGGTCTCGCATCCCAATTGATGCTCCTCTTGATGTCGTGTTCCAGAATGACATTCAGGCTCGCGAGTCCTTCGTCTTCCTCGGAATTCACTCGATCCGCGAACTGGAACAGTTCACCGCTGACGACCTTGTGCTCCGCCTGACAGGCCCGGCCAAGCTGACCGTCGGCCGCATCCGCAAGATTCTGGCGATGAACAATCGCTGCCTCACCGGTGACGAAAACTTCGCTCTGGAGTTCCAGGAACTCCTGACACGTCCTCGTCCAGACTAACTCAATCCCGCTCACACAAATCGAACGGCACTGGCAGAGACTGCGAACTACGCAGTGATTTGTCAGTGCCGATTGCGTTTACGGGCCACCGGTTTGTCACACCAACAGCGGTTTTCTTGCCCCCAAGTCGGCTTGTCCGACTGGAGCAAACGGTTCGCACGCTCGATTGCGAAAAACGAAGAGGGGTTCGTCATTCCCGCGGAGGCGGGAACCCACGTTTCAACGTTCTGGGGTCCCGCCTCCGCGGGAATGATTTGCCATGTGAAGAATCGCAATCAGGGGACTGACGTCACCTCGCTCGCCTTATTTTTTGTCACTCATTTTTGTCCGACAATTGTGCTCATTGCGACTGCGTTCATGCGCGGATTCAATGCTGCGTTGCCGGGTTCCCGCATCCCCGGGAATGACAAACCCCACTTCATCGCTCTGACAAACCAGGCTGCAGCGCCGGAATCTCATACCACCCTTCACGCTGCGCGGCAAAGAGAATCGCCGCAACCATGTCGGCCGTTGTGCCGGGATTGCGATGGTGTCCGTCATCGCGCAGGTATGAATCAAACCGGACGTAAAGGTCTCTGCCGGCCGATGAATCCGGCCAGCCGGCGTCAATGATTTCCTGAGCCTTCCTTTGGACCGCGATCGCTTCCGCCTCTCCACACCGTCGCTGTATCAGACTGTCGGGAAACATCGACAACAATCGCAGCGCAAGCGTTGTCACCTGTGACTTTTGGCAGGCCACACTTTGCTGAGCCACCTTCAACAGTTCAACTCCCGTCGTCAACACGTCACGAAAACCGGTGACGTACTGGCGAGCAATCAAGTCGCGATCGGCGGCAAGCTGCATGCAGGCTGTCAGAGTCTCAGTGGGAAGGCTCTGGACATCCTGAGACTCTGCGTTGCCAAGCCCGCCTGGCGAAGCAAGTCGAATGGCTTCGTATACATGCATGCTGTCTTCCACCGTCGTCCCTTCGAGCACCTGGCTGATACCGCCGATCAATGACCGAACTTCGGGGACTCTCGCGAGCGGAGCAATCAGCAGAATGATGCCCAGGTTCGTGTTGTGGGAAACAACTTTTCGAGTCGCCTGCACGGCTTTCAGAATCGATAGACCAGGAGTAGGCTGCGATGACGCGAGTACCGGTGCAATAGCTGCTGCGGATCTCAGAAAATCATCGGCTGAGGCATCTTCGAAGTCATGCCCGGGGCACACGTTGCCCGGCTTAGGGCTCAGTACTTCCAGCTCGCACGCTCGCTGAATCCAGCGTTCAAGTTTCAGTTGCCATGGAGTCATGACGGACTCCTCGACAAAGAGCTCCCCGGCTTCGGGCCTCGAAAGAGCCACTGAGCCGTGATACTCTCGCGACACGTATGCAGATTCTCCGTGGGACCGTTGTAGAGCACTCGACCACCGGAGCTGGCGGCTTCCGGACCAAGATCAATCACCCAGTCTGATCCCAGAATCAAATCCGGATGATGTTCAATCACCACGACGCTGTGGCCCGAGTCCGCCAGTCGATGCAGATGCCTGAGCAGCATTCCGGCGTCTGACGCGTGAAGGCCGCTGGTCGGTTCATCCAGCACGTAAAGCGTGTGTTCGTGCGAAGGCCATGCCAGTTCCGCCGCCAGCCGGGCTCGCTGTGCTTCACCGCCGGAGAACGTGTTGGTTGGCTGACCGAGCGGCATGTATCCAAGTCCGACCTGGCAGAAGACATCCAGTGCATCGTGAAGGCTCTTGAACTCCGAAAAGAAGGCCTTCGCTTCGTCGACTCGCATCTGAAGAATGTCACTGACCGAACGACCGCGAAACAAAATCGATCGAACCTGTCGGCTAAACCGTGTCCCCGAACAGGCTGGACACGAAATCGACGTCGGCGGAAGGAACGCCAGGCGTATCTGCTTCTGCCCGGTCCCAAAGCACTCCTGACAGCGTCCTTCGCCGGAGTTAAAACTGAAGTGAGACGGCTTCAGGCCTCGTGCTCGGGCGTCGCGTGTTTTCGCGAAGAGGCGTCGCACGTCGTCCCACATCGATGAAAGCGTGACCAGGCAACTTCGCCCGGAACGGCCCATCGGTGTCTGATCGAGCGATATCAGTCGCTTCAAGTTCTGAATGCCATCGATTCCGTCGCAGGTGGAAAGACGCCGGGCAAGTTCAAGGTCAGGATTCCACTTCAGCGATTCGCGAACATATGGGACGAGCGTCGACTGAATGAGCGAACTCTTACCAGAACCACTCACACCCGAAACACACACGACTCCTCGCAACGGAATGCTGACGGTAACGTTCTGAAGGTTGTGACTGCGAGCCCCGCGAATGGTCAGGCACTCAGACGTTGTCAGCGATCGACGCGATGCGAGTGAAGCCAGTTGATTCGAACGCGCATCAGCCGCCACTTGAAGTCGTTTCAGATAGTGGCCTGTCGGTGAATCCACATGGACCGAGTCTCTGGGATGTCCCGCGAAAAGTAACGTTCCCCCATCCGCGCCGGCTCCTGGTCCGAGGTCCACCAGCCAGTCGGCCGCCTGCATGACTTCGGCATCATGCTCAACGACGATTACTGTTCCACCAGAATCCCGCAGTCGGCGCAACGCATCGATGAGGCGATTTGTATCGCGAGGATGCAGCCCTGATGTCGGTTCATCCAGGACGTAATGCGCACCGTAGAGTCGCGATGAGAGCGATGCGGCCAGACGTGCTCGCTGGAATTCTCCTCCGGACAAAGTACGAGTTGGCCGGTCAAGTGTCAGGTAGCCAATTCCAACGTCCGCCAGACAACGCAGACGCGCGACAATGTCGGGAAGCGTTCGTTCGGCCACCAGTCGAGCTTCCTGAGTCAGCTGGAGGTTTTCCGGGGTGTCCGCTGCCGATGGCGTCTCGCTGGATTTGCTGGAGGTCTCAATGTGTGAGATCCATCGGCTCACAACCTCTTCAGCTTCCACAATGCTAAGTCTGCAGAAGTCAGGCAGCGTGACTCCCTGAAACTGGATGCCTGACGGAAACGGAAGCAGCCGCGTCCCATGACAGGCAGGGCATTCGATCAGCGATGATTCAGCAGCATCCTGCGACGATGGCGTTGGTTTGTCTGTTGATTCGCGTTCTGATTTGCTTGACGGCTTTGTTTTTCGTTGAGTGCTTTTTGTGGACGGAGCTGCAGACTGTTTCGAAGGAACGGCGCTGTTGGCAGCCTGTTCGATCGTGCCAAGGCCCGAACATTCCGGACACGCTCCCCAGGGCGAATTGAAGCTAAGCGTTCGAGGTTCCGGAGTGGGAAAGCTCAGATCACATTCGGGGCAATTGAACCGAGTGCTATAGAGCTTCTCGTGCCACACGCCATTGGCTTCATGACTGATGATGCAGGTGCCGTCGCTTTCACGACAGGCCAATTCCACAGACTCCCGAATTCGCGGACCAATGCCTTCCTTGATCACAATGCGGTCGACCACTGCGTCGATCGTGTGAGACTTCGATGCCGCAAGAGGTTTCAGTTCCGCAACGTCAAGAACTTCGCCGTCGACTCGAACTCGCACAAAGCCATGACGCGAGATGCGTTCGAAAACCTCCTTGTGGGCTCCCTTTCGCCCACGAACCATCGGGCTCATGATCATCAGCCGAGTCCGCTCCGGAAGGTTCAGCGTGCGAGCAACAATCTGATCGACCGACTGTCTCTGCACCGGCTTGCCACACCCAGTGCAATGCGCGGTCCCGCCACGGGCGTAGAGCAAACGGAGATAGTCGTGGATCTCCGAGGTCGTCGCGAGCGTGCTGCGAACCGGGACCCCGGAAACTCGCTGGTCGACACTGATCGTCGGCGCAAGACCGGTGATGTTGTCGACATCGGGTCGAGGAAGCTGATGCAGAAGCGTCCGAGTCTTGACCGACACACATTCCAGATAACGGCGCTGGCCTTCAGCAAAGAGCGTATCAAAGGCCAGAGAGCTCTTTCCAGAACCGCTCACACCCGTGATGACAATCAACTTGCCCGCCGGCAGATCGACGCTCACATTCTTCAGATTGTGAGTCCTCGCGCCGCGGACTCGGATCCACGACGACGGATCACTCGCGGGTTGCGACATCGGTCTTCTTCTGCAGCTTCTCCCACTTCGAAATCCCTGCGTTGAGGAACTTCAGGAAGTCTTCGCCGCCGGAACTGTCCAGACTCTTGAAGACCGACAACACCTTCTTACCGTCGGGTGTCAGCACCGCATACGCTGGCATCGTCACATCGCCCAGCAGATTGATCGCAAGCTTGTTGTTGCTTTCCTTGATCGATTCAGCACGCTGCTGGTCTCTGATTCCGGGCACTCGGTCGACATACAACTGAGCCTGTACAGTCGTTGCAAGAATCTCTGTCACTCGAGGATCCACGAGCACCGTGCGTTCCATCTTGCGGCAGTTGACGCAGTTCACTCCGGTAATGTCCACGAACAACAGCTTCTGAGACTTCTGAGCCACGGAGACTGCTCGATCAAATTCAAGCCCGATCTGTTCACCATGGAACGAAAGAGCAAAGCCAAACTCCGGATGCTCGGTCACATCGCCATCGCCAATTTCCGGAGGAGCAAACGCCGAGGCAACATTCCAAACCGGATCCTGGTACATCTTCACTTCAAGAACGCCCGCAGCAATTCTGGCCCCCAGCAGCGTGAAGACCGCCGCAAAGAACAGCCTCGCGGGAGCCGCACGACGCACTTTGGATCGATTGAAGAAACCAAGCGTTGCAACAACCGCCAGGACGCACAGAGCGACGAACGCCCAGAGGAATCCGCCGTAGGTGATGAAGCGAGGAGTTCCGGTTGGTGATGAATTCACATCCGCGACGCTCAGGAACTTCGCGACGGCTCCCAGTTCAATCAGGCCGATGACAATCTTGACGTCTTCCATCCATCCACCAGATCGAGGCAGATTCTTCAGCAGTCGTGGAAACATCGCCAGGATGAAGAACGGCGATGCAAAGGCGGTGGAAAAGCACAGCATCCCGATGATCGGCCAGAGATAATCACCCTGAGCCGCAACGACCAGCAGGCCACCGACGAAAGCAAACGTGCAGGTGAAAGATACCAGAGTAAACGTCAGGGCCATGAACACAACGCCCGCCAGCCCGCCGGCCGCTTCACGCTTGGAGGTCCAGGTTAGCAGCCAGGAAGGAATCTGAACGTTGATGACGCCCAGCAGAATTAGAGCGAACAACAAAAACAAAACGGCGAAGAACAGATTCAGTACAGCTCCATTGGCCCAGTCTGTCAGAGTATTCGCCCCAAAAATCGCAGCGGTCAACACTCCAAGAATCGTGAACGCACCAACGATGCTGAGGCAGTAAACGATCGCCAGTCCCAATGAGCTGCCAGCCTTCTTTTCTTCCTGCTTCAGAAAGAACGCGACGGTGATGGGGATCATTGGAAACACGCACGGCGTCGCAAGGGCCGCAAAGCCAGCACCAATGGCCGCAAAGACAAACGCCCAGATCCCTTCACGAGGAGCACCGCCACCGACGGCAGGATTCTGCTCTTCGGTATCGACGGTTGTGGAACCAGTCGTCTCGCCCGGGTCAGAGCTTGAATCTGTCGTCGACGTGTTGGTCGACGAACGCGTTCCCGAGTCACCCTTTGCCTTGAACGTCAGAGTGAACTTCTCCGTCGTCGGCTTCAGGCACGTGCCATCTCGGCAAACCTGGCACTTCATGCTGCCTTCGATTTTCACATCGGCCGCGGAGACCTTGTACTTGCGAGTCCAGGTGACTTCGCCATAGTGGACTCGCTGAATAATCTCCGGAAGAGGCTTCTCTTCTTCAGGCTCCTTAGACGCCTTGAATGCCGCATCGACTTCCGTCAGACCAGTGACCTTCGCTTCAATCTCCGTCGGCAGACCAGCCATCTCCGGATCCTGATCCAGAGCAAACGTGTGGTAGGGATCCTGAATGGTCGCCTTGAACGACAACGTCACTTCATCGCCCAGCTTTGCATCTTCCGGCGTGATCGAGACATCCACTTTCAGGATGCCCTTCTTGGGAGCTTTGGATGTTCCGAAGTTGAAGTCGAGAGCTGCTGTTGTTTGATCCGGGACGGCCGCTTCGGCCGCCTTGCCGTCGTCTGACGCATTGCCTGAAGCTGCCTTGGACGAGTCACTCTGGCCGCTTGCCAATGTCGCGGTGAACACAGCGTTCTCGTACTGTCGACAGGCACCTCCACCACAAAACTGCCCATCAACCTGGCCCTTCACCTGGAGCCCGGCTTTGAGCTCACCAGTCAGCTTCTTCGACCAGGTCACAGTGTTGTAGAACTTTTCGATGTCCTGCCCGAGGTCTTTATCGAACCCGGCCTTTGGAGCACGATCAGCGGTCCAGTCTCCAGTTTCCTTCAGGCCACTTGCTTCACTGAGAGTGATCGTGGTTGCCGCAGAGAAGGACTTGTTCATCGAGTACGTGTAGAAGTCATCCGGCAACTTGACCGTGACCTTCAATTCGGCCGTCTGAGCATCAATGCTCGTCAAGGTCGCCGAGACATTTGCCTCCGCATCCGTCACGCTTCCAAAAACTTCAGCCGACCCCAGCTCCCCCAAATCAAACTGCTGCGCCACTGAAGCCGACGAGCAAACAAGCAGCGCAAGAAGCGACGTGATCAGGCGGGCAAGAATTGGAAGTCGGAAAACCGGCAACATGGGTGAGCCTCGAAGGTTCGAAGACAATCAGTTTCAACACCGTGAAGGATACTCACCAAGCTCACTTCTGACCATGCGGAAACCCGCCAGTCCCACAGCGGAAACTGAGGAAGCGAGGATCCGGGCAGGCCGATCCAGATCGTCCTAAGCTATTTCTCAGCAACCTGTTACACCAGAATCGTGTCCGCCAGGGTCTTGCTCGGGGTGTTACCGAGCTGAAGTGGATCGCTTCCAGCCGTAAACCCCTTGCCCCGGTGGGCCAACCCCATCGGCGGCCGATCCTCGCCCCCAGTCGGCTCGCCCGACTGGAGCGTACGGTTGGCCAGCTAGTAGATCGCGACACCGCGAAACCACAGCTCCCAGACGGGCTTGCCCCGTCTGAAGCCGAGGTTCGTACGCTACCTGCAGAGCCCGATTTCTTCACACACTCTGCTCACCAAGACAGGTGAGCTCCCAAACCCAAACCACAAGGCGAGCGGCGCGGTGACAACGTTGACAACCCACCGGTACCCCTGCGATTTCGTCTTCCTTCTTCTCTCGTTTCTTTCGGCCAACGCCCTCGTTCCCCATCATCGCCCTCAGGTCCGCCCTTCCCACGCATGCTGGAATCGCCGGAGCCTGGCAATGTGATTCTGAAACCGCGAATGGACGCGAATTCACGCGAATAACGCAAAGCAAATCGGGTCAAATGATCTTGCGCGTTTCCGGGCCCGCCTGAGTATTGGCATCGCACCCGGGTAGCACGCACGAAGTGCGTGTGCCGCAGGCGCTGGAAGCCGAAGTGCGAGCGTGGTATTACGGGATGTGGGTCAATCGTGATTTGTTCGCTTTCCCTTTTGCTTCCGGCCGCTGCGCGTCACAGGCTTTGCCTGTGCTACCCCGGATGGCACGGCTGAGGGCAGCCATCCTACAGGGGCGCAATCAGGGGATTGTCGTCGCCCCGCTTGCCTTTATTTTTGTCCCGCATCTTTTGTCGGATGAATACGATCTTTGCGTTGCATGGTTCGGTGCGAAACGTTGGATGTGGCGCGGCCCTCCCGCGAGCTTGCTGGCGCTCGCTCGACCCCTCCCAGACTTCGTCCGGGAGGGGAGGGTTGGGAACATTGGGCGAGAATTGGCATTGGTTCCGCGGGGGCAGTTATCTAACCAATTCATTAGTGGCTCAAACAAGGGAAAACCCCTCATCCGGCCTAGCGGCCACCATCTCCCCTTTTCAGGGAGAGAAGCAGCTTCGACGTTATCCAAGTTCGTTGAGTGCATCCTCGAGTTCTGCTGCCAGCTGGTCTAATGGTTCAAGCCCGACAGAAATCCGAACAAGCGTGTCGCGGATCCCCAACGCTGCTCGCGCGTCTGTCGAGAGGAACCGGTGAGACGTCGTTGCGGGGTGAGACAACGTCGTGCGTGCGTCCGCGAGAGTCGGCGAAAACGGTATGCCTGATGCCGCTTGCATGAAGCGATTCACGACTTCAAACCCGTCGCCTCGAAGCTCTACGGAAAGAATGCCGCCCGTTCCGTTGGGATACAGTTTTCTCGCCGTGTTCACACTTCGATGTCCATCCAGCAGCGGATAATGGACCGCCTGAATGTTCTTGTGACGTGACAGCGTTTCCGCAAGGCGACGAGTCGTCTGACAGACCTGCTGCATGCGAAGTGGCAGCGTTCGAAGTCCTCGTTGAGTCAGCCAGGATTCAAATGGATTTGCATTCTGACCGAATACACTGGCCGTCTCCGTCAGTTGTTTCATCAGAGCCCTGGAACCGGCCGCCGCGCCCAGCATGACATCACCATGTCCATTCAGGTACTTCGACGCACTGTGAAAGACGATGGCTGCTCCCAGTTCGACAGGGCGAATCAGTTCCGGCGTCGTAAACGTTGAATCGACGACGACCGGAATCTTCCCTGCATGGTGAATGATGGCAGGAAGGTCAGCCACCTCGACCAGCGGATTGGAGACAGTCTCAACCAGAATGAATCGCGTGCGTTCGCGAACGTGCGAACTAATCGTTTCCGGTGCTGAGACCGGGAAGGATGAAATCTCCACACCGAGTCTCTGCATGCGAGACGCCAGCTGCATCGTCTTCCCATACAGCGCATCGGCGACCAGGACGTGATCGCCGGCCGATGTCAGAGCAAGAAAGATGCTGCCGATCGCTCCCATGCCGGAAGCAAACACGGCTCCTGCTTCCGCATGTTCCATCGTCGCAATCGATGCCGCGAGAGCCGTATGGTTGGGATTGCTGTCACGCGTATAAATGTCGCCGGGTACGGTTCCGTCATACAGCTGATGCAGCACTGTCAGGTCAGGAACATCGAACGCCGTGGTCTGAAAAATCGGCGGTGCACTGGGAGGAGTCACCGAAGGACCGGGATGTCCAAGTCGAGCGGGATGCCGCGAATTTGCCGATTCCAAAACCATTACTCCTTTGGGAGACTGTTGAATCCATGACATTCGGAACCCGAAACGTCAGTGAGGGATAATTAGCCGCGGGACTATCCTCGAAAGTCCCTCGCTAACGCAACGGGTTGGGATAATCGAAGTATGGCAGATTGGTTTCCGACTCGGAATTGAATTAGCATCATGGTCCCTGCAGAAGAACTCCTGCGAATTCCTGACGATCTTTGCAAAGGGAGCCGACGATGTCTCTGATTCTACCTGGTGATTCTGGTGCGGATCTTGTCGTTCAGCGCAGAGCATTTCTCAAGGCGGCGGCTGCAGGACTTGCTGTCACTGGCCTCTGTGGCGGACGTGTGGGAGCAGCGGCCAGCTCAGCATCAACTTCTGCATTGGGTGAGACTCCTGAGACATTGACCGCTCAGTTGTACAAGTCGCTTACGGCCGAACAGAAATCTCTGATGGCCTTTGAGTTCGACAATCCACTTCGAAATGATGTCGACAACAACTGGCACATCACCAAGGCGGTGATCGGTCAGCACTTCGACAAGGACCAGCAGGCCCTGATGCGAGACATCTTCATGGGGCTGCACAGTGAAGAGTATGCTCAGAAGGTCATGCAGCAGGTTGAGCATGACAATCGCAACACGAATCGGACTGATGGATTCAGCGGGTGTTCGGTGGCGATGTTTGGGACTCCGGGATCAGGCAAGTTCGAATTTGTT
>JAEUII010000208.1 GCA_016795145.1 Planctomycetaceae bacterium
CCAGATACCGTCGGTTTCCACAAAACGTGGTGGCGCTGACCTGAAGCGGCCGAAGCAGCAGCACTGTCACGACTGCCAGGAACAGTGGCAGAAGAAATGCCGAAACGACCTTGAAGAACAGCGCGAGCAGGATACTTGTCGCGAGAACCAGAACGACAAATGACACGATCCTGGCCATGACTAAATCCCCAGCCCGGCGAGTCCATCTGCAATTCGCTCGACAAGTCCGCTGATTTGCGGATGCTGAGACTCAAACTCCAGCAGCGCGACTCGAACCTTTTCTCTGATCGTGGCAGGCGGCGGCAGTGTTGAATCATCATGTTCTCCACTGAGCACCTTCTGGATATCAGCAGAGAGGCTTTCCAGCATCTGCCGTGTTTCCGAATCAGGCTGGTATTGTTGCTGCAGCAAATGATGCAGCTGCTTCAGATGATCCCGAATAAGTTCCCTGGTCATTGCATTCCTCCTTTAACAAACGATGTGGAACGGTGTCTGCCAGCCCTGCGGGCAACCTTTAGAAGTTCAACGACGCTGACCGGGATCAGCGACGCGACAGCGATGATCCACCATTCCCAGGTCAGACTGGCAGAAACCTGAAAGATCCGTGCAGTCACCGGAATCAACATGACACTGGCCTGCAACATCGCTGAGAACACGATGGCACCAGTGATCCATGGGTTGGAAAAAAGACCTAACTCCGGCAGTGTGCGAGTCTGGCTTCGGCATGCAAACGCGAAAAAAAGCTGCGTGAACGCCGCGACTCCGAAGGCGACCGATTGAGCCGATTGAATTCGTTCTGGATTCCCCTGATAGACAAGCCAGAACGATGTCAGAGTTGAAGCGGCCATCAGAAGCCCATGAGCGACGATCAGAAGCCCTCGCCTCTTTGTCAAAACGGATTCCTCCATCGGTCGTGGAGCTCGCGACATGATGTCAGGTTCCGGTGATTCCATTCCCAGCGCAAGTGCTGGCAGCCCGTCTGTCACCAGGTTAATCCACAAAATCTGAATCGCCACGAGCGGAACGGGCCAACCCACGATCGCGCTGAGGAACATCAGGAGCACTTCGCTTGTGTTACACGACAGCAGGAAGTGCACAAACTTTTGAATGTTGTCGAAGATGCCGCGACCTTCTTCCACGGCATTCACGATGGACGTGAAGTTGTCGTCCATCAGAATCATGTCTGACGCTTCTTTCGTCACGTCGGTACCGGTCACTCCCATAGCGATGCCGATGTCAGCAGCACGGACGGCTGGTGCGTCGTTCACACCGTCTCCCGTCATTGCGACGATACATCCGCGGGATTTCAGCCCCTGCACAATTCGCAGCTTGTGCTCCGCGGAGACCCTTGCAAACACGGAAACTTCACCGATGGCCCTGGCAAGTTCTCCCGGTGGGATCGCCTGTACCTGCTGTCCGGTCAGAACCTGGCTTTCGGCAGCGGCAATCTTCAGTTCCCGAGCAATCGCCATTGCGGTGTCAGGATGATCGCCGGTGATCATGACAGGGCGAATGCCAGCTGTCCGACACCGAACCACTGCATCGCGCACTTCGTCGCGGGGAGGGTCAATCATTCCAATGAGTCCCGCGAACACCAGATTCTCTTCACGAGAGTTCTCCGGTTCAGGTTCACGTGGAAGTGTTCGATAGGCCAATGCCAGAACACGATAAGCCTTCTCGGCGAGCTCTTTGTTAGCCTGCATGAGGGCGGAACGGCGAGCGTCAGTGAGGGCCAGCTCGCCGCTTCCTGATCTTTCCGACGTACATCGAGCCAGGATGACCTCGGGTGCTCCTTTGCTGTACATGACGGCGGACAGATCTGCACCGACCGTGACCACGGACATCATCCGACGATCAGAATCAAACGGAATCTCAAACAGCACCCGCTCGTGCGCAGTGCTCACATCAATGCCAGCTTTCATTGCCAGCACAATCAATGCGCCTTCTGTGGGATCTCCGACGCACTGCCAATTGCCGGACCCGTCAGCTCCTGGCTGAATCGCGGCGTTGTTGCAGCGAGCGCCAGCAACCAGAAGTGGCCGCAATTCCGGATGGAGCGATGGGTTAGTTAGTTTCTCGTCACCCTCGTCCACTGGACGCTCAGCCGATTTCCCGAAATCAACCAGAAACTCCCCATGTGGAACATATCCAGCGCCAGAGATTCGCAAGCGGTGACTGGCCGTAACAACTTCTCGCACGGTCATTTCATTGCGCGTCAGGGTTCCGGTTTTGTCGGAACAAATCACATTGACAGATCCAAGTGTTTCAACACTTGGCAGCTTTCTCACCAGCGCATTCCGTTTGACCATGCGCTGCAGGCCAAGGGCCAGCGTCATCGTCACCACTGCCGGTAGTCCTTCCGGTACAGCGGCTACTGCAAGACTGACTGAAACCAGCAATGTTTCAAGGACTCTGCCGCCTCTGATCATCTGCAGAGTGAAGATGATGAGCACTATTCCCAGGCAGACCAAAACCAGAACACGTCCCAGTTCGGCAAGCCGTTTCTGAAGAGGAGTTTGCTCATGTTCAGAGCGATTCAGCAATCCAGCAATCTGCCCAAGCTCTGTTTGCATCCCAATCCGTACGACCACGGAAGTCGCCTTGCCCGTCGCGACAACCGTTCCCATGTAAATCATGTTTCGCCGGTCACCCAACGGGGCCGCTTCTTCGAGTATCGCTTCCGCTTGTTTTTCAACGGGAACACTTTCGCCCGTCAGTGCGGCTTCCTGCACCTGAACGCGAAATGACGTGATCAAACGGCAGTCGGCAGGAATATTGTCGCCCGCTTCCAGTTGCACGCAATCCCCTGGAACGAGTTCCTCCGCCGGGATTAGTCGCTGAACTCCGTCCCGAAAAACCCTTGCCATCGGGGACGAGAGCTTTTGCAGCGAAGCCAGCGCCTGCTCCGCTCGCTCTTCCTGTGTGAACCCAATCAGACCATTCAGTGCGACGATGGCCAGAATTGCTATCGTGTCAATCCACTCCCCCATCGCACCTGCAAGCACGGCAGCAAGGATGAGGATCAAAATAACGAGATCGCGAAACTGCGAAGCCAGGCGTTTCCACCACGGAACGGGGACAGTTTCTGCAAGTCGATTTGGACCGCTGATTCTTCGACGTTGCAAAGCCTCCGCGTCCGCCAGCCCCCGAACTTTGTCCGTTTGAAGCTGACGAATTACGTCGTCGGAAGATAATGTGTGGAAGGTCGAAGGACTCATGTGTCTGTCGAATGGGGCAATCCAGCACACCGGGAGTTTTCTGGTGTGCCAATCTGCTCACAGGAGTGGGCCGAATTGGCTGGGGCGCAGTGACCTTTCGAATTGCTCAATGGGTCCCGGGTTGTGCCGTGGACTCACAGGAGCGAAACAAGTTGCCGACTTCGAGTCATCAGTCATTGAGGTCATTCACACGACGCACTTCAATTCGAAGCAAACAGCATGCCTCGGTCAGCATGATATGGAAACTGGTCAATGAAAACAAAAAGGGCGATCCCCGTTCAGGAATCGCCCTTCCGTATTGCTTAGGTTAGTGGAGCCCTGCGTTACTCTGCAGGACGTCCGCCACGTCCGCCGCCTTGACCACGGCCGCCGCGACCACCCTGTCCGCCAGGACCGCCGCCGCCTGGGCCACCACCACCAGGACCGCCGCCACCGAATCCACCTCGACCGCCCATCAGGCTTCGAGCGTCAAGTTCGAATGCTGCGCCCTTCATTTCTTCCAGCTTGGTCTTCTGAGCGTCTGTCAGAACAGCCATTGCGCTGTCAGTGACAGCCTTGCGAGCTGCGTCCATCTTTTCTCGCATTGCTTCGAACCCAGCACCTGGGCCACCGCCGCCTGGAGCACCGCCACCGCCTGGGGCACCGCCGCCTGGCTGGAAGTTGGCTCGCATCTCTTCCATCATCTTCTGCATGTCTTCACCCGCCTTGGTTTCGACTTCCTTCAGCTTGCCAACCTGTTCTTCGGTGATGGTCAAAGCTGTCTTCATGTCGTCAGCCATCAGGGTCTGAAGAGCTGCCATCTGCAATCGAGCCTGAACGGTGATTTCGTCCAGTCGCTTGATCTGAGGAGCTTCCAGCAGGGCGTTCAGCACGGAGTCGGTCTTCTTGCTCAATTCTTCGCGCTGCTTCTGCATGTCTGCGAAGTACTTTGTTCGCTCTTCTTCGGACATGTTCTGGAATGCATCACGGTCTGGGCGAGGAGCGTTGTTTCGCTCTTCACGGTAAGCATCAAGGGCTGCGTCGATGGTCGCCGCCTGAGCTTCTTCAATCTTCAATTCCTGGCGGACCTTGTCGTTGCCGAGCAGCGTTGCACGGTCGACGGTGCGGGCCATCATTCCGCCCATTCCACCCATCATTCCGCCGCCGAACCCACCACCGAAACCGCCGCGGTTGCCGCCGCGACCCTGTCGATCACCTCGACCACCCTCCTGTGGAGGCTGGCCGCCGCCTTCGCCACGAGGTGGCTGAGCATCAGCGATTGCCGAAAATGTGACACTGCAAAGGCCGAGCAACGCGACCTTCCGCAGCATTTGATTCAGTTTCATTGCCAACTCCATCAAGAAAGGACACCGAAAGAAAGGGAAGACTCATTCGCGACGCATCGAGGACTCTCCCGAGCGTCAGTTTGCAACCCTGTCCGCGGGCTCGATTCTTTCAGTCCCGTGGACAGATGTATTCAGTCTGGCGAGTTGAACACCGGTCAATCTAGCGAAGTGCCTCGAAATTCGGTCACCGGGTCAGATTTTGCCGATTTTCTGGCGTCGATCGACTGGCATAGGCAAATCTCCTGTCCCCCCGGCATACTCCTGCTGCTAAGTCCCTCCAATTTCTCCAAAGGAGCTGAGACCTTGACCATCGGAAAAACTGCGTCTGAACCAAAAAAGGCAGTCCTGCGTGCGTTTCGCCGTGCGACCGGTGTTGGAGCGACTCCGGGAACGATCGATCGTGGCCTTCAGCCAATTTCCGCCGCCTGTCGTATTACTCGAATTTCCTACAACCGTGACAACGCTGAAGAAGAGGTGATCGACACCGTCGCTGAACTCAATGAAGACGTGCCGGCCGACCGCACCTATTGGTTTCGGGTCGAAGGCGTCGCTGACTCGGAGACCATTCAACAGCTGGGAGACGCGTTCGGCCTGCACCCCCTCGCGCTGGAAGACGTGGTGAATACTCATCAACGCTGCAAGGTTGAAGACTATGACGACCATCTCTTCGTCGTCAGCCGAATCCCACTGGTGGATGCTCAGGGGAATCTGTCGACAGAACAAGTCAGCCTGTTCCTCGGCGATGGATTTGTTCTTAGCATTCACGAAGGTACGCCAAAGCTTGATCCCGTCCGTGAACGCATCCTCTGGGCTCGCGGCAAGATTCGCGAACAGAAGGCGGACTACCTCGCCTATGCGATTCTCGATACGGTCATTGATAACTACTTCCCCGTGATCGAAGAAATCGGTAACCGCCTGAATCGCATCGATGACGACCTGGAACAGGGCGGATGTCAGAACCACCGTCAGGAAATCCGTAACGTACGTTCTGACCTGCTGCTGCTTCGCAAGACCATCTGGCCTCAGCGAGATGCCATCGCCGCTTTGCTGCGAGATGACTGTCGGTTCATCCTGGATTCGACCAAGACATGGATGCGGGACTGCTATGACCACACGATCCAACTGATGGATGTGACGGAAACCTATCGCGAACTGTGCGCAGACCTTCGCGATTTCTATGTGGCCGACATCAGCTTCCGCAGCTCCGAAGTCATGAAGACGCTGACGGTGATCGCCACTCTGTTCATGCCGCTTAGCTTCATCGCAGGCTTCTACGGGATGAACTTCGAGCACATGCCAGAGCTGAAAATGAAGTATGGCTATCCTGCCGCCATCGCTGGAATGGTTCTGATGGCCACAAGCTTCCTCATCTATTTCCGTCGCAAAAACTGGATCTAAGACCTCCAGCAAACTGAAACCTGAACACTGAAACCTGAACACTGAAACCTGAACACTGAAACCGCCCCTGAACCCAAACCCCAGTTCCGGTGTCACAAACTTCGACAACATTCGTCGATTCACTGTTCTTTCCCGTGCCCTATGAACGCTCGCCAGCTCGAAAAACTTGGAATTCCACGATCGGCTGTGCGTCATGCTGTCTCTGCGATTCAAACGCTGAGCCAGCAGGACGACATGGACAAACGAACGATCAAGGAACGCCTGCGCCTTGTCGCGGAGAATCCTCGTCTGTTCTTCGGCGATCAGGTTCTGGATGCCCTTGCGAAGGAACTGGCTTCCTGCAATTCCGATGCGCCGGAGCCGGAGCAGCGTGGCCCGGTTCCCTGTCGAATTTGGGGTTCCAACATCGACGACGGTGCATTGAGGCAGATGGACGATGCACGACATATTCCGTATGCGGTCGGTGCGGCGTTGATGCCGGATGCTCACATTGGTTACGGCCTGCCGATTGGCGGAGTTCTCGCAACGGAAGACGTGATCATTCCGTATGCAGTCGGAGTCGACATTGCCTGTCGCATGAAACTGTCAGTGCTCGACATGCCCGTCGAGTCGCTCGAAAAGAACTTTGAACACTATCGCGCAGCGCTGGAGAACGGGACACGATTTGGAGTTGGTTCAACTCACCGCAAGCCGCAGGATCATCCAGTGCTGGATGAAGACTGGACTGTGACTCGCATCACGCGTGAGCACCGGGATAAGGCTCGCTATCAGCTGGGGACTTCAGGCTCCGGCAACCATTTTGTCGAGTTTGGTGTTGTCACGATCACCGAAAAGTCAGAGCTTGGTCTGGAACCAGGTCAGTATGTCGGGCTGCTCAGTCACAGCGGAAGTCGCGGAGCAGGTGCGGCGGTCTGTTCAACATACTCCGCGATCGCTCGTCAGAAGCTTCCGTCGCAGCATCAGCATTTCGATCGACTGGCGTGGCTGGACATGAAGTCTTCAGCCGGGCAGGAATACTGGGCGGCAATGAACCTGATGGGAAATTATGCCGCAGCAAACCACGCGGTCATTCATCGCCTGGTGACTCATCTTCTGGGCGCCAGAGTGATCACGGGGGTCGAGAATCATCACAATTTCGCATGGAAAGAACGGCACCAGGGGAGAGACGTTTATGTGCATCGCAAAGGCGCAACTCCGGCCGGAAAAGGTACGCTGGGCGTTATTCCGGGATCGATGGCCGACCCGGCATTTGTGGTACGTGGCCGCGGCAACGCGGAAAGCTTTGACTCCGCATCACATGGAGCCGGGCGCGTAATGTCACGCACGAAGGCACTGGATCAGTTCAACTTCAAGTCTGTGCAGAAGAACCTGGCCGCACGTGGAATTCGAGTCATCTCGGCGGGTGCGGATGAAGTGCCGATGGTTTACAAGAACATCGAACAGGTCATGTCGGAACAGAGTGACCTGGTGGAAGCCATCGCTCGCTTCGATCCCCGCATCGTGAAGATGTGCGGGGATGGAAGCAAAGCGGAAGACTGATGCTGCTTCAGCATTCACAACCCGAAACGTAAGTGAGGGATCACCATAAAAAAAACGTAGCCACAGCACTCTTCTGCGGTGGCTACGTGTTCTAATAAGTCAGCCGATTGCTCAATCGCAAGTTTTGCGTTTGATCAGTTCTGCTTCCAGTCATAAACGATCAGCGCGTCCAGTGCTCGAACGAAGACCTGATCATCGACGACGGCAAGGTGAGCCCACGCGGAGGCATCGGTCAGATGGACGGTGTCTTTCTTCTTGAACTCCGCCGGGTCTGCTTCGATCAGAATCAGATCACCCTTTTCGTCCAGAGCCAGCATGTTCTTTCCGTTGGCGACCATGCTCCAGTATTCTCCAAAAGGAGTTGTTCGCCACAGCGTTTCTCCGGTCGCAGGATCGATGCAGGAGAATCGTCGGTTTCGCAGATGAAGGTAGATGCGGTTGTCGATGACCACCGGCGATGACATGTAAGCTTCGGTCGTGTTCTTCCAAACTTCCTTCGCTTCAAACTTGTCGCCGGACTTCACGACTTCGTACATCATGGCACCACCACCATAGCTGCTGGTGAAGATGCGGTCGCCAATGATTGTTGGGGTCAGAATGTTCATGTCGCGGAACGATGGAATCGCCACGGACCACAGTTCGGTACCGCTCTCCGGGTCAACACCACAGAGCTTCGCGCGAGTCTGAACAACAAGCTGTTTTGTTCCCGCAACGGTCGCCAGCATCGGTGAGGAGAAGGCACCGCCCATCATCCCGCCTTCTTCCTTCAGGCTTCGCCAGGCAATGGCCCCTGTCTCACAATTGAGCTTCACCAGACCTCCCGAGGTCTGCACAAACACAAAGCCATTATCGATCAAAGGTGAGCAGACAAAGCCGAAGGTCTGTCCTACGGTTTTGAACTCTTCACGAAAATCACAACGCCAGAGTTCTTTGCCGGTTTCGCCATCGAGGGCAATGAGTACATCAAGCATTCCCGGCACGAACAACCTCTTACCATCGTAGACGGGAGTCGCTCGGATCCAGCTTCCATTGGACGCTGCGAAGAATGGGACTGCCATTGCACCTGGCCATTCCGTCTTCCACAGCTCCTTGCCTGTGTCTCGGTCGAGCGCTCGAGTCACTTCGTTCTCTTTGTTCACAGTCTCAGTCACGAAGACTCGATCTTTCGTCACGATCGGCCCTGAGTAACTGGGCCCGAGAGGAACTCGGTAGCGTTCTTTCAGCGATTCGGCCTGAACGGAGTCCGGCCAGGTCGGGGTTCCGGTCACAAAACAGGTGCGATCGTTTCCTCGCCACTGCAACCATTCTGAACGGTCGCCGCCGACGCAAGTTCCCGACACGATCGCGGAAAAAAGCAGAAAAAACAGACATCCACTCAGCGTTCGAAACATCACAGGCCCTTCCAAATCCCTACCTGACACTCGAGAAACAGTGACGACGTGAACGTTTTAGGCCGGAAAGGAAAAACGTCCACCAAAACGCTGGCAAAGCGGTCGTCAAGGCCTGGGAGATGTGGCAGTTTCTGAATCGAAATGGACGTCGTCGCCACGGTTCTGGATGAGCCCTGGGGGCCGCGAGGCGTCTGATTCTTTGGAAAACCGTGCATCCTTCTCGGTGGCTCTTTCGATCTAAAGTTATGTGAGCCAGACTTTGCATCGGTCCATGGCGCGGCGTTCTTTGTTGGTTGCCCGTGGTCCGTTCCTTCCATCGAACTCCCTCCCCAAATCCTTCCCAGCTGGAATCCTCACCCAACTCTTAGAGTGAGAGATTCAGGTTCCGCCTTGATTCAGGAGACTCCGAATGAGCCTGTCGCGACGAGCATTCCTGTGTGATCAGGCCATGGGATTTGGCAGCCTTGCATTGGCTTCGCTGCTGGTGAGTGAAGCAACTGCTAACGCTTCTCCTCCTGAGGTGAAGACAAAGCCAGACCACTTTGACATGAAGCCAAAGTCCCCGGCGACTCAGGGACGTGCGACGGCCATGATTTCCATGTTCATGCACGGCGGACCGTCGCATGTGGACCTGCTCGACCCTAAGCCCGAGTTGACTCGACTGAGCGGGACGGACTTTTCCGGCGAAGTGGTTTACAGCTTCGTGAATCGAGCCAGCAAGAAGCTGATGGGTAGTCCGTGGAAGTTTCGACATCATGGTCAGTGCGGCACCGAGGTCTCAGAACTGCTGCCTCACACGGCTGGAATTGTCGACGACATCTGCGTAATTCGCTCGATGCACACGGGCTTCAACGGCCATGAAGTTTCGATCCGGTACATGAACGCTGGCATCCCGGCTGTCACGGGGCGGCCGTCTCTGGGTTCCTGGGTCACCTACGCATTGGGTTCTGAGAGCCAGAATCTTCCGGCTTATATGGTGCTGACGGACCCGGGTGGTCATCCTGTCGATGGGGTTCTGAACTGGTCCAGCGGGTGGATGCCCGCACTGTTTCAGGGGACCGTTCTGCGACCGCAGGAACCGAGAATTCTGAATCTGGATCCGCCAACTCACCTGGCCGGAATTCCGCAACGACAGAATCTGCAGCTTCTGAATCAACTGAATCGCATGCATCTCACAAGGTATCCGGGCGAGGCGGACCTTGAAGCACGCATCGCGAGTTACGAACTGGCGGCTCGGATGCAAACTGCTGCTCGAGAGGCGCTGGATATCAGTCAGGAGACAAAGGCTACTCAGGAAATGTATGGCCTTGATCGCGATGAGACTCGCGAATACGGAACTCGCTGCCTGCTGGCCCGGCGTCTGGTGGAACGAGGTGTGCGGTTCGTCCAGTTGTTTCTGGGCGGACAGCCATGGGACACTCACAATCACATTCGAACGGGCCTGCCAGCCATCTGCCGCAGAACCGACCAACCAGCTGCTGCCCTGGTCCGGGATCTGAAGCAGCGAGGACTTCTGGAAACGACAATCGTTCACTGGGGCGGTGAGATCGGACGGCTTCCAGTCACAGAAAACCACGGCGACGAAGCCGCGTCCGGCAGAGATCACAACGGACAGGGATTCAGCACCTGGCTGGCCGGAGGCGGAATCAAGGGCGGAATGACGTACGGCGAAACGGACGAACTTGGTCATTCCGCCGTCGTCAACCGAGTCACCCCGAACGACTATCAGGCGACACTGTTCCATCAGTTTGGCTTTGATCATTCCAAACTGACATACCTCCACAACGCCCGCCTTCAAACCCTCACCGACCAGCGCGAATGCCGAGTCGTCTCAGAGATCCTGAGCTGAACCAGCGGACTACCACATCCCGATTGCTCGGCCGGGGCTGGCGTGGGCGTCGCGGATTCGGGTGGGGGCGAACAGGAAGTAACTGTTCGGCGGAAGGTTGCCGACGTTGTTCAGGAACTCGATGCCAACCATATCGGCGCTTCCGAGAGCCCAGTAGGTCATCGCGGCTTGTTTCGGATTCACGCCTCCGAGGTCCGGGGCGTCTGTGGCGACACAGCGAATGCCTCGACGCTTCAGCAATTGAATGGCCGCGGCATCAGGAGCCGGCCATCCCTCTGACTTTCCAGTGAGTGGATCAGCCCAGACCCCTTTATCATCCGGAGCCGGCTTGAAGAATCGATCGATATGGCCGGTCCGGAAAATCACAATCTGGCCAGCCAGAAACTTCCCGTTCCGCTGTTCATCCTTCTCCAGCAATTCAGCGGTGATGACTGGTGAAGCGGGCCACTGAGCTTTTTGAGTGGTTCCCGCCAGAGATGTGACATCAACGACACGTGCTTCGCCGCAGGTCCATTCGAGAGGCACCTGCTCGGCCGTGCGGTTACTGAATCCTCGCTTGCCGAACTTCGCTTCATATTCTTCCAGCCAGCCTCGAACTTCCGGACTGTATTCGACCTGAGCCCCCTCCGGCGGAAGCGCGAAGGATGGTGTGATCAGGTGAGTTCCGGCCGTTGCGTCCATGAGATGTGTGTGATGCCAGAGATCGAGATCCGGCGAATACAGGAAGTCCACTTTCACATACACCTGTCGATGCCGTCCGGCAAGAGTACCGGGGTTTGTGACTGGGTTCTTCATGTCCAGCACAGGAGAAAGATCGACCGCACGTTTGTTCCTGGCGGCTTCGATCAGTCTTCGTGGAAGATCACCGCCGGTAATGGCAAACGCTCGCGTTTCCGAATAAGGCCCGTTCGCGTGGCGAGGAGACAGCATGCAGTAAAATGCACCTGTGGATGGAAGCTGTCCCAGCGAAGTGGCTCCTTCGGTCCAGATCATTCCGTGACGAAGTCCGGCGTAATGAGTCGGCTCGGCGAGGTTCGGCATCGGCCCCATGCTTGCGCTGTCGGTGCCCAGCGTCATGACTCCGCGAGTAGCCAGGAACTCCATCGTTTCCGGACCGGGATCCGGGTATCCCGGAGCTTTTCGGTCAACAACATCCGCAATGTAACGATGACCGTCGGGGAATGGGCGGTAGAACTGGTCGGAATAGTCGCTTCGAAACAGAACGACATCGCCGAAACCGACTTTGCGATGCTGCTTCTCAAAGGCTTCAATATCAGTCGGCATCACAAGAGGACTCACGCCATTCGGAGCTTTGTCCAGCAGGTGCCGAACATCCACGATGCACGCTTCGCCGCCGAACTGCCACGGCTCAATCTTGTCGGTCCACGACAATCCGAATGGCCCGGATTTTTCTCGCTTCAGTTCCGGACGAACCACCGAGTGTGGCGGAACATCCATCTGTGTCCCGGTGTTGCCATCGATCATCAGAACATCAATGTTGTACGGACTGTTCGGACCAATCGCCTGTTCGTGGATGAGCTGGAATCGTGGAAACGGATGAGTTGGCCAGGTCGCCGGATATTCGGGCGCGATCAGCAGTGAACAGTCCACGAATTTGGTCTCCTGAGCATCAATCGCGGATGCGCAGGCGATCATCGACAGGGACGCAAGCAGCAAGCTCCAGGACAAGCGGATCATGCCAGTGACTCCGTGGGGAAGAGTGTGATTCGCAGCGTTAGATTTGGAAGGGAATAGCCGACGATCACATTCCGAGGGACGTGGATCTCAAGAGGGTTCCACGTCCTCGAACGGAAAGCGTCAGGATAGAGAGTTTGCGATGGCGGTTAGCCTTTGATCCAGTCGGCAATCGCGCTGCCATTTGCCAGCCATGAAACATTAGCACCGGCCGCGGAGTACGCCTGAACTGTCAGCGCTGCAGTCGTGGCAGTCTCACCTGCCACTGCGAGTTTCACTGGAGCACACAGAGCCAGCATGGCTGGGACATCCCCGTATCTCACAGCGCCAGGCAGCAGGTTCACATCACGAATTTGTGTGATCGATCCGAAGCGGTATCCCGCCGTATCGACCGCCGCACTGGCCACTTTTGTTCCTGCGATGGCACACGCCGCCGCGACCATCGGACCTGCTCCATTGACGCCAACCAGATGAACCTTCTCCGGCTTTTCCGCGTGGTAAATGGTTGAGGATGTCAGAGTCAGGATGTCGTGGACTCTTTGGCTGAACAACGGATGATTGTACCCCAGAGTGTAGCCGGCAAACTCGCGAGGATTATTGACGATCGGCATCTGCGCAACCGGCTTTCCGTCGTCCGTGAAGTCTCCGGTCAGATACAAATCGATTGCACCGATCGCATACCCAGCTTTGATCAGCTTCATGATCTCGGCGGAAGGCTTGTCACCATCGTACGCTTTCTTTTTGCCTTCTCCGTCGATCCAGAGCACAACCTGCCTGTTCCAGTTTGAAGGAAGAAAGTACACGGTTGGCAGGACTTCACCGCGAGCCTTCAGCTTCAGGAGACCAGTGAATTCAATGAATCCGTCTCGCTGGTTTTCCGCAACCTTTTCGAATTCAGTGCTTCCGGTTTCCGGCAATGCTCTGCCGATCATGACATCCAGAGCCCCGCCGACGACCTTACGAAACTCCTTCAGTTTTGCCGCATCTGTCGGCGCGAGAGCGGCGAGTTGCTTCTTCGAGGCGGCATCGAGGGACTGCAGAAGTCGCACTTCAGCTGCTTCTGATGTGTCTGGTGCGGGATGCTGAGCATTGAAGACGGTCGCTTCGTCCTTCGTCAGCGGCACGTATTCACGTTCGGCGATGTTGTCGACGCCAAGATTCAGCGTGCGATTGAAGAAGTCATACATCATCATGCGACTTGGATGGTTGTAGTTGTGCGGGAACTTGAAGTACTTCGCCTGAACGTTGTCAGGCACTCCCATCATTACGTAGTGCTTCTTCAGCTCCGGCAGTCCTTTGGATTCAATCTCAACAGTCCAGTCGTCGGCCCCGGTCATTGCAATTGGGCGAGGAGCAGCGAGGGCAGCGAATTCGATGTTGCCCGTGTTGACTCGCAGGTAAGAAGCATTTTCACACGTGCAGCCACCCTGCATCGCCGTTGAAACCATGACGGCAGGGAACGCGGAAGTCACGCGTTCATCGAGAGCTGTCAGGATGAAAGTCTGTGTGCCGCCGCCGCTCGCCCCTGTCACACCGATTCGCTTTGTGTCGCAGTCGGGGCGTGAAGTGATCCAGTCGAGCGTTCGAATGGAGTTCCACGTCTGAAGCCCCATCGCGTTCAGGCAGCGCAGTTCCGACTGAGCACTGAAGAGGCCCCAGTGTTCGGGGGAACTTAATTCAGGACGCTGCTTGCCGAAACCGTGAGCCAGTGCCTGTGTCAGCGAACTTCCATCTGCATAGCCGAGCATATCATAGATGAAGACCATGCAGCCCATGCGAGCCAGCTGAACGCAGCGAGACTGAAGCGGATGCCGGCCGACAGATTCAAAGAGCTCGCCACCCGATGCCAGTTCTTTCTTCAGCAGGTCGGCACCATGGTCGTGAAAACGTCCGTTGGCCCAATGTCCGTGCGGGCACAGGATCGTCGCCATTTTCGCAGAAGGGTTCTTCGGCAGATAGAGATTACCGGTCACCAGCAGCCCTGGGCTGCTTTCGAAGATGACTCGATCAACCGTGTAGTCATCTCGTTCGACTCGCCCATGAACGGTTGCCTGAATTGGCGGACGTTCGGGCATCGGCCAAATGCCGCAAGCGACCTTCATCTGTCGAATGACGTATTCCTTACGCTTGTTCCATTCCTCAACAGACGCTGACGGCGTGAATGGAAAATACCCGTTCAGATCCTTCAAGGCTCCCAGCCGTGCATCGTTTGGCTTCAAGCTGGATGCACCAGTCATGGTCGCAAAGAGAGCTTCGGGGGCAGTCAGTCCTGCAGCCGCAAGAGACGCAGTGAACTTCAGAAGGGAACGACGACTCACGTTAGGGGACGTCATGGCCGGGATCCTTGAACAATGGTGGTGGGACAATTGGGGAAGTGTGAACGCAGATCAAAACATGAAGCAGATCATTGAAATCAGAAGGCTTTCAGCCTGAAGCGTT
>JAEUII010000251.1 GCA_016795145.1 Planctomycetaceae bacterium
GCCATCGATAGCTGCGAATACGAAGCTTGTTTGTGCGAAGACTACGGACGACGGCCCGTTCCTGGTCAGACTGTCGTTGGCTGTCACCAATTACGATTCGATAACTGATCCGGGGATTTCCGCCAGCGTTGTCGCTTTCTCGAAGCCACCGCGTTAAGCACTCGCACGCTATCGTGCTCCATCGCGTCACATTGGTGAGCGCTGCCTGCAGTTCGGCAGTGAGGATCCCATCCCGCAGGATGTCATCCTGTGGTCCTGCTATGCAGACAAGTTGCCAGTGGCTGTCATGGGGCAATCGCTCAACAATCAGAAAATCCGCGTCTAATTCGGCGGGGATCGAACTGTGGCAATACACTTGCTGCCTCCCAGTCTGAAACAAATGCAGATCAAGGTCCGGAATCAAGAGCCACGGGGAATGTTCCAGAATTCTGATTGCGGCTTCTCGATCACATCGTGGCAATATCTCCAGATTCAGCATCCTGAAACTCCCTCAATGTCTTAGTATTTTCTCGCATCGTCCGGGGCGTCATATTGCCGTTGAGTTGCGACACCATCATCCACACTGTGACACAATAGACATCGATTGATCCGTGGAATCGACTCGGGTACTCACAACCTTTCCCCGGCCAGAAAACACCCGATTCGAACACATTGAAACTCTGCGGGGATGATGTAGCTGTCCGTGAAGCCTGAACTCGAGACACGTCGCCGCAACTCAAACCCATCGTGAAGGTCCAACGCCACATGGTCAATCGCATCCCAGAGAGCCATTCTGCGCTGCAGAGTCTGCACGGAGAACACGTTCGGCTGACCCGTGGGACTCGGCAGTAGCAGTGCATCTACATCCACCAACGCTGCCTCAGAACACGTCGATAAACGTTCCAGGTGATCAACGATCGCTTCAAGATGAGTCCGAGTATTTGGCCGAGGATCATCTTGCTCGATTCGAGAGCGAATCTCCAGAATCAGTTCTCTGTCAACGGGAAGCCCGGCCAGCATGTTCTCCAGCAGCTGTTTTAGACCGTTCCGATAGATGTTGACATAGTCAGACTGTATTGAAACCATTGGAGACTCGCGGGTATAAACGAACATTCCCAGACGTCCGCGGCGTTTGAGAACTCGATGACTTTCTCTGATGACCTGCAGAATGTTGCAGAACTCGGCGCTGAAGCAGCAAAGGACGAGGTCAAACATTTGCTCTGGAAAAGGAAGTTGTTCCGCGTCGCCAGTTGTGATCCTTACACGTTCGGCCAATGATTGAGGTGGCCTGACATGGGCCAGATCCAGCATGTCAACATTGATCACTTTCTGCTGCTGGTCTGCCGCAGAAAACAAAGCCGCTGAACCGGCTCCGTTGCCGCATCCGACATCAAGGACTCGGCCGGACTCTGGTATTTCCGCAATCAGTTCGTCAAACAGCCCGGTCAGAAGTCTTCTCTCGTCTGTTTGATAATAGGAAATGGCCAATGGCCCTTGGTCAAATGATGAGGAACGGTCCTGCTCGCTCCAGTATTCCGTCCAGTCGAAATCGACTTGAGGTTTGATCCAGTTCAAAAGCCGGTCGTTCATACTCGAATCCTACCATTCTGCTCATCTTCCGTTGTGCACTGAGTGAGCTTCGGAGAAATCTGCTTCCCGCCCGAAGCACATTCCCATAAACACAGTTCAAAGTGCTTAAGATCAAGAATCACCTCTCTGGAGCCTTGGGATGAGGGAAAAGGACCTTCTTGTGTTGCATTTGACCCTACACGCTGAAGTATCTCCAGATGAGACTCAAACAAGCAAGAGAATGACTTTTATACTCACCTCGCATTCAACTTTCGAAAGAATGTTTCTGACACGATTTCCTCTGAGGCAAATGTGGTTCAAGAAACCTCATACATCGCTGACAGACATTCCAAGGCGTGGTGTTTCGGCAGACCATCATCGTCTTCCAGCTCTCAAACAGACTGTTCAGGTCGAGACCCGCGGAAGAAGATGTAGGGGCATTGGCGAGCCCCAGTTGAAAGGGGTTGAATCCGCAGACGCAGACTCCGTGCATGAAGTCTTCGGAGGAGACTTGAGTGCCGATGCCGGGGGCGCTGCAAATGTCACAGGTCATGTTTATCTGCCCCAAACGGCATGGAGATTCGAAGAACAACGGTTCTTGAGAATGGCCCCCACTGAAAGTGTGCATTCTTCTGCGTGAGTGCGTGAATCTGGAGAGGTCACTGAAGAAAGAAAGGATCGATAATAACAACAGCCCAATGGTGATGACTGAGGCGAGTTGATGTGGCGAAAGTGGCAGATCATTATGAGAGCTGGATACGAGATGGACGAACGCATAGACAGAGGCAATGACTGCCGCCAGCAGAAGCAGGACGCACAGTTGTCTCATGAGTACAGGATAGTTGCTTGGGGCCTTCTTCCTCAACATGAACGCTTCCTGTCAAAAACGGGAACTGGGTTCGACTGAATTGTCTGCGGCACTCTGCGGCACTGGGCTGCGTCGTGCGATAACTTAAGGCTCTTCAGGTTAGATGACGGCGAGAAGAAAACACGGGCCTGTCATTTGCTTCGGTGTAAAAGCACTTTGAGGCGATCACGACGTCCATGCCAACTGCGGAGAACTGGATCTGAGTCGGACTCGTTAGCAGCATGAAGTGCTGATTCCGCCCAGTCTTCACCCAACTGCAACAGAGTTCGATTCAGGTGTGGTGAGTTCTCAGACACTTCACTGAGGATCGCCAGAGACGATTCCGGCGGCAAAGCCTTCAGTAGTTCACCAAGCAGAGCGTTAGAAAAAGGCTCGGGTGTTCTGCCAAGTCCTGATAGAATCTCTTTGAATTGTTTGTCTGCATCTTCTGCAGAGGTGATCGGACCTCGTTCTTTCGGCTTTGAACAGAGCAGATTAATCACCGCATCCTGGAGAATTGAGCGGTGATTCTCTTCAAGGTCCGCCGCAAGGTTTAGTGCCGCTGCAAGTCGAAGGTTGTTGGCGCCTGTCCATTGTCTCGATCTGTGTTCAATTCCGGACTCTGTCAGGTCCTTTGCAAAGTCGCTGTCCGGGACCGGTGGCGTAATTCGAGGATCGATCACAGTCTGCAGACATTTACTGCCGGCAGCGGGACCATCAGCTTTTCCCAGCAGGATGTGCCAATTGGATGGACGGTCTACGTCTGCGTTCGCTCGAAGTTGGTCGGCAGCCTTACGACACGCAGCAATAGCCTGAAATGCTGCGGTCCGGGCAGTTTCAGGCCGCTGAGTTTGGGCAGGGTCGAGAATCTCGTTGACATGAACGATGACCGCCCGTACCGCTCGAACACGGCCGTTCTCTGAAATGAAGTCGGCTTTGAGTTCGAGATTGCCTCGGTATCGCACGATGGTCCCGGGAGGAATCGACGCCCAGGTGGCGTGATCCTTTTCGCCGATGACCACCAGAACCGGTGCTCCATTCTGGATGGTCGATCCGGGAGAAATCTCCGGGCCTTTGACATCATCGAAGCTTGTCATTGTGGTGGTGTACGTCACCTCGGCTCCATCTTGCAGGTGACCGAACAGATTCGTGTAGGATTGTCCATTGTGAATATCTGTTTCTGACAGATGTGCTTCAGCAGGCGGGATACTGGCGATGAGAGCATCGAAGTCTTGCTGCCACGCGGTTGAGTCCGGCTTGCGAGAGAAGAACTGCGCGACTCGTTGTCGAAGATCCTGTGGCTTTCCTTTCATCGGACCCAGATACCATCCGGTGGCGGCAAGCAGGATCAGTAGTAACGACAGAAGCACGCCAGAAATCGCCCGTACGGGTTCTTTTCTCAGGAACTTCACCGAATGCACAAAGTGCGCGAATGCAAAAACCGGGGAAAGCAGAAACAGAAGGATCCCTGCGATCGCGACCGGAAGAAAGTCCGTGTGCCCGCCGGAGGACCTTATCACAACTGTGGCCGACGCTGCACCGTAGAACAACAGAGGTCCTGAAAGCAACATCGCCAGGCTGAGGATCGCTTTTGACCACGACAATTGCGGAGAATACTGTGCCAATGGCTCCAGCGAGTTTCGTTTCTGCGGAGCAGTTCTTCTCTTCTTCCGAACGCTGGATGGCTGGACCGGACGCTGTGCTCTCAGGTCGTAGCCACACTGGATACAGATGACTGCGTTTTGATCAAGAACAGAGCGGCAGAACGGACATTTTCTTGACTTGGCGACTCGTGCTGGTCCGCTGCCGGCCTCAATGGCATGGTCTTCTGGAACGTCCGCGGGCGATGCATCGTGTGGTTGAGGACCGGGAGAATCATTTTCATGTGGGTCAGGAGTTAGCGGAGAATCAACGTCTGACATGACCGACCCTCGTCCGGACTTGAGCACTCTTGAAACGTGTTGGCGGTGGATTTCCAGACACGAATCACTGAAAAAAGACAATCGAAAACCCGACCGTGGCAAAACCCCTCGTCGCTGCCTTGGGAGATGAAACGACCGATGGCTCTATTGTCACGCAACTGATGAATACATCGCGAGTTCCCCAAAAACCTGACAGCAATTCTCATTCTCCAGGGGAATTCCTGCTCAGCGGGGTACGGCGGAATGGAGCGGCTTGTTTGTGGCTGCGATGCGACCTTATTACTATCAAACGCGAATTCTTCTTCTCTTTCCGGATTTCCTGTCAGATCGCGATGCGTTCTTCGATGTACTCTGGAGGGCTGCTATGGTTCGCAGGCTGGGTGGTCTTCATCATGCTGGTTCAACATCGAACTCATTTATCGCAGCCCTGAAGTTGAGGGACGAACCCGCGTGGAATCGTTATCTGGAGATCTATCAACGACTTATTCTGCGAAGGTACCTTCAGGCGGGATTGAGTTTCGACCTTGCAGAGGAACTTGCGCACAACGTAACTGCAGAGGTTCATAATCGAATCGGCACCTTCGTTCCGGGAAACTTCCGAGGATGGCTATGGGCCATAGCGCGAAACATCTGGGCGAATCATCTTCGAGACAGTGCCAGACCCGATCGTGCCTGTGGTGGGAGTGAAGTGACGCCTCGGCTGGAACAGATTTCGCTGCGTTTGGAACAACTCTCCACCGACGAAGAGTTCATGCATAAAGAAGACGTCGCTATCGCGAAAGACGTCTTCCTCACCGTATGTGCGGGAATGAACCTGCCAGCGATGGATCAACAGTTGATTCTTGATGTCATAACAGGCGCACTTTCACCGAGAGAAGCGGCAGCAAGTTGCACGGACCTTGAGACAGGAATGATCGGAATTTCAGTCGGGAGCTTTTATAAACGGAAAAGCAGGATTCTGGAGGCCGTTCAAAACGTTCGGAAGATGCTCTATGAGTAGTCATCGCAGTGACGACGCGTCTTGCCCGTCGGAAGATCTCCTGCACCAATATCTCCGCGGCATGTTGTCGCAGGAAGATCAGGAGGCAACAACCATTCACCTGGAAGCGTGCGACCGATGTGTGGCCGTCATGGATGGTTTGACTGCCGAGAACAGAGGGCTTATCGACCTGCTGAAAAGCTCAGTTGAGCTGCCACCTGATACTGAGAACCGTGATGGTCTCCATCTACAGTTCACTCCCGGACAGCGACTCGGCGAGTATCGAATCCTTGAACTGCTGGGGAAAGGATCCATGGGCGAAGTCTATCGTGCGTTCCAGAGATCGAAGCGACGCATGGTGGCTCTCAAAATCGTACGTGGCCCACAGAACAACAACACTATCTGGCGATTTCACAAAAGTAATCGAATCGCAGAAGGACTTCAGCATTCACATATTGTCCAGTCGCTGGAAGTCTCAGAAGAGAATGGTATCCATTACCTTGTAATGGAGTTGATTGACGGTTATGACTTTGAGGAGTTGTTGGGACTGCTCGGTTGTCTGACCGTTCCAAACGCCTGTGAGGTTGTTCGGCAGGCTGCGGAGGGTCTGGCATATGGCCACGGTAAAGGATGTGTGCACCGTGACATCAAACCTTCCAATCTGCTGATTGACAGGCGAGGCTTGGTTAAGATCACGGACTACGGACTGGCTCTGCTTCGGCCCGGTGTCCGGGATGCTGTAGCATCGACCGCGACAGCAGATGGACTGTTTCTCGGAACACCTGACTACTCAGCCCCGGAACAATTCGACAACGCGAGCGAAGTTGATGGAAAGGCCGACGTCTATGCGCTCGGCTGCACTCTCTATAGGTTATTATCCGGGCGAGTGCCGTTTGACCTCGGCACGCACAGGTCCCTCAGCACAAAAATACGGGATCATCAGCAAGCAACCCCTCCAACATTAAAAGCAGTTGGTGTCGATGTACCGCCGGACCTTGAGACACTTGTGCAGGAGATGCTGGCAAAGAATGTCGAGCAGCGATGTCAGGCCAGCGAAGTGGCGAGCAGACTAAAGCCACTGTCTGAGGGGGCGGCGCTGACAGAGCTGATTGAAAAATGTCGAGGAGTGCCTGTGCCTGAAATGCTGCTTGCCGCTGATCTAATTGCTGCAGGGGCGACTCCAAAACGAGGACAAACCGCAAAGTATTACTGGCCATGGCTGATCAGCGGGTTCGCTGTCGTGGGCCTTGTTTCCACCACAGCATTCATTTTGTCCCGGAATGCTGTGACGACGGATGATTTCGAACTGATTCTGGACGACACGGACATTGTGGAATGGAATCAGGTCGAGGGACGTCCAGGATGGCGCATTAGCAGCCTTCCGGCGGGTTACAACGGGAGCCACTGGTACAACGAGGATGGCGCAAGGGCCGCACGCTGGGTAATATCTGACTTGCCCGAGGGAACTTATAACGTCTTTGCAACCTGGCCAGAAGAGGCTGCGGAGGGTTCCAGCGGTCATGTGATTTATCATCTGCACGACGGCGAGAGTCCGAATGTCATCACTCGCGCAATTGACCAGCAGAAAGCTCCAGCCGTTACAGGCCGCCACAACATTAAATGGGCTCTGATCGCAACAATTCCTCTGACTTCAGGGCGGCTCGTGGTTGAGCTCGATGCCGTTAATTCCCGTGGACCAGGGGCTTGCCGAGTCGACGCGATTCGCGTAGTTCGCACCGGACTTTCCGACACAGCGCCGCAGGACTTAGCGCACTGAGTCTGCCTGATTTGTTGCCTCCACGGCGAATCTCCAGGAAAACCTGTCAGATTTCGTTCCCGTGCGCGATGTCTCTGTAGGGAATAGCGATTCGGGCTCCGCACATCTGTGACTTGATACGGAATGCCTTGCAAGAATTGGCACACATTCCCCAGTGAATCGGCGGAGCGACTTTGATCGTGGGCTTCTTATGAAACTGCAGATGGAATGTACTTGCGGAGAGCGACGGAGCCTTCCGTGGTTCTGGTTCTCTAACCAGCAAGACCTGAAATGCCGGGGGTGCGAGAAGTTGCTGTTGGAGGGTAGCCCGGGAACGTCATCGGTTCCAGTACTCAGCAAGAGTAAAATGACTCCGGCGACGAGGACGCCAACAGCATGTCCCGAATGTCATTCGCCGGTCAAGAAGAAGGCCGTGATCTGCCTTGAATGTGGACTGGAGTTTGCGTCAGGAAGAAAACTCTTCGCTCAGGATTCATCAGAGACATTCCGCACAGAGGACTCGGCGCATATCGCCAGTGTCAGGAAGCGACCTCGCAGAGTCACTTCGCTGATGGGGATTCGCCTTACAAGCGGGCTGGTTGAAAAGAAATTTGTGGTGCTCGGGATTCTTCTGGGATTTCTATCGATAATGGGCGTTGGATTTGCAAATCAGTCGGGAGGAGGAATCTTCAGAGATGCCGCTGCAACTCTGTGCTTAATCGGCGGTGTGTTGTTTCCTGTGGCTGGGCTGTTTGGCACTCGAACGACATTCCACGCGCACATTGAAAGGGGAGTAGTTCTTGTCGAAGTATCGAATACTATGATGGGTTATCCGTTTCGCAATGAGTCGATCGACATCACAGATTGTGAAGTCGTGCGTACCTATGAGTACGACAAGATGTTTGGACTTCGCTCGATTTGCAAATCGCTCGTGGCCATGTGTGTCACCATGCCGCTGATCCCCTTCATCGTGATGTTGATTCCTGTCTGGATCATTGGATTCTGGGTCCTGCAGCCTCTGTTTCAATACCTTCAACAATCGGTTCTTCCCGGATTGTTGTATGAGACCTTAAGAACGGTGAGCATCGCAGGTCGTTTCTGTAATCCAGTGATTGTCTGCGATCAAATTCGCTCAGCAGACGAGGCAATATTGATCAGTCGTCTGGTCTCAGAACTAACGCGATTGCCGGAACGAGGTGGGCGCAAGAAATTGAAGATCGCTCCTTGATGAGGCGGACGTGCCATGATTTCCTATACTTGTACGTGTGGAAACACTTTGAAATTCCGCGATACGGCAGCCGGACGTCGAGCGAAGTGCCGCTTCTGCGGATCAGCGATCAGGATTCCAGAGATCGTTCAAGCGACAGAGTCCGACGAATCCGATTTCCTCAGTACTCTTGAAGATGCGATTGGCATGCTGGAAAGTCATCCAAGTTTCTCTCTCGACCTCGAAGCCCGACAACTACAACGATCGGGCGATGCAGTGCGAGGTTTGGCTCCATGTCCCGGTTGCGGATCAAGAGTGGAGAGAACTGCCGAACGCTGCAGCCATTGTCATTTAAACTTTCGAACAGGTCGCTGTGCCTGTTGTGGGGCTGCAGTCGACGCGAAGTCAAAACGGAATCATCGCAGTCCGGGTCAATGTGCGTGCAATGCCCTCCCCATCATCTGGGGCGACTTTGATCACAACGGGCTATGCACCAACTGCGGTCGCATTTGTTCCGCAATTCCAGGCCGACTCTCACGGCTTGGCACGAGCAGCGCGCCAGCGAATCAATTGTCCTGTCCATGGTGTGCAGCGGATTCGGTGATCGACAGATTCGAGTCAGAACGATCAATAAGCCAAGACAACATGTGGCTCAAAAATTCAATCGGCAGTCAGCAACCAAAGCGGCGCACAGACCATCGTCGACTGCAGCAACTCGACCAGATGATTGAGACGTTGAAGCCGAGACTTCGAGATGCCGAGAAACAGGAACGTCAAGTGAAGGCAGGGAACATGATTGGTTCAATGTTCAGTGCTGTGCTGTGGGGAACACTGCTGGGAAGTCCAGCGGCAGGCGCAGCGGTCGCCAGTGTTTCGGGAACCGAAAAAGAGGGAAGGATTCGCGAGGAAACTGGAGTGCAGCAACTCCGCGAACTTTTAGCGACCGCAACGATGGCACGAACACGCCTGGCGAGAGCCTCGGGGTATGAGGATCCTGTGAAGCGGAATCCAATGAAGTTCGTGGTAATCTGTTTGACTGTGATCGCGGTCTTGATGCTCGCCATTGTCATCGCTGTTGCAACCTCGTCCTGAGCCTAGGTTGGAAGCCTGATTCACCGGAGCCATTCTCGGAAACTCATCGCGTAACCAAAAGCAGTGGACCTTAAGCATCTCCAATCGGTTGGCGGAGAATTGCGGAACTGACACACTGTGTCGAATAACAGATGGACGGCCCCGTTTTTCATAATCTGGATGACTCGTACTCGCGTGACATCTCCAGTTCCGTCGCTCATGAATTCTGAATATGTCAAGTCACATGGAACAACCCACTGTGTATGTCATCGCCGGCCCAAATGGCGCTGGCAAGACAACGTTTGCCACTTCGTTTCTGCCAGGTTTTGTGAACTGTCGAGAATTCGTGAACGCGGATTTGATTGCCGCAGGTCTCTCACCGTCCGATCCAGACAGTCAAGCGATTGCAGCGGGTCGATTGATGCTGCAAAGAATCGACTCACTCGTTCAGGAAAGACAGACGTTTGGTTTTGAGACGACGCTGGCCGGCAGAGGTCACGCAAGACGACTTGCTTTGATGAAGTTGGATATCAAGTCGTGCTGTTCTTTCTCTGGCTTGAAACTGAGTCGCTCGCGATTTCTCGCGTCGCAGCACGAGTTCGCGAAGGTGGACATCACGTTCCAACCGAGACGGTGAAGCGCCGTTTTCGACTGGGAATCCGTAACTTCAGTAGACTCTATCGCAACCTCGCCGACGACTGGTACATGTAAGACGCATCGAATGCGAATCCGTCCATCAGTTGTCGGGGTAGTGCTGATGGCATTGAGACAGTCGACCGCAAACGGCTAGACTACATCCGATCAATCTCCCCGGAGTTACTGCAATGATCCATAAACCAGTCGATGACATGATTGCCACAGTTAACGCCGCTTTGTGTTCGGCCATGGTCGGTGTGATTGCTCGCGCACGTCTCAGGGATACACCGTTGGTTGTTTCCGAAGATGGTGAGG
>JAEUII010000266.1 GCA_016795145.1 Planctomycetaceae bacterium
GCAGGTGGTTGCTCATTACCGCAAAGCCCAGGATTTCGATCCCGAACACACCGGCCAGGAACTCGAGCCGCTGGCGAATCCACTCTTTGCGATGCGAAAAGTCTCTTCGAGTTCGTCTGTCTTTGCCGCAGAGGTGCGTCCTGCGGACGCAGCGGCTGATAGCATGGAAGACCTGAATTTCCCCGTCGGCGACGATCTCTTTGCGATTCAAGCGTGGCATGGTGCGGCTCCTGTTGTGGTGATCGAGGTGAAAAACGAACAATAAAAAGACTGGATTCCTTTGTAAAGGTGCATGGCACCGGAACAAAGAAGTCGAACGTGCTTTTTGCAAGACATTTGGGGGATGATGCGGTACAGTTTGTTCTGTTTTTTTTCCCTCCCAAATTTCCTTCCTGACTGTTTGTTGTCTGACTGCTGACCCTGGCGGTCTCGGGCGCGTCGTGCTCGTGGGCAACAAGCGATGTGAGTCTTGCCATGCGAGCACCCTCCGGATCGCTGTGGTCCCGATTTCCTGAAAGGCCAGATCGTCGCAGGATGCTGGCGCAGTCGGCGCTCGGGATTGGCGCGCTGGGGCTGTCGCACCTGCTCAGCGATGATGGACGGCTCAGGGCAGAAGATGCCGCTAGTACGCTCGCGGTGAGATCGCCTCACTTCCCTGCGAAGGCCAAACGAGTCATCCATTTCTTCCTCAATGGCGGACCGTCTCATGTTGACACGTTCGACCCAAAGCCTGCCTTGAAGAACTATGTGAATCGATCCGTCTCGGAGAACCTGCTGACGGAGCGAAAGACCGGCGCTGGATTTCCGTCGCCGTTTCGGTTCCGTCGCTATGGTCAGTCAGGCATCGAAGTCAGTGAGATCTTTGAGAAGACGGCACAGCACATTGATGATATCGCTGTGATCCGCTCCATGTATGCTCAGGTGCCGAATCATGAGCCGTCGTTGATGCTGATGAACTGTGGAGACTCCGTGCAGCCGCGTCCCAGTATGGGAGCATGGGTGCTGTATGGATTGGGCACAGACAATCAGAACCTGCCAGGTTTTGTGGCCATGTGTCCCAATGGTCTTCCGATCAAAGACACTGAAAACTGGCAATCTGGTTTTCTCCCCGGAGCGTTTCAGGGCACGTATGTTGACTCACAGCACAAAGAACTGAGTCGACTGATCGAGAACATCGAGCATCCCCAGATCACAACCGCTGCGCAGCGACGGCAGCTGGATCTGCTTGCTCGATTCAACGAAGAGCACCGAGCAGCTCGCATCGACCCGCGTCTGGACGCACGAATCCAGTCTTTTGAACTGGCCTTCCGCATGCAGCAGGACGCGGCTGAAGCGTTTGATGTCACTCGTGAACCGCAGCACATTCAGGAGATGTATGGCGAAGGAGTTCACGCGAGGCAAACGCTGATCGCGCGAAGACTTCTGGAACGTGGCGTTCGGTATGTTCAGCTCTGGCATGGAGCCGGACAGCCATGGGACAACCATGCAAACATCGAAGGACAGCATCGAAGTCTCGCTGCACAAATCGATCAGCCCATTGCAGCATTGATTACGGATCTGAAGCAACGAGGACTCTTCGAAGACACGCTGATTCTCTGGGGCGGAGAATTTGGCAGAACACCAACAGTTGAGCTCAGTGGCGACGGAAAGCCTCAGTCAGGTCGCGACCATAATCACTGGGGGTTCAGTGTGTGGCTTGCTGGCGGAGGCATCAAAGGCGGCACCGTCTACGGCGCTACGGATGAACTTGGATTCAAGGCGGCAGAAAACCCTGTCAGCATCCATGATCTCCATGCCACGATGCTGCATTGCCTCGGCTTTGATCACAAGAAACTGACGTTCCGCTATGCCGGTCGCGATTTTCGACTCACCGACGTGCATGGTGAACTGATCCACGACATTCTGGCCTAACAAGGACCGAAGAGTCCTTGCACCAAAAGAGTCCGCCGGCTTCCTGACAATCGCTTTTGAATCATGACGGTGAAGTATGCTTCGAGACAGACTCAAGACGATGATCCTGGTGATCTCTTCAGTGCTGGCGATGGACCCGCTCAGAGCCGATGATCCAATCACGATTGAGACGCTTCAGCGGACCGACAACGTTTCGTTCGAAAAGGAAATTCTCCCGATCCTGCAGAAGAACTGCCTCGCCTGCCACTCCGCCAGTGAGAAGCAGGGAGGCCTGGTTCTTGAAAGTCCGTCCGCGATTCTGAAGGGTGGAGACAACGGGCCCGCGGTTGTTCCAGGGAAGTCAGCCGACAGCCTGCTGCTGAAACTCTCGGCGCACCAGGCAGAGCCAGTCATGCCACCAGCCGATAACGACGTTGCGGCTTCAAACCTGACACCAGGGCAGCTTGGACTGATTCGACTGTGGATTGATCAGGGTGCGAAGGGAACTGGTGGAGTCGAAAGCCTTTCACCACGCCAAATGGCGGCGCTTCCCAAAAGTCTGCAGGCGGTGCAGGCGCTATCCGTGACACAGGACGGTCAGTACGTCGCGTTCAGCCGAGGCAATCAGATTCTGCTGCATCATGTTCCCACCGGTCAGCTAATCACAACTCTGAATGATCCGGCATTGGCACCAACATCCGGGGGTGCTCATCGTGACCTTGTTCAGTCGCTGACTTTTAACGTCGATGGTGACCTGCTGGCGTCGGGCGGATTTCGCGAGGCCAAAATCTGGCGACGACCCAAAGATGTGCAGATTCGGAACCTTGCCCTGGGATCTGTGCCGTCAGCGCTGGCCATCAGCCCGGATCGACAGAAGCTGGCAGTGGCTTTGGCTGACAATTCTATCCGCATCGTGAATCCCGCTGACGGCCAAACGCTCAGTACGATCGTGGGGCATACAGACCAGATCGTTTCACTTCGATTTTCAGAAGATTCGACTCGCCTTGTCTCCGCATCAAAAGACCAGTCCATCAGAATCTGGAAGGCGACCGACGGGACTCTTGCGGCACGCATTGAAACGCCCGTTGTTCCCGCAACGATCGAAGTTGTGGAAACGGAACTGCGTTCGGAACAACAGCCAAATCCAGTCCCATGGATTGTTTCCGGCGGAGGCGACTATCTTGTTCGTCTGTGGCAGATTCCACAACAACCAAGTGCTCGCATGGTCAATGTACCGGCCGAAATCCGTCGCATGGCGAACAGCGTCGATGGTCGGCTTGTGGCGGTCGCTGATGGCATGGGCAACGTCCGAGTGATCAAGGTCCAGCCATCGAATAACGGCGTCGTAGAACAGCAACTTGCCGCATGGAAAATTGATGGTGATGTCACATCATTGGCGATCATTCGAAAAGCAGGTTCAGCCGAACCTTCTGACGAGAATCTGATCGATACCTATTCGGTGCTTGCCGGTCTGAGTGACGGCACTATTCAGAACTGGAATCTCGCAACTCAGTCGCTGACGGAACAATGGAGCGGATCGAAGTCTCCGATTCACGCGATCACAGCAAGCCGAGATGGGACGCTGGCCGTCACAGGATGTGAAGATGGATCCATTTCCGTCTGGAAACTGAACCACCCTGCCCCTTCAGCATTCAGTGCTGTTGCATCAGAGAATGCTGCGAGTCTGCAGCTCAGCCCATCAAAGAAGCAACTTGCATCGTTCGCAATGAAAGATGGCCAGCCAGTCATCATCATTCGAAATCTGGAGAACGGTCAGCAGACGACTCTGGCTGGTCACACGGCAACCATTCAATCCATCGCGTTCTCGCAGGATGATGGGCGACTTATCTCGGCGGCAGACGACAACACGATTCGAATCTGGGATCTGAAGAATCCAGCTCAGCCGGAGATTCGAAAGATCGAAGGTCTGGCCTCGAAAGTCACAGCCTTGGGAACATCAAACGATGGCGGGCAAGTGGTCGCTGGCTTTTCCGACAATGTACTTAGGCTGTACAACGTTGCTGATGGAATGCTGTTGAAAGAGTTCACTGGCCACACGGCAGCGGTTGTCTCAACGGGATTGCTGAATGGCCAGGTGTACTCAGTCAGCGCGGATACGTCGGTCAGGTTCTGGAATCCTGCCGACGGGACTCAGGTCAGGGCCTTCAACCTTCCGTCGCCTCCAGTGGCCTGCGCGGTTTCATTGGATGGCCAGCGAATGTTCATCGCCGGCAACGACAATCAGGCTCGGTGGATCCAGACCGACAATGGTTCCGTTTTGCAGACACTCCAGGGACTTCCATCGCCACCGATCAAGGTCTCCATTTCGTCAGACGGACTCCGGCTCTGTTGCCTGACGAACGAGGGCCACGTCAGTCTCTGGAACAGTGCAAATGGCCGATTACTCGAGTCCTTCCGCGACACGAGTCTCCGCTGGGCAGCGCTCGGAATTCAGCCCGGTTCTTTGCTGATCAGTCGCCAGGATTCGGCGCCGACTCAAACGAATGCCAAATACCAGATGGCACTTGAAGGCAACACAGCTCCCGTTCGAGGACTCGTCCTTCATCCCAATGGTCAGTCAATCATTACTGCCGCTGCGGATGGATCCCTGCGAGGATTTGCGACACAGAACGGTCAGTCTGTGTTTGCGACGAGCCATGGGGCTGCCATTCATGATCTCGCCATGTCGATCGATGGACAGTACCTGGCAACCGCGGGAGAAAATCAACAGGTTCGACTTTGGCTCTCGAATGGTCAGGGATACGCCGTTCAACAAATCAGTGGCTTCCCTGGCCCAGTCAGTCGGGTGACATGGTCGCGCGAAGGAAAGACTCTGGTCGCAGTCAGTGGCGGTGACAAACCGATTGCTCAACTGCACGATGCCACAACCGGAAATCTGTTGCAGCGATTCACAGAAGCAACCGGACCAGCGACGGGCTGCCTGATGCTCTCACTTCCGAATGGAGCGGACCCGGCAAAGACACAGCCCTTCGTTTTGACAGCGACATCATCCGGAATCTGGTCCTGGCAAACTGCCCTGCTGAAGCAGATGACCGGGCATAACGGATTCGTTAGTAGCCTCACGCGAGTCTCAGGGGCACCTCGGCAGGTCTTCAGCGGCAGTCACGATGGAACGGTTCGCCGATGGAACCTCGATAACGGGCAACCAAATCTTCAGCTCAATCATAGTGGTCAGATTCAGAGCGTTGCTGTGTCACCGAGCGGACAACAGGTTGTCGCCGTAAGTGACAATCATGTCGGACGTCTCTGGAACATCAACGGCCAGCAAGTCGCTGAAATGCGAGGTGATGTCAGACGCCGAATCGCGCTCACACGGGCTCAGCAGGCTGAGACGACCGCGAATGCTCGGTTGAACGCATCGAAGCAACTGCTGGATGCTGCCGAGAAAGATGTACCCGTCAAGACCGAAGCAGAGAAGAAACTTTCCGACATGCTGACGGCCGCGAACACGGACGTCCAGACAAAAAAAGCAGCCCTCGACAAAGCGCTGATGGAAAAGACCGTTGTGGAGAAGGCCGCAATCGACGCCTCCTCTGCAGCCAAAACAGCACTGGCAGAAAAACAGGCAGCCGAGAAAGCAGCGAAGGATGCTGCCTCGCAGGTCCAGGTCGTTCAGGCACGATTAACTCGACTGCAGCAAGCCTCAGGCGGCGACCCTACCAGTGAGGTTCTCAAGCAGAAAGTGGCAGCGGCTCAGGGAGAGATGGAAGCTGCGAGCAAGCGATCAACGGAACTTACATCTGCGGTTCAGGCTCCAACAACGAAAGCTACCGAGACAGCAAATCTTGCCAACCAGGCGGCACAGAAACTGGACACTGTTCAGAAGCCCTACAACGAAGCTGTGACTGCGGTGAAGACTGCCGAAGCAGCCCAGAAGCTTCTCACCCAACAACAGTCACTGGCGGCAAAAGAACTGAAGGAAGCGCAGGATCTGGTGCCAGTTCGCAAAGAGGCAGTGACTCGCGCAGAAGCGACTCTTGCAGAATCGAAGACCGCTGTGCAGACCGCGAATGAACAACTGCAACAGGCCGATCAGGCGCTAAGAACCGTAACGTTCTCTTCCGACGGATCGATGATCATCACCAGCGGCGACTTTCCCAGTCTGCATACCTGGGATTCCAAAACCGGTGCAGCCGTGGAAGCCTTCGCGGGACACACGGCCGCAGTTCGTTCGCTCGCAGCACTCGATGACCGCTATCTCGTTTCCATTGCCGACGATCAGACACTCCGCATCTGGGATACTCGGCCTGAATGGACACTGGAACGGACGATTGGATCGGCCGATGATCCCAGCCTGATTGCTCATCGAGTCACATCGGTGGACTTTTCCAATGACTCATCACAGTTGTTGATCGCCGGAGGAATTCCTTCACGGCGCGGCGAGCTGCAGATTTTCCGAACGAGCGATGGACAGCGAACTCTTTACCTGCCCCAGGCCCATGACGATGTGGTCTATTGTGCTCGCTTCTCGCCCGATGCTCGACGGATCGCGTCAGGGGGAGCGGACAAATATCTTCGAACCTTCGACGTCGCGAGCAGTCAGCAGCTCCGCAGATTTGAAGGACATACGAGTTACGTTCTGGGAGTCGCCTGGAAGCGGGATGGTCGGATCATCGCATCATCGGGCGCTGACAATACGATCAAAGTGTGGGATTCTGAAACAGGCGACCAGCAGCGAACCATTGAGAACTTTCGACGGCACATCACGGCCATCACGTACGTTGGAGAATCGGACAACGTCATCTCGGTCTCGGGAGACGCCCTGTGCCGAATGCACAATGCTTCAAACGGCGGACTTGCCAGAAATTATGGTGGTCCAAAGCAGTGGCTTCACTGTGTTGCAGTGACACCCGACAGTGCGATCGTCGCGGCTGGCGACGCCTCGGGAACCGTTCATCTCTGGAACGGCAACAACGGCCAGGTTCTGCGAACGCTCGAGCCGAAGACCGCTCCATAAGCTGCGCAACGCCAGGACACAAGATGTTCGCAGCAATCAACTTACGAAATCAGGTGCCATGCACCTTGATGGGTGCCCTGGTGGGCGGATGAATCCGGCGAGACGATTGCTTCTCGGGGACTGAACCATAAGAATCCCTCGGTCTCCTGGTTCTTTTTTGGAAGCGAATTGATGCGTATGACTTTGCTTTCGGTTGCCTGGCGCTGGGTGCCCGGCGTCGTGCTTTTGTGTTTGATTGGTTCGGGCCGAGGTCTCGCTGGTGATCAGCATTTGGTCGTACCCGGGCATCAGCGGTTTGCTGGAAATACGCTCAGTGCCGAGGATGCTGGACGGGTGCTGGTTTCTGAGCTGAACTGTCAGTCATGCCATGGTGAGTTTGCAGGCCTGCCGCTGCCGGCGCGGAAGGCTCCCGTGCTGACTCATGTGGGGCAGAGGGTGAATCCGGAGTTCATTCACCGGCTTCTTGAGGATCCTCAAAAGGCCAAGCCGGGAACGGCGATGCCACTCATTCCGGGTGCGACAACAAAGGAGGCTCGCGAGGCTCTTGTTGCGTTCCTGACCGACGGAGCCAACTGGCGTCCCGGCGCGGTTGGGGCCGACGCAGTTCGCCGAGGTGAGGCGCTGTTCCATCGCGTCGGATGTGCGTCCTGCCACGGGGATCAGCGGGATCCTGAGACGATTCGCCAGCTGCGTCTCGGCCTGAATCCCGTCAACCCGGATGACGAGGAGGACGAAGAGAAAAAGGACGTGCCGGCAGAAGACTGGAAGGCTCCCGACTTCGTCATGCCTCTGGGCAAGCTGGATGATAAGTACACGCTCAGCAGTTTGATCGACTTCCTTCGCAATCCTCACGCAGTTCGTCCCTCCGGCCGGATGCCTTCGCTGAACCTGTCGCCTGAGGAAGCTCGCGACATTGCCAGCTGGCTGCTGAGAGACGTCAAGGTCGAGCCCAACATTCGGTTTGAATACTACGAAGGTGATTGGTCCGAGCTGCCTGATTTCGCAACGCTGAAGACCTCTTTCGCCGGCCGCACAACGGACTTCAGCGCGGGAGTGACTGATCGCAAGGATTCGTTTGCCCTTCGATTCAGCGGGTTCATCCATCTCCCTTCTGATGCCGAATACCGATTTCATCTCAGCTCAGACGATGGTGCCCGGCTCAAAATCGACGGCGATGTGGTCGTGGATAACGATGGCGTCCATCCGGCCGGTTTTCGCGAAGGCAAGGCGGTACTGACCGCTGGCGCGCATGAGCTTGTGCTGGAGTACTTTGAAGCCCACGGCGAAGAAGCCATCGCGCTGGAAATTGAAGGCGGTGGATTGTCACGTCAGCCTGCCTCAGGACTTGTCACGCTGACGAACGAGCCACCAAAGAAGGAAGAGACGGAAAACAAGCCTGCCGATGGGTCGCTGGTCGAACAGGGGCGTAAGCTGTTTGCATCGCTCGGATGTGCCGCCTGCCATCAGCATGGAGATGGAGACAGGCAGATCAAATGGACAGGCACAGCTCCCGCGATGGCCGGGCTGCAGTCAGAAAAGGGTTGCCTTGCCGAGACGGTTGCCACAACGGTCCCTGCATTCGCATTCTCACCCGAACAGCGAACACATCTTCGCGCAGCACTGGCCGCGCAGAAGCAGCCACGCAGTGAGGACAGGAAGGCTGAGCTGCGACTTGGGATGGTCACGATGAACTGTTTCGCGTGTCATGCCCGAGATGGACTGGCACCTGACGCTTCGCTCAATCATGTCTTCACAGGCTCGATTCCGGAGATGGGTGATGAAGGTCGAGTTCCGCCGGCTCTCGATGGAGCTGGCGATAAACTGAACGATGCATGGCTTCGAACGCTCCTGAATGAAGGGGCAAAAGACCGACCGTACATGGCGACACGCATGCCGAAGTTTGGAAGCGACCAGGGAAATCCGATTGTCGATCGACTGATTGCTTTGGATCGTCAGCCTGATGAAGCCGCGTTCGCTCAGGCGGAAGCGGAACATCGAGTGAAGGCGGATGCTCGTATGCTGGTCGGCGACAAGGGACTGTCCTGCATCAAGTGCCACATCTTTGACCGACATGCCGCCACCGGAATTCAATCGCTCGATATGACGAAGATGACAAAACGTCTGCGTCGCGAATGGTTCGTTCGTTACCTTCTGGATCCTCAGAAGTACCGTCCGGGAACCCGTATGCCGGCCGCATGGCCTCGAGGGCAAGTGGCGTATCCGGATGTTCTGGGAGGAACAGCTCAGGCGCAGATCGAAGGTATCTGGACCTATCTTGCAGACGGATCACGGGCGAAAGTTCCGTCCGGCCTTCAGCGTGAAGCGATCGAACTGAAGCCGGCCGATCGTCCATTGATCTACCGCAACTTCCTTGAAGGGCTTTCACCTCGTGGCATTGCCGTGGGATATCCGGAGAAAGCTCATTTCGCCTGGGATGCTGAGCACCTGACGCCACGACTCATCTGGCACGGTGCGTTCATCGACGCATCCAAACACTGGGTTGATCGAGGACCTGGCAATCAGGTTCCGCTCGGAGATCATGTGATGACGCTGCCTGCAGGGCCACCCATCGCAGAACTCCCGTCGCTCGATCAGGCATGGCCCGACAAGAATCCGCGGGAGCTGGATTATCACTTCAAGGGCTACTCGCTCAGCAAAGAAGGGGTGCCGACCTTCCGTTCGGAGTGGAAAGGCATCACCATCGCGGACACGATTGTTCCGTTTGCCGCGAGCCCTGATAACGGCCTTGCTCGCAGCCTCACGATTACGGCAGCAAACCGCCCTCAGAATCTCTGGCTCCGTCTTGGTTCCTCAGCGAACGTGAAGGAAGAAAACGGAGAGTGGGTTGTTGATGGTGTCCGCTTCCGGATCGAAGGTGGTGAACCCGCTGTTCGCACAATGAACGGACGTCAGGAACTTCTGGTGCCTGTAAACTTTGACAAAGACGGTACTGCTAAGCTCCGAGTTGTGATGGTTTGGTAGTGTTCGACGGAGGACAGAAATCGTGTCCTCCGCCTTCAGGCTTCAAAGGCCATCCGTCAATCCGTGCCGTCGTCAGTGACCTTTTCGCAATCAAATCCTCCTGGTGAGGCTTCTTATGAGATTACTTCTTTCATCGTTCTTCCTTCTGCTTTCCTGTTCAGCGCTGTCAGCTCAACAGGCTCCGACAGAAAACGACTACTATCCACTGGAGCGCTTTCGCATTCCGGACGGCATCGTTCTTGAAGCCGGCGCGATTGAGCCACTGCCGGATGGGACCATTGCCATCTCAACTCGGCGAGGCGACATCTATCGCGTCTCGAATGCCTGGGATAAAGACACCTCGAAAGTGAAGTTCGAGCTGTTTGCTCAGGGACTTCACGAAGTCCTGGGCCTGACGTATCGTGATGGCTGTCTGTATGCCACTCAGCGCGGCGAAGTGACACGCCTGAAGGACACGGACGCCGACGGCCGCGCGGATGAACTGGAGGCCTTCTGCGATGCCTGGAGTATCAACGGTGATTACCACGAGTATGCGTTCGGCTCACCGTTCGACAAGGACGGCAACATGTGGGTGGTTCTGTGCCTGACGGGTTCCTTTGGCAGCGACTGTCCGTGGCGTGGCTGGGCCGTGCGGATTGACTCGAATGGCAAAATGATCCCAACGTGCAGCGGAATTCGTTCACCTGGCGGGATTGGATTCAACGCAAAAGGTGACGTCTTCTACACGGATAACCAGGGTCCATGGAACGGCACATGCAGCCTCAAGTGGTTGCGGCCCGGATCATTCCAGGGACATCCGGGCGGCAATCGCTGGTTCAGCCAGACAGAGGGCGGAGCGAAGTCTGCACCAAAAGAACCGCAGAGCGGCAGCCGCATCATGACTGAGGCGGATCGCATCCCAGAGTACGAACCTCCGGTCATCCTCTTTCCGTACCAGAAAATGGGCCAGAGCGCGAGCGGCATCGCCTGCGATGTGACTCAGGGAAAGTTCGGGCTGTTTGAGAATCAGATGTTTGTGGGCGACGTGACTCACAGCACCGTCATGCGATGTTTCATCGAAGAGGTCAACGGCCACTACCAGGGCGCGTGCTTTCCGTTTCGTGAAGGAATCAGCTCCGGAACTTTGGCCCTGCGAATGACGGAAGACGGAACGATGTTTGTCGGCGGAACCAACCGTGGCTGGGGCTCCCGCGGGACAAAGCCATTCTCGCTGGAACGTCTTCGCTGGTCCGGCAAAGTGCCATTCGAGATCCTGGAGATGAAGGCTCAGTCGGATGGATTTGCTCTGACGTTTACAGAACCCGTCAATCGTGAACTGGCAGCGAAGATCGAAACATGGAAGTTCGAAACGTACTGCTACATCTTCCAGTCATCGTACGGCAGTCCGGAAGTGGACCACACAAAGCCCAAAGTCACGAAAGTGGATGTGTCTGACGATGGACTGCACGTTCGAGTTCACCTGGATGCTGTGCAACGCGGACACGTTCATGAACTGCATGCCGATGACCTGAAGTCTGCCAGCGGTCTGCCTCTTCTGCACTCTTCGGCGTACTACACCCTGAATTACATTCCTGCTGAAAAGTAGTGGGGCAATTTCGAACCTGATGCAACAGAAGCCGCGGTCGTTCTGACCGCGGCTTTTTTGCTTTGCGATAGTCCTAAGGCGTCTTCGCCTGAATCACTTTCTCCAGCTGACTTTCTACCGGCTGAACGGTCGAACGATGGTGTTCAACAGCCTTTCGGATCGAGTCAATCACGTCTGGCTGCCTTGCTGCTTCATTCCAGCGTTCGCCTGGATCGATGCCCAGGTGATACAAAAGTGGAGGCTCCTGGGGCTCCGCTTTAGGATTTCCGTAGGCTGCTTTGGTGATGAAGTGAGCCTTCCAGGGACCAAGGCGACACGCATACAGCTCAGTCCCGCGATAGTACATGTACGGAGCGCGGTCGACGGTTCCCGTTCCAAGAAGCAACGGGGCGATATTCGTACCATCAAGCTGCTGCTCGCGAGTTGAAGCATCGACAAGACCGGCAATCGTTGGAAGCAGATCCATCGTACAGCCCATTTCATGTTGAACTGAGCCAGCTGGGATCTTCCCCGGCCACCAGAAGATACCGGGCACTCGCATGCCACCTTCCCACGTGGATCCTTTGCCGTCGCGCAGCATCCCCGCGCTGCCTCCGTGAGAATCGAAAATCAGCCACGGTCCGTTATCGCTGCTGAACATGACCATCGTGCGAGTCTCCAGCTTTTCGGCACGGAGTGTTTCCAGAACCTGACCGACGCTCCAGTCAAGTTCGGCGACAACATCACCGTATAGCCCTGCCGGACTTTTGCCATGAAAGTCCTCCGAAGCAAACAGGGGCACATGCGGAAACGTGTGGGCCATGTAAAGAAAAAATGGCTGATCCTTCTTCGCGCGGATGAACTGAACGGCCTCTTCTGTGTAACGCTTTGTCAGAGTTCGCTGGTCCGGATGTTCTTCAATAACCTCAGTTCCCCGAATCAGCGGCGTCTTCCAGTAGTCATTGTTTTCCACAAAGAACTTTTCACGGCCCTGAGGAGCATCCTTCGCCGGAAGCATGTCGTTCGAATACGGCATCCCAAAATAACTGTCGAAACCATGATGAGGCGGCAGATGTTCGGGAAGGTGACCGAGATGCCATTTGCCGACCATGCCTGTTGAGTATCCTTTTTCCTTCAGCATCTCAGCGATGGTGATCTCGTTCTTTGGCAGTCCGCCTAAGGAGTTGTTTCGAAGAACTCGAAACTGATCATGACACATCCCGTTTCGGATTGGATAGCGTCCCGTCAGCAGAGCCGCACGGCTGGGTGTGCACACTTCAGCCGCCGAATAGAATTCCGTGAATCGCATCCCTTCAGCCGCCATACGATCGAGGTTGGGCGTCCGAATCGTCGGATGTCCGTAGCAACCCAGATCGCCGTACCCCAGGTCGTCGGCATAAATGATGATGATGTTTGGCCTGTCCGCAGCACGAACGTCATTCCCTTCCACAGCCGGGAGATCGCACGCGAAGAAGGCGACCAGGCCAGCGAGCACAGAAGAAACAACTCGATCAGGAAGGTGCATTGGATGCTCCTGTAAGTGACGTGGCGGAGATCATGACGCAGAACAGCTGTCCGCGCTGAAAGGTGGCAAGCCGGATGTTCAACGGCATGCTGCACTGCGTCAAGTGGTTAGCCGATCTCAACCGGCACAACCTGGCCTCCAAGGTCTCGACTTCGTTCTGCGGCATCCATGAACGCAAAGATCTCCAGAGTCTCACTCGATGACACCGGTGGTTTCAGCGTCTGAAAGAAACGAACGATTTCACGAACAAGTCCATCGTAGTCGGCGGGCACGGGACTCTGATGAATCGCATGACGACAGAAGACCGTCAGACCATATCCCGTCGCCTGATGGTCGAACTTCAGTCCTCGCCATGTGCCTATTCGACCTCCGGTCCATTGCCCAATCACGACGTCACCATTCTCCGCTGAGACGCGCTGGACTCGCTGACAGCCCGGCCCCATCACAGTAAAGAGTGCTTCAATTCCATGAATGCCATACCAGGCAAGGTCGGAGTGTCCTGGACCATGTCGCCAGATGCCGTGAACATCACAGCCCAGAATCGCACCTCGATCCGGATCACTCAGAAGTGTCGGCAAGGGCTCCTGAAATCGCAGGGCTGAACTTGAGAACCAGGGAACTCCTGCAGCATCCAGTTCCTTCGCGAGCTGCCGAGCCGTCGCAAAATCATGCGCAAGCGGCTTATCGACAAACATCGGCTTTTGAAACGGCATCAGGCGTCGTGCGATCTCCAAATGCTGTCGACCGTCAACACATCCCAGGATGATTGCATCGGCTGATGATGCTGCGTCTTCGGGACTCTCTGCAATGCGGACTCGCCGATCACGCATCTCGGACGTGAAGCCCTCCACTCGATCGCGACTCATTGGAAAATCGGGGCTACCGCCTGGCCAGCCAACCGTGACAGCGGCATATGCAAAGATCGGATCGTTTTCCGCCTGCAGCAGATCTGTGAATGCCGTGCAGTGAGAAGAATCGAGGCCGATGAAAGCGATGCTGAGCTTCGAGGACATAGGCGTGGAGTTTCTGATACCTGACCTGTGCGGAGGAACCGACGATATCAGAGTGTGCTGCAGACTCGTTCAGTATTCAACGGACCAGTCACTGACCCCTGTTCGAATCAGCCACGACCTTCCGCGCGATTCGCACCAGATGAGTTCGGCAGTTTGAGAAGCTGCCTGGGTGTGCACCGGCAAATGTCGCCGAAATGAGGAGCACAGTTCGGAACAGAAATTCGGACGAACGGGCAAATCACAGAACTCGCCTTAAACTTCCAGACCGCCTTGATGCATACTCGCAGTCCTTTCTGAATCCTGCCGTCCGGCATGAGTCTCTCCAGCCAACTCCTTCTTCAGAAGGACTGCGTATGAAAATCTTCAGGAATCTCCTCAGTCTTGCACTTCTGCTGACCGTCGCACTGCCGGAAGCAGGCAGTGCTGAAATCGAAGCCATCAAGGGCAAACGATACAAGCTGGCAAAGAACCACGGCCCCTGGATGGTCATGGTGGCCGCAATCCGTGACGTCCCTGACGAAGACCGTCGCACAAAAGACGGAATGAGCGCGTGGCAGGCGGCAGATGAACTTGTGTACGAACTGCGTCGCAAGGGCATTCCGGCCTACACATACTCGATTGAAGAACAGATGGGGAAGATCTCTGATACATCCCAGCTTGGTTCCAAACGATATGTTGCTCAGCATGGCTACATCTCAGTGCTCGCAGGCAACTTCCCGTCAAATACCGACGGCAAAGCCATTGAAGTTCTGAAGTACGTCAAGACGAAGTTCAATCCTGCATTTTTGAGCGACGCGAAGAACGGTGGCATCCTTCCAAAGACTCCAGGACGGCCGGCTCCTCTCAGTCGTGCATTCCTGACAGCGAATCCTCTTTGGGAAGGCGAAATTCGGGACGCCGAAAAAGACAACTTCATCGTTGCACTGAACGCGGATCAGGAATACTCACTGCTGCAGTGCAAAGGCAAGTACTCGCTTGTCGTCGCATCATTTCATGGTGGCAGCGTCATGCAGATCGACGGTCGAGACTCCGCAAAGGCACTGGGGTTCTTTGAGAAGAACTTCGGCAAGAGTCTGGATGAATGTGCTCAAAACGCAATGACACTGACAAACCGTCTGCGAAACGCAAAGAAGTACGGTTACGACCAGAACTATGAAGCTTACGTCTTCCATGACAAGTACCGATCGGTCGTCACGATAGGATCATTCAACAGCAAAGATGACCCACGCGTGAAGTCGCTGATGACAAAGTTCGGAGGCAAGTATCGACAGGACCCCAAAACAGGTCGCGACTTGCTGGTTGCCGAAACCTTCACTATTCCTCGCACCACTCGTCCGGGACAAGTGCCGGCTCAGGAATGGGTGTTTGACGGTGAATGCAAGATCATTCCCGTTCCGCAGGTAAAGTAGCGTCACAGGATTCGTCACATCGATTCTGAAAGGGCAGGCATCTCATGTGCCTGCCCTTCATCATTTGATGCCCAACAAAACTCACAACGCGCGTTCAAAAGTCGAACGAATAATCGATGTAAATCATGCGTGTTGTGGGATCGAAGGCGACGGTGGCCCTGTGTGATTCCACGCCCTTGTGAATCTCATCACAGACAAAATACTGAATCTGCTTCGAGTATTCTGGCCACCATTCTGGTCCCGACATGTTCTCGAGTCGACCGATGGCAGACCCGTACTCCACACCGTGCAGCCCCATTTCAGCCCTGAGCACCTTCATGACTTCACCGGACGACGTGTCTTCAACACGAGCCCGAAACGTGCTCAGGATTCCAATCGGTCGGCCAGACAGTAACAGCACTTCAAGTCGACATCGCGTCCCATTGACCTTTTGTAATCTGCTATTGATGTTCTGCAGGTACTCCGGCCACTCTGCGGAGTTTCCGAGAAGTTCCGGAGCCGAAGAACAGGCGAGCCAATAGCCACCACCCAGGACGGCAGCAACAACGAGACTGAGCAGCACGACGAGAAGTGTTGCCCGTCGACTCTGTGACTCTGGTGCAGCACCCTGCGCGACTGTCACTGGACCTGAAGTACTTTCTGTATCCACAAGGTCACCTGTTGTGCTGCTTCCCTGATCATCGCGACTCCGGGAACTTGATAATTCGTGGTGGCTGGTACCCTGGTGGCCATGGTCCCGAAATCTCTGTGACACCCTGTTGGTTCCTGTCTGTGAGTCGGGCCAGGTAGTCGGTCTCCGTCTGCCCTTCGGTATCGATCAGGATCTCGACCTTGTAACGTCCTTCCGGCAACAGTAGTGTCTTTCGCTTCTTCGGCGTTTCAACATCCTGAGTCGACAGGACCAGCTGAATCTGATTCTGCCAGATTCCATCTTTTCCGTTCACTCGACTGAACGCCGTTGCACAGCGATTTGTCTCCCAATTTTCATTTGATGCGTTCCATGCAAACAAATTCACCTGCAGGCTCTTGCCCGCAAATGCCTTAGGAATATTTGTGATGCGCAGCTGTTGCTCGGTCAGCAGGACCAGTTCATCCGACGCAGGAGGCAGCTCTGAAGGCGTTGCATAACGATTCGCCCTGATCGCCGCATAATCGTTCAGAAAGGCAGAGAACTTTCGGTAGGTGTCGCTGCCGGGAAAGAACTTCGGTCCACCGCCATGTTCGACAAGGACTGCAGGCTTTGTCAGAACCGGGCTGCTATCCGGATGCTCAAGATCGATGTTGCCCGTGTCGACCAGCTTTTGAAGTGTTGCGGCAGGATCACCTGGGACAATCCAGGAGATCGCTTCGACTTCTTCCTTTTTCATTCGCCCAATCTGATGCTGGTTTCGATCCGGTGAATGACAGTTCTGACACCGTCCGATTTCCGACCAGATGCTGTCAACAAAGCGCGAGACAACATGATCTTTGCGTGCGTGGCGAATGACTTCCGGAGCGACTTCATTGGCGGGACGAATACCAGACTTCGCTTTAAGAAGTTCAGGATCCTTCACGGCACTGTTGATCCAGGCGGTGAAGGCATCCAGTTCCTGCCGCCGGACTTTCTCTGTCAGCTCATTCGGCTCCTCTGGTCGTCGCGCAATAAACTGAAGGAGCTTTGATTTTTCAGGATGACGAGTATCAATCAGGCCGGCGTCGCGAAGTGATGCGAAGGTCGCCTGCTCGCTGTCCTGAATGTAGTTGCGCAGTTCCACGCCGCTGAAGTGGCATTCCGTGCAGCTGGAATGCTCCGGAGACTTTGCCAGTGGCAGAATGCGATCCTGAAACAAGTCACCCGCTGAGACAGATTCCAGAGGCAACAAACCACTCAACAGCAGCAGACCGCGAAGGGCCCGGCTCATAGATCGCTTCGACATGGGTCGCTCCGGCAGGTATCGATTTCGTTGCAGGCCTGCCGGGAGTATGAATCAGTTGCGCCTTGATTTCAAAGGCTGGACTTCAGCCAGTTCTCAAGATCCTCTTCACCACCGAAACCTCGCTTCGACGCAACGATCTGACCTTTGTCGAAGATCATGATCTGAGGAATGCCGTTGCCGCTGGCATAGTGATGAAACAGTTCCGGCTTCTCATCGACATTGATCTGCACGAATCGAGCACGCGATGCAAACTGCCCTTTCAGTGAGCCCAGTGCAGCATCCATGGCTCGACACGGTCCACACCATTCCGCGCCGAATTTCACGACAACGGGCGTCTTACAGTCCAGCACGGTCGCTCGAAACCAGGCGTCCTTCGTCGGAGGA
>JAEUII010000276.1 GCA_016795145.1 Planctomycetaceae bacterium
TTCAATCCACGCACTGCCGCGAACTCGGCCGGATTTCAGAATCCAACCGACCTGTCAACAAACTGATCCTGCCTGACGCACGAATTCGTGATCTGCGTCGTTTCTTCCTCTCGGTTCTTTCGCCTCTTCAGCCGCTATCGGAGCTGTGAGCATGAGTACTTCTGCCGTCTCTCCCCGTTCAATTCTGGCTGGTATTCGCAACTTCTTTTTTGCGGAAGAAACGCCGTACGGACTCGCGCTCACGCGCATGTTCCTGCCTTCCATTGCCTTGATTCCGATGATCCGGCGGCTGCCGCGAGTTCGCGAATTGTTTTCAACCGATGGTGCCCCTCAGCAGTTGTTCGAGCTGTTCGGTGAAGGACGCCCGCTGCCGGAACTGCCGCCGGTCTTTGCGATGGCACTCTACGGAATCATGATCTTTGCACTGCTGTCAGCGGTCTTTGGCTTCCGAACTCGACTGGCCTTCCTGATCGGGACTCCGCTGTACGTCTACTTCAATCTCCTGGACTGTGTCAGCACGATGACAAAGTACTCCGTCATCGCGTCCCATATCCTGCTGATTCTGACCGTGTCAAACTGCGGTGCTGTGTGGTCGGTTGATGCAATCCTTCGGCGGTGGAAAGAAGGCGATGCTGCTGCGATCCCTCCGAAGTTTCCTGTGTGGCCAGCGAGACTGATTCAGATGCTGTTCTGCTTCGTCTACTTTGGTGCCGCCATTACGAAGATCCAGACCGCGGCGTTCTTCAGTGGCGAACAGATGCGCTACTGGATGTTCAGCAACTGGAACTATCCAAACCCCGTCGGGGAACTGATGGCAATGTGGACACCGTTGCTGTTGGCGAGCGGTTACATCACCGTCGTTTGGGAAATCACGTTTCCATTTCTTGCGTGGCGTCCGCTGGGACGGTTCTTTGCTCTTGGTGTTGGTCTCGCGTTCCACTTCATGACCTTTGTGACGCTGGGCCTGTACGTCTTTCCGATGCTGTGCACCTCGAGCTACTCATCGTTCCTGATGGAAAAGGACATTGTCGCAATCCGCAATGCGATTCGTCGCTGGAACCTTCCTGCCATCGCCATCGGTGCTCCAAGGTTTGCGATTGCCCGCATGATTCAGGCTCGCCCGGCTGCAGTTCCGCTCACGATGGTTTGGGCAACAATGGCGTTGTTTGCTGCAGTGGCCGCGAATGAAATTGACCGATTGGCGGATCCGTACGGATTGCGTGCAAACAATGGGCCGCTTCCACTGAAGCCGATTCCCCGAGACGCAGCGCTGGCGATGATCAACTCGAATGCTCCACTGCGTGAAAAGGACAAGTTCTTTTCGTTCGACATCGGAAGCATGTTTCTCGGCGGCCAGCTGGCGAACCGAAGCAGCGAGTTCGAATTTGGCGACATGATTGTTGCTCAGTGCAACATCAATCCTCCGCACGAGGACATGTGGCTGGAGTGCGTGATCGAAGATGATGCGAACCGAGTGATCGATGTGAGCGGTCAGTTTGTGACTCGCGATAAGTTGTTCGCAAACTTCTCCTATGCGACAGGAAACAAACTGGTCCCCGGGAAGTACTGGATGGTGCTGAAGAGTTCCGGCAAGGAAGTCTCCCGCCGACCATTTACTCTCACTGGCGATCCTGAATCGCTGCCCACGATGGGCGAGTTGATGACGAACTGACGGGGAGTTTTTGGAGGTAGTGGATCTTGCTAAAGATCCCAAGTCGCAGCACCTTTCGCTGGATCCGCAACCCGAAACGTCAGTGAGGGATCCAATAGCCGCAAGTGTTTTCCGAAGAATCCCTCGCTGACGCTGCGGGTTGAGAATCCCTTGCTGACGCAGCGGGTTGAGATGAGCGAACAGCTTGATCCGGCTGATGATGTCAATAGTCGGATGAAGCCTTGGTGGGTAGCAGTTCGCTGCGGTCTACGTGGCGGTTGTACTATGGCATCGCCAGCCCGGCGATCTGATCTTCGCTCAGCGCTGTTCTGAAGATCTGCACGTCGCTGAGTTCGCCCTGAAAATGATCCTGTGCTCCCGCGCCGAGCGTCAGTTCAGCGTGCTTGAGTGACAGCTTCACGTCCTCGGGCTCCATCGACTTGGAGACATGTTTTCCGTCAACGAATAACTCCACACTTCCTGGTCTGCGCACAGCCGCGACATGGTGCCATCCTTCGGGAAAGCAATTGTCCCATGTGACGCTCGGTCCAGAGTCCATCGAGTGGATTCGGCCGGATGGCAAGGTCCCGACGAAGAGTCGTCCCTGATAGACGGCCATCGACCATGCTCGCCGATATTTCACTTCTGGCGTGTGATCCACCTGCCCGACGCGTTCCCACGCCGTCTGACCGTCATACCGGTAGACCTCAGCGCTGGGAAGGCTTCCGCAGTAAAGCGAACCGTTGTGTGTCAGCAGTGGCATGGCTTCCAGTTCCTGCCCAAGTTTTCCTGTATCAGTCCACTCGCTCGGTTCAAACTTGTCCATGCGAAAGACATGAGCCTGAGGCCATTCGCTCACAAAGAGTTTGCCCTGATGAATGCCGAAGCCATAGGTCTGAGTAGCGTTTGGTATGCGGGTCACGGTTTCCCATTGCGCACCGTCGAATCGAAACACGCTTCCTTCGTCGTACGATGTTGCGTACAGGCGATCATTGAAGACCGTCATCGCTTCCACTCGTTTCCCATCCGGGGTGGGCAAAGGCGTCCATGATTGCTGCCCGTCGTACTTGAAGAAGCCAGCAGGACGGTACAGGGAAGAGGCGTAAAGCGTTCCTCGATAGTCAATCAACGACGCAACCGCTTCAGTCTGCTCACTAAGTCGTCCGCAGGATTCCCAGCGATCGTCCTTTGACAGTCGGAAAACACGTCCACCAGAGTTCATGTTTGGAGATTCCGGAAGCGATGATCCGGCAAGTCGGTATTTGGATGACGCCACGTAGAGTTGATTGTTGAAGACCGCCATCGCGGAAATCGCATTCGCTTCATCCGGACTTCCGAGATCCGTCCATTGCTGATCCTTCTCGAACCGATAGACATGGCCTTTTTGATTCTCACCGGCTTCGCAGGTCGCAGCGTACAAACGCCCGTCATGGACACACAGGGAGAACACATAAACGGACTGGCCCGGTCGACCGTGATCCTGAAACTTTGGCGTGATGGAATTGGACTGAATCCCAAACTGCAGTTGTCTCAGATTGGACTGAGCATTCGTGACACCGGCGTGCGTGTCGATTCCGAGGCGAACGCCCTGTGCATTTCTGGCGTCAAAGATCCTGAGCAGATCCCCGGCGGTCTCATGGCCCTGAACATCGGTCTTTGCCCACAGACTGATGGTGAACTCTGCACTTTGCAGAGCCGCGTTGGAATTGGGATGGCTGACACGGATTACAGATGTCTGTCCATTGAACCGCCCGGCTTTTCGATTTCCTGGCCCTGTTGTCACGGTCACATCCGTGGTGGCCTCGTTGTTTTTCGGGGCTCCGGCATCCCAGCGATAGACAGGCTCCGGCGATTGCCCTTCAACGCTTGAGTTGGGAAAAGACTGGAAGCACACGATGAGCACGAGCGTTGCAACCGAACGATTCATTGAGCCCTCTCTTGAATGGAAAGTTCAGAGCCTTGCAGCTTCAGGCTGAGTCTGAAGAAGTTGTTCGACGACATCGCGAGTTGGAATGGCAGGCTGTGCTCCAGGCTTTGTCGTTGCCAGTGCACCGGTAGCACAGGCAAAACGCAGGGCGTTCGGGTTCGACATGCCCTCCGCCAGAGCGACACCCAGAGCTCCGGCAAACGCATCGCCGGCCGCAGTCGTATCGACCGGGGTGACAGCAAACGGCGTCGCGGTCCTGCACTGTCCCGTTTCGTCACACCAGACAATTCCCTGAGCACCCATTGTGATGACGGGGTTCGTGACGCCTTTTGAACGCAGCCATCGCGCGGCTTTGTGGGAGTCTTCGGGGGAGCTTACTGCTTGCCCGCTTAATGCCTCGGCCTCGGTTTCATTCGGGCACAGCCAGTCCGCCTGAAAGATTTCCGGAGGCAGTTCTTTCGATGCAGGCGCTGGGTCAACAATGATCTTCGTTTTCTTCGAAGTTCGCGCGATGCGAATGGTCTCGGCGATCACTGCCATCGGGACTTCGAACTGCAGAAGGACCACGTCGGCGTCGCGAATCACTTGCGATGCCGCTTTGACGTCGTCCGTTGTCAGCCTTCCGTTTGCTCCTGGAAGAACAATGATTGAGTTCTGTCCGCTGTCTTCGACGGAGATCACTGCAAGCCCGCTGCTGATTCCTGCCGTTGTGTGCACACAATCGGTATCGATGCCATCACGTTCCAGCGATGCTTTCAAGGTTGCCCCGAACGCGTCATCTCCAACACGGCCAATCATCGTGACATGGGCTCCCAGGCGAGCAGCCGCGACAGCCTGATTCGCTCCTTTGCCGCCTGGAATCTCAGCGAAGGATGACCCGCTAAGCGTTTCACCGGGTCTCGGCAGAACGCCGCATCGAACGACCAGGTCCATATTGATCGAACCCACCACAACAATGTGCGGCCGTCGACCGGAATTCAGTTCACTCATCGGGCCATCCCATGTGGTGGTTCACTCGACAGCTGCACGAGTGCTTCCGTGACTCGAACCTGCTGCTCCGGGGTGAGCGTGAGATAGCGGTGCTTTCCTTCGGCTGTCGCCTGAAACGTCGTCAGTCCCTTGTCATCCACTGTGACTGTTCCCTTCTCTGACAGTCCGAAGTAACCACGACCTGGCATGACGGCGTAGAGCACGCTCGTCAGGTCCCAGGTTGGGCGATTGTGAGGAGGTGGTTCATAGAGCACATAGGATTCCTTCAGCGGATGATGCGGCACGTACTGATAATCCTGCTCGATGCTGACCGCTGGATAAGGAACGGCCAGGCCAATTTCGAATCCGCTGTACACGATTTCTGTCGGCCAGTCATTGGCAAGCACTTTCGCCGACGGAATGTCTTCGACCACGTTGTACTCATAGTGCGGTTGGCCATTGATTGGGGCAAAGGCACCGGCCATAACGGACAGCAGTCGTACTTTCTGACGCACGAGTTCGCGGCCCGACAAAGGCGATACGTCGTCCGGCGGAGACTTCAGAAGGTTTGCGAGATTCGTCGAGAACCCGACCTGTGCAATCACGACACTTCCATCCGCCTCGGCGGCCAGCAATTTTCGAAGCAGAGCCACCGCGTCCGGAGCATCCTGGCCTCGTCGCAGGTCATGAGGATACCGGTCCGTTTCGTTGTGCTTTTCGTTGACGAGCCCCGTGAATCGGCTTTGCTGACGAGTGATCCCGCTATGGCAGACGCCGATCGGAATATCACCGCGTCCGTAGAACGTGTTGATGGCATCCACGAACGGCGCGCACTGTTCATGGTCCTTGGTAATCGTGACTCCGATCAGACGGCAGAGCCCCCGAGACTGGAGCGAGTGAATCACTCCCATTGCAAGGACATCATCGCAGTCATTGCCGATGTCTGTATCGAAGATCAATGGGATGGGCGTTGCCGGAGCCACGTTGGTCGTTTGAGCCAGCGTCTGGCTCGACGCGACGGTGAGGAGAGTGCACAGTGCAAGAAGCAGTCTCATGGCATGGGTCCTTGTTTTGCCAGTTCGTCAACGGCTGCAATCATGGAATCGAGGTCATTGCGAAACGCTGAGTGAACGCGGGTGGCTTTGGCTATCGGCAACGGTGCCTTTCACGGGCATCGTTGAGATCTGAGGAGTGGGGAGTGTGTTGAGGAGAGTCCGCAGCACGCAGTGTGCAGATAATAGTGCGATCCGGACACTCCGAGAAGCAACCGGTAAGACGCAGTCATGCCGGATCGAGTCAGTTCAGGCCTTGCCGGCTGTTCCATCAGGAACCTGGCGTTTTTCAGATGTCGACTCGCTGGGGACATGTTGAACTGGAGTGATGCTTGCGACGACGCTATTGTTTCCAATTCCATCCTGCCATTTTCCTTCTGCAGGTTGCTGTGATTCGACGCAGGAGTAATCCTTGTCAGCACAGTGTCTGCTGGAGTCCCTCCCATGTTGTTTTCGTCTCGATCCGTCACGACCGCGATCGTGGTGCTGCTGTTCTTCTCGCCCAATCCTGTTCAGGGTGATGAAGCCGCCGACATCGCGCGAGCTCGCGAGCAGCACTTTGAATCGAAGGTGCGACCGCTGCTCATTGAGAAGTGTCTGTCGTGTCACAGCGAAAAGAAGATCTCCGGAGGACTGCGACTTGATCAGCGAGAGTTGATTCTGAAGGGTGGCGAATCCGGTGCCGCGATTGTTCCCAGCAAGGCCGACGAGAGTCTGTTATTCAAGGCCGTTCGTCGTTCATCCGATGTCTCAGCCATGCCGCCGGATGAAGACAAGAAACTGCGGCCTGATGAGATTGAATCGATCCGACAATGGATTGCAGACGGGGCGATCTGGCCTGCAGCAGTTTCTGAGTTGAAAGCGAATCGGCCGTGGGCGTTTGAGCCAGTGAAGAGCGTTGAGCCTTTCCCTCAGGCTGAGAATGCTCAGTGGGGCAGCAACAGCATTGACCAATTCACCCAGGCGAAACTTCGTGAACACCAGCTGGAGCCTTTGCCTGAGGCTGATCGGTACACACTGATTCGACGCTTGTCGTTTGGTCTGACGGGGCTTCCACCCAGTGCGGAAGAGGTCGATGCGTTTCTGGCAGATTCCAGTGCTGATGCTTACGACCGAGTTGTTGATCGGCTCATGGCGTCGCAACAGTACGGTGAGCACTTCGGTCGCAAGTGGCTCGACGTTGTTCGTTATGCAGACACCGCAGGTGAGAATTCCGACCACCCATTGCCTCATGCATGGCGTTACAGGAACTGGGTCATCAATGCGTTCAATTCGGACAAGCCGTATGACGATTTCGTTCGAGAACAACTGGCAGGTGACCTGCTGTTGAAGGACGCGACGCCGGAAGAGTATGCCGCTGGTGTCACGGCGACCGGCTATCTCGCGATCGCTCGTCGGTTCGGACACGACATCGATGCTGATATGCACCTCACGATGGAAGACACGATTGACACGCTTGGCAAATCCTTTCTTGGCCTGTCACTCGGATGTGCTCGCTGTCACGACCACAAGTTTGATCCCATCTCTGCGAAGGATTACTACGCGCTGTACGGCGTGTTCGAAAGCACTCGATTCGCGTTCCCTGGCTGTGAACCAAAGCAGCAGCCAAGGGATCTTGTACCACTCATTCCGCCTGCGGCCATGGAAGCGAGAATTGCGCCGCTGAAGGCTCGGATGGAAGAACTGCGGGCCAGGATTGGCGAGCAGGAAAAAGCTCTGACGGCAAGCACAGACGCACTGCGGAATTCAAAGCTCTCCCGGGTGGAATTGCTGGCGTCTGGCGATGTGGCAGATGGTGGGACAGCGACGGTGACGGGCAGCGAAGGCAAAGCACTTTCCTGCGAACTCCATCAAGGTGACATGATGTTGCTGACGGTTGCCCCCGGTGGAAATCATGGAGCCGATTCGACTCTGGTGAAGCTCTCCATCCAGGCAACGAACGATCCTCAGACCACCTGGAGCACTGATGATCTCATTGATTCCTTCGGCTCCGGAAATCCCGCCAGGACGGCCAACGGCGGGACGTGGACATTCCTGAACGCTGCGGCTGGATATTCTCTGTTGCCCGAGTTCATCAATTCGATTGACGGACAGACGAGCCTTGCTGCATGGCGACAGGGAGATACTCCGTCGGCCTTTGTGAATCGTTCCCCAGATCCCGTCAAGGTTTGGACCACATTGCCGGCGCGGTCATTCTTCGTTCATCCCGGGCCAAACGGTCCGGTCGCGGTTGCCTGGACGAGTCCCGTTGATGCCGCGGTGACGATCACCGGAACAATCGCGGATGCTCATCCCGGCGCGGATGGGGTTCAGTGGAAACTGGAGCGGATTCGAGGCGAGGAGTTTCAAAAACTGGTCGACGGAGCCGCCATGGCGCTGGCGGACATTCGAACAAACCGAAATCTTCTGAGCATTCTTGAAAGTGAAGCCGTTGTGCCGGTGGCTTATGCCGTTACCGAAGGCGCGCCAAAGAATACTCGACTGCAGCAGCGAGGCGATCCTGCGATGCCAGGTGAAGAAGTGCCTCGCAGCGTCCCGGCGATCTTCGGCGATCATTCACTTGCAAGTTCGAACGAAAGCGGTCGACGGGAACTCGCCGATTGGATTGCTTCGCCACAGAACCCGCTGACTGCCCGAGTCATGGTGAATCGAATTTGGCAATGGCATTTTGGACGCGGCCTTGTGGCAACGCCGAACGACTTCGGGACTCGAGGTGCGTTGCCATCGCATCCTGAGCTTCTGGATTTTCTGGCGGATTACTTTGTTCGCACCGGATGGGATATCAAGGGCTTGAACCGAATGATCGTTCAGTCGAGCACTTATCGCCAGGCGTCCATTGCGGCCTCTGATCCAAAGGCGGTTTGGCTTGCCGGCTTTCCACGTCAGCGATTAACGGCTGAAGAATTGCGAGATTCGCTTTTGGCGGTGAGCAATGTCCTTGATCGCACTCCGGGAGAAGCTCACCCGTTTCCGCCCGAATCGACCTGGGGCTTTTCTCAGCACGGCCCATTCGCTGCGGAATATGACACAAACCGACGGTCTATTTACGTCATGCAAAAGCGAAATCGCCGGACGCGGTTCTTCGCTCTGTTTGATGGTGCCGATCCCAATGCAAGCACTCCGGTTCGCGACGTCACGACCGTTCCGACCCAGGCGTTGTACTTCATGAATGATGCCTTTGTGACCCGGACGGCGACGACGATCGCAGCGGAGATCGCAGGTCAGTCCGGAACTGACGCAGAGCTTCTGAACGCGATGACTCGACGGATCTTCGGCCGATCCGCGAACGAAGCTGAAATTCAGGATCTTGTCGACCTTCGACAATCAGATTCAGCGTCGGTCGATGGCATTCCAACAACTTCGTCAAAGCGTTCGGCGAATGAGTCCATCTGGAGTGCGATGGCGAAGATCATGCTCAGCTCGAATGAGTTTCTGTATGTCGATTAGTAAGGGAGTCGGCAGATGAACCGTCGAAAATTCCTGGTGGCATCCAGCTCTGGCATCGCAGGTCTGGCCTTTGGCGGCTCCGCGCGAAGTGAAAAGAAGAATCCAGTTGCCGGCACTGCAAAGTCGACCATCCTGTTCTTCCTGAGCGGCGGTGCGTCTCACATCGACATGTGGGATATGAAACCGAAATCGCCATTGGAGTATCGCGGCCCGTTTCAGCCGATCGCCACTTCGGCTCCAGGAGTCACTCTGTGCGAACATTTGCCGATGCTGGCACAACAGGCTCACCACCTGGCCATTGTGAACAGCATCGGTGGAAGCGTCAGCACGAACGATCATCATGCAGGGTACTACTACAACCTGACGGGACATATTCCTGACGCCACGTTTCTGAGTCTCGGCAACAACCGCACACCGTACCAAACGGACTGGCCGTACATGGGAGCGGTCGTCGCATCGCGAAGAAGTCCTCATCCTCAGCTGA
>JAEUII010000313.1 GCA_016795145.1 Planctomycetaceae bacterium
CCTCAATTCTGGATGTTCGAAGCGTCCAGGGAGCAACCGCCATCCTGCGTTACGCTCAGCAAATCAACGGAGGCAGACCAGAAGGCCGTTTGATTCTGAATCGAATGCGTCCTCGTGAGACGATCAGTCGCGAAGTCAAAGCAGCTGCCGACACCCTTGGATTGACGGTCGCCCTGCATTCGATCCGTGATCTCCAGGCGTTTCGCGATGCCGCTCAGCAGGGAACGACCGTTGGACGACTCGGACCACGTGCGAAACAGGCTGCGACCGACACTCACCTGATGATGCACGGACTACTCGACAGTTCTGTAGCCGCGATCAAACATCAACGACTAGAGCAAAGGAGAGCCAGCAATGACTGAACGCAGAAAGCTAGGAGACGCCATGAAACTGACGCCAGAAAAGTTGGCATTCATCCGCTCAGCTGACACAGGGAAGACTGGAGAGAGCCAACCTGGAAAGTCTGACGAAGTCACGACCTCTGATCTCTCGTTACAGATCAGACAGGAGGCCAGGTCGGAGGCTGCTATGCCGGAAACCTCGACTCGCAGCCTCCCGGAACACGAAACCGGCGGGGGGCAGCCGAAGCGAAAGCGGAAGCCGGCAGAAATGGAATCCCGAGAAGCAAACGATGACTTTTACGGGCCCATCCTCGCCCCAATCACAACTCGACTGAGTCCTGCCACGGCTGATGCTCTTCGACGAGCCTGCCTTGAGCAGAAGCTCGCCAGAAGACGGCCCCATACTCAGCAGGAAATCGTGGAACGGGCCGTTGTAACGTGGCTGGAGGCGAATGGATTTCTATAGAGAGAATTCAAACCAGCCTGCACAATCTCACCGATGCATTGAAGTCGCACGGCTCGTTTCCATAGTGGGACCATGACACTTAGGACTGCAAGTATCGTTCAACCTCTCGATCGAGCCTCTGCAGTGCAATCTCCTGATCAGTCACCGGAGCATTGGACTCACGCACTGCCATGTACTCCGGCCATAACTCTTCAGGCAGTTGTGAGCTACTGTAAAGCTTGATCAGCTCGGGCAATTCATCGCGGCTTCTTTTGTCCGTCACAAGGCGACATGCCAGTTCGAAAAGGATGGCACAGCGATTCGCGGCTGAGGCAAATGCCTGCTGCACTGCAACAAACGTCTGGTCGAGCGTCTGATTAATTTCCGATCTTTGCTGAATCAGATTCTCGATCTGCTCTGCCAGCGGCTCGACTTTCGATCGATAGAACATTGTGCGGTATTCCTCCGCACGCGGAAACGTCAGGATGGCCGTTCCAATCTGACCAATCAATTGCATCACTTCCTGATGGCTGATCATGGTCCACTGCAGATAGCCCAATGCATCTCGCATCACCTTGTGACACGCCTGGGGGCTTTGAGTGGACTGCCATGTGTTCGCGAGTAAACGCAGATGATGAATGTATGTGATATGGCATTCGACGCACCGCCCCATTCGCATCCCGCTGCGCCAGGCAATCAGCGGAACGCGATCAGGAACAGCGTCCGAAAGATCTTCTGATCGTTCAACTTGTGGACAGCATTCCTTCAGTGCGGAGTCAACAGCGACTGCGAAATCCGCGGCAGAATCAAATCGCTCAAATGGTTCGTTTTGAATGCATTTCAGAATGATGTTTCCCACGAACTTCGGAATGGCGTCCGGCAGTGAGAGCTTTCTGGCCGACACGAGGGCAGTGACCAGAGCATCCTCTTTTGTCGTGTCATCGACAGGACAGGTACCAGTCAGCATTTCATAAAGAATGATGCCCAGTGAATACACGTCCGTGCGAGCATCCAGTTGCCTTCCAAGTCCAACGAGTGCTTCTGGGGCCATGTAGGCGTATGAACCCACGCGATCTGGCGGAGTGCGGTTGAACTGGACCGCCTCTCTCAATGAGATTCCGAAATCAACAACGAAGACGCGGTCATCAGCTGTGAGCAGCAAGTTCTCGGGCTTCAGATCGCGGTGAATCAGCTTCTGCAGATGGGTGGCATGAACCACATTGGCCAGATCACGAATCAGGGTCAGCGAACGTTCGAGTGAAAACGTCTCATTCTGCAAACAGTTTCTGAGGCATTTTCCCTGGACGAACTCCATTACAAAAAATGGCGGCTCTGTCACCAGGGAAGCCGCGACGACCTTTGGAATTCCAGCAACGTTCAACTGTTGCAAAACCAAAACTTCCTCCTGCATCAAACGCAGAGCCGTTTCTTTGAGTACAGGAACAACGCGAAGGACCTTCACGGCGACATCAATGTCCGTATGCTGATCAACGGCACGATACACGACACCGAAACGCCCATGACCAACCCGCTGCTCCAGTCGATAGCGGCTCAGAAGGCACTGACCGAGATAACAGGGATCACCTGGTGCAGCGATCTGAAGCTCTTCGGCCGAGAGACCAAATTTCTCCAGCAAAGACCATAGAACCTGTGAGGAGGCACCGCATTCGATCGCGTCCGCAGCGACCTGCCGCAGAAGTTCTGTGACTGTGAACTCGGGATGATTCAATTTCCCGGCGACTTGTTCCACTCGGGATCTCAGCCGGACAAGATCCCAACCTGTCTGCTCGGCTTCAACAAGCAGGAGGCTATACAGCACTTCTGCACGATGTTGCGCAGGACTATTGGCGTCCAGCCACGCGTTTAAGTCCAGGGCTGAGTTGTTCGCGAACTCAGCAGCGTAGCGTTCAATAGTCTCGATGAGCCACTCATAATCAGGAGTTTCAGACACCGGGACTACTCCGAAAAGAAGAACTGCTTTCCCACGACAAATGTCACGGCACTCAGGGTTCGTCTACTGTGAACCAGCCCCTCGATCTCATTCTTGCCTGAACCACTTCCTTGAACTGTTGAATCCACAACTGACATGCTCGCAGGGATGGCTTCTGATCGTCCGGCATTTGACTGCGAACATCTGCGGCAGAATCACTGGTAGCAACGAAAATACTGAGATAGATTCGCTTCACTTCATTGTCGATTTCTTCAAGCAGTTCGTTAACGATGGCCGCCATTTCGCGAATCTTCTCTTCTCGCTTGCGCTGGCCCAGTGTGCCGCCAGAAACTGCATCGTCTTCCCGTATGGGAAAGCGTTTCCCTTTTGGATTGTGGGGATCCCTCGTTTCTCGGGCAATGGCATCACTGACACGTCGAGCCACCACGACCGTAAGGTAGCCACGAAGACTTTTGCTGGAGTCGAATGAGGCTTTACCGTCTATCAGTGCCTCAGCGAGATTGCGGGCAACGTCGTTTGCTACCTCAGTCTTGGAAACTCGAGTTGCCATTTCTTCCGAAAGCCGGTCTTCCACCTTCTTCCTGATTTCCTCAAAGAACATGTTTACGAGCCGTGTGATCGCCTCCGGATTCTCGGTCACCTGAGCCAGCAGATCTGTCGCGCTGGTTTTACGCTTTGCCATTTGCGTCCTCCGTGAGATTCAAACAGGAATTCCGAAAACTGCGCAATTATCGTTGCGCGGTTCGGACAAATCCACTGATTAGTTTCATGAAGCATGTCACTTCATGTCACATCAAACGGAGCAGAACATGAGCAAGTCGCGTCAATCAAAGTCGGGAGCAGCGGAGAACGACGGATTGAGCAACCTTCCAGCGAGCGAGGCGAACTCTCCCATTCTGCTTCGTACGACTTATCCGAAGGGCTGCGATGACCCGATCAGCCGCATGCTCTACGACGAATTTGTTCTGCATCATACAAGATTCTGTGAAGCCCTGCGTGCCACGGTTTCAAGTGCAATCGCAGCCGGGGGCGCTCTGCATAGCCTGAAAGCTCGCACGGACCAGGGCAGCTTTGGGCATATCAGGGACCATGTGGCAAAAGAGTTCGGCATCTCAGAACGCACGGCTCAGAGATACATGCTCCTGTACCGGAATCGGCAGCGACTGGCAGAGATTCTGCGCGAGCAATGCGCACCACAGGCCGAGGGCTTGTCAGACGAAAAGCTTTTGGAACAGATCACTCTGAATCAGGCGATGCGATTGCTGGCTGCTCCCGACAGCACAGACAGCACCAATGAGAAGTCATCGGCCACGAGAAGATCTGCGTGGCAGAACTGTCGAGTTCCCATCGCCGTTTGCGGATGTGTGCAGTCATGTTGGGATCATGGTTCCTGGTTCCTTTCAGAAGCAGACGAATCGAACACTCTCAACTTTGACAACTTCGTCGTCGGTCGCGGTGTGCTTCGCGACTCGTATGAACTCGCTGGCCGCGTCTTCGTGAATGCCATTCGTCCTGATCTGCCCAAAGCACTGCTTGGCTCTGTGTGCGATGCTTTCGATCGCGGTGTGATACAGGAAGGCCTGCTGCTGCTGCCCAACAACCACAAGACCACAGGCATCCGAACTCTGGCCAGACGTGGCCGGATCGTTTTTCGAGAGCTGTTGGTCTCGACAACACCGGTTCCGGACAAAGATATCATTGAGCAGGCTGTCTTCCCGGTTCCCGCCATGATCATTGCGCTTTGCACCGATGAGAGATTCTCGCTGATCGCCCACACGTTCGAGAGCATCGCAGACGCCTATCTGCCGCTCACGATGGATTAAGCGTTCCTGCTGGTCACTGGAGCAGTTGCTTTCCGATCCTTCGTGGTCCGTCATCTCTGTTAATGAATTGAAGGTGCTGTATGTCCATTTCGCAGAAGAAACACTCTGCCCATACACTGAAGACAGGCCATCAGGATTCTCGCACCAGAGGCCCCCGAGAAGCGCGAATTCTGCTGGTGATTGGTGATGGTCGCCGGGGAGTGATCACACGGCGACTGGCACAATGGTATGACCTGATCATCGTTTTCGATGTTGCCAGTGAAATTGAGAAGAAGAAGGCGCAGTTTCGGAGCATCCCGAACATTATTTACTTCCCATTGGGTGCAGGAACAACGGCTGCCACGTTGTTTGAAGAGGCACCAGAGCACCTGCGTCATGCTGTCCAGCAGCTTGCACCATTGAACGCCGACGATGGAATGGGGTCCTTGCCAGGAATTGGTTGTCGCGCCGTAGAAATGGCGATCAACTCACCTGAGTTCAGCAAGCTCGCGGAATATGTCGCCGATCGGATCCTCATCGACACCAACGGCGCTCCCACTCGGGTAGGAGGACGAACTGTTTTCAGTGATTCCGGAGGCACGGGGTCAGGTGACCCAACCGAGCTGACGCGAGCATTGATTCGCAAACTCTGTGTCCTGCAGGTCCCGATTGACTGGGACTATGAGCCGGTTGGCTCGATCACATTTGCCGGCTTAGCCACCCGAGCCCATCTCAATGCAGCGTCGTCACAGTGGCGATTGCTCCGAAAGCTCATTCGAACTCCTTTGACCGACTGCCCGCTGGTCGTGGAATCCTGTCGACTGATGGAGTTGCTGCCGTTTGTAAACGATCAGGCTTCCCGCGATCGCATGGTGGCACTGGATGAACAGTCGTGGACGGCACGCAGACTTCAGGATTATCTGACATTGATCAAGCCGAACTCCGCCATGAATGGCAAGTACGGCCTCACCAATGCTTGGCAGCTCGATCGCAGCGAACAACTCGACCCTCGAACGGAAATCGTTCCAGTTGTGGCTGTTAATCTCCGCCTGACTCTTCTCGATGGTCTTCTGCAGGCAGAACCTCAGCCTGCACGGGTTACGAGCCTCGAGGTCGACCCTTCAGCGGTAGAACTGCCACGTGAGTCGGTTGAATTTCTCCTCGAACAGGATCTCGATCCAGCGGACCTGATTGAGGAAATCTGCAAGCCGGGCACACATCACGAGTTCCGGCTGACGGCAATCATTGACGCGGATCAGGAGTTCAGTCTGGAGAGGCTCGAGTTCGATTTCCAGAACTCACCCCGTTCGCTGACCGAATTCACGAATTCCGTCCAGATCCTCGGTTCGATTGAGATCGTGCTTTCACAGAGGATCGCCGAATGCCATGAACTCTGCATGTCGCTCGAGTCCGAGAAAAAGGACCTCAGTGCAGTTGTGGCGGATCTCAATGAAGATCTGCGTTCCGGTCGCTGGCTTCTGTTTCCTTCGCGAAGGAAGCGAACCGTATCTTTGCATGAGACTGCCGAAGACCTTCGAGCCGTTGCCGATGACCTGAGGTTTCAGCAAATGCTGACGGCATCGCTGGATGCCGCCAGAAGTCGAGTCGTAAAGGAACTCACTTTCCTCGTCGATTCTCTGAAGAAGGTCGCGTCTATTCTTCAGGAGTGGTGTCCTCGCGGAACTCGTCGGGTCAACGACGAAGCGCCAATCCTTGTGCGTTCTTCGGACGATGCTTTTGCGGATCTGTGGACATTGCCGCACCTGTCGCCGCAGGAACAGATTGATGTCCTGTCTCAACAGACGGCCGCCGTGACGCTTTCGGGTATGGCAAGGCTCGTGGGAACTGAGGAAGCCCGCCAGGAACGTATTGCCCAGTGTATTGCGGAAGATTGCTTCATCGTTCAGGGGCCGCCACTTGGGTCTAAGGTCATGTTTCGCGAGTCTCAGGAAGTCATTGTTTTGCCTCCCCTGCCAGCGGAATATCGAGAAACACTGCCCCCACTCATCAGCGAACTACGTCCCGAGACAATCGTTGTCGTTGCCGACACGGCTTCGGCGGGCGTCACTGTTGTTCGCTATACGTTCTTCACGGCAGACACGCTTGCCGACCTCTTTCCCGGTCGCCTGCGTGCCGACCTTCTCCGTGCATATCAGCATCCCCAGCGTGCACTGTTCTTCCCGGAAGGGACCGACGGCCTGGAGGATGACCTGCGTGACTTCGGCATGATCAAATAACGAAAAGGAACATGAAAATGTACTACCTCATTCGAACATTCATCGGTTGGATTCCCGTCGTTCCAGCGTGGTGGCTGCTAAGTGCCCGCTCATTGAATGTCCTCGCACTAACACTCTTTGCCGTGGCGTTCCTGTCGATGTTCATTCGGCCAGCCGCCTCCGTCAGTCCTGCGAGTCGAAGGCCCGTCAGGAATCGCATTCCCAAAAGAGCAAACAGCACCAGCAATGTTGCGGCCGGACTGGTCAGCGGCCTTCTGGCATGTCTGTTATTGCTATTCGTTGTTGGGTTTCAGACATACATCCCTCGATTGACCCAATGGTGGAATCGCGAGCGGGTGGAGGCGGAGAGGCAGGCAGTGGCGTCGCATGTCGATTCACTGGTGGAGAGTTCCGCTGCAATATGGAGCGACCCATTGACCGCCGCGAGCTTTCTTGACCGCGGCAAGAGGCTGAATGATAGCTTCCTTCTCGAACACAAGGCCTTGCTTGAGCAGTCCTCGAAATGGCGGGGACCGCGAATCCTGTCGTCCGACACCGTTGTTTCTATTGTGAAGCAGTCGTCACAGACGCCGATCTGGTCTGCTGACCTTGCGGTCACAGACAATCGTGGTCAGTCAATCACCGGACTCTCCAGGACAGACTTTCGCCTACTCACTCACAATCGAAATGTGAAGCCGTTTGTTCTCGAAGAACTGAATACACCCAGATCGCAGCTTCATCTGGCGATTGCCATCGACTGTTCGGCATCAACGACCGGCGAACCACACGCGCAGGCCGTCGAGGGAGTTTGCCGAATGGCCAAAAGCCTTAATGGTAAAGCCCGGATGCGTCTGTATTCATTCGCCAAAACCGCCATCGCTGAGTGCGACTGGACACTCGATGGCCGAGACATCGAGACTGCAGCAAGGAGGCTGCTTCCCGATGGGAACACGGCACTCTTTAACGTCCTGGATGTTGCCAGCATGGATCTGGCAAAGCAGACTGGAGAACGTGCCATTGTTGTGTTCTCAGATGGCAAAGACTCGATCGGCGGAACAGAGCCGAACTCGACAATCGCCAGATGTCGCGAGCAGGATATTCGAGTCCATGCAGTTGCTCTCCAGACGCCAGAGTTGCAGGTTGATCAATTGCGGCAGTTCACATCCGCGACACACGGTCAGTTATTGCTGATCACGGATCCGAAGCTCCTTATTGACGGATTTGAGAAGGTGATTGCTGAGTTGACACGACCGCTCTACCGCATCACGACGCTTCAACAAAACGTTGAGGATGCTGTCGCACGAATTGATGTAGGGTCTAACCCGATCTCCGTTCAGATCCGACGTCCCGAAGCGACTGCGACGCACACTGGTCCGAGCACAGAATGAAGGATGATTCCTGGCCTGAAGCGCAACACACCGGGGCATGCTTCGCATGCGGGCATTTGCCCCCGGGTTGTGAATCCCTCAGGAAAAGGAACGTATGAATGACACGACAGAACCTAATCCCAGACCCTTCAACGGCTGGGCGAACTACGAAACCTGGGCGACTGCCCTGTGGCTGGATAATGAACGAAGCGGGTACGAGCAATGCCGACGGGAGGCGGCAGAGTGCTGGAAACTGGCAGAGTCACCACTGGCTTCGGTTGGTTTTGAGTGCTCGCAACTTGAAGCCGCCCAAATCCTGCTGGCCGGTCGACTGGCAGATTCCATTGATCATCACAATCCGATCGAAGCTCCCTGCCTCTTTGCAGACTTGCTGAATGCGGCTTTGGGGGAAGTGAATTGGCTTGAGATTGCTCAGCACTATCTCGCCGAACTCATGGAAGCAGGAAAAGAAGAGCCTGGAAGAGGAGGCCGGCGACATGGAAGTCATCTTTGAATACTCACGGGCACAAGCGATCGCGGATGGAGTCCTGATCGATGTGTCATGGATGGCAAATGAGGCGGGTTTCCGCTTCCCGGTGGCTCTGACATCTGCCGTCTGGGGCTTGTGTGTAGAAGTCCCGGAGAATGTCGGACATCAAGACGGTAATGGCAGGCTCTGGGACCTTCTCACCGTTCTTCGTCACAGCATTCGGCAAGCGAACAATCGTCACGAAATTCACTTTGACCTGAGTGTGCGGAACTGTGCTCAAAGAGCCAACTCCGTGGCACTGAAGGCAGCCTGCGGACCGGGCGATGACCTCGAGCCGGTCATCACAGTCATGCTACATGATGAAGATTGAAGAACTCCCTCCGTGGAAAACGTCATGCGTGGCGGATTTCTCCCCGGGAGATACAGCATCAGAGCAGGCGAAAACAGGCAATTGACATTTTAGTCACACCGGGGCAGGCGTTGTAGACAAGAGGTCACTCCGGCTGACTGGGTATCAGCACCAAATCAGACTTTGGAGTGTCTACAAATCTGTAGACAAGTGAGCCATGAAAAAGCGAACGGAAGTTGTTTCGTTTCGGGCCACATCAGAACTGCTACAGCAGATCGATAGCAGTCGGCGGCATCCAGAAGAATCGCGTGGCGACTGGGTGAAGAACATCATCCAGGCACATCTGCATTCGCAGGATCAGCAACTGTTGCTGGATCAGTTTCTCATGCTCGATGACGCTGTCCAGAAGCTCCAGGCGAGTCTGGAGGAACTGCGTCGCATGCATTTGAAATCCACCTATCTGCTGCTGGTCACCAATGGAATCAGCCCTGAGTCCGCCAGAGAACGCGTTCGTGCACTTGCGCAGGAAGAGAGGACTGAGCCATGACAGCCAAGTGTCAGGTGCTGGGAATTGGGTTCGACGGCAGTTACTACGAGTCTTCCGTCAACCTGAACTACTGGGAAGAAGGTGGCACTGCCCCAGGTCAGTGGTTTGGTTCGGGGGCTCGCGAACTGGGACTACAAGGGATTGTGCGATCGCAGACATTGGCTTCAGTGCTTGCTGGCCGACATCCCGGTTCGGCGAAGCCTCTGTTGAGATCGATGAACAGCGAGAGCGCAAAGAATCACGGTCGTTTGGAATCTGTTGACGGTACTCACATCAGTCACCGACCTGGTTTTGACCTTCAGTTCGCCGTCCCGAAAAGCGTGTCAGCATTCTGGGCAGTGGCTCCGCCAGACGTCAAACACACGGTGCAGGACTGCGTCGATCGCGCTGTCCGTGCATCCCTATCCAGTCTTGAATCCAGAGTACCTCTCGCGAGGCGCATTGAAGGTGGGACGGTACTCCGGGAGAAAGCAAAACTGGTCGTCTCCATGTATGACCACGTTACCAGTCGTACCGGGGACCCACACCTTCACCGTCATTGTGTGATCGCCAATGTTTGCCGACGCGACGATGGCGAGTGGCGCACGATTGATTCTCGAAGCCTTCATCAGTGGACACGAACTATAGGCCCGTTGTTCCGTGCAAACCTGGCGCATGAACTTCGCTCCCGACTGGGGCTTTCACTCGAACCTGGCCGCGATCAGACAGGGAAGTGTCGCGAGTGGTTTGAGATTGAGGGAATACCGAAAGCCCTGCTGGGAGACTGGTCTACACGCCGAGAGAGTATCCTGAACTTACTCAGTTCGACTCAGCGTAGAATCGCCAAAGCAAGAGAATTTGCTGCTCTGAAGACTCGACCTGACAAGGCTGAACTTGTCCCTCGAAAAGAGTTGTTCGACGGCTGGCAGAAACAGGCCGCAGGCCACGGACTAAACGCAGACGTGGCACGCTCGCTGTGCAACGCTCCCCAGCAACAAGCGCAGGTGCGAGGGGAACTGTTTCAGTCGGCATGGAAGTCGGCTTTGAATGACCTCACTTTGTCGAAGGCATGGTTTACAGAACGTGCTCTGATTCAAGCGGTGGCCGAACGGCTGCAGACCGGCTTTTACTCAGGACAGGATATCGAACGTCGAATTCAAGAGCGAATGAATCTCAGCAGCGAACTCATCCCGCTTCGCTCTGTCAACGGCGATCGCAATTTCACGACCCGAGACATGTGGACCCTTGAGCAACAGTTTCTGAAATCGACTGAAGTGCTCCGGTCCCGGCCGGGAGCGCAGGTCTCGAAACGAAACGTGGAACAGACTCTCTCACGAAATCCTCAACTGGATGATGAACAAAGGTCTGCCGTCAGAACCCTCCTTACTCAGGACAGTGCCATTCGAGTTCTCACTGGTGTTGCAGGCTCGGGAAAAAGCACAACGATTGGTGCCGTTCGGGACGGATTCGAACAACAGGGCTTTCGGGTTTTCGGAGGGGCACTTTCTGGCATTGCGAAAGAAGAGCTGGTTGCCAAAACAGGGATCAAAGCGCGGACCGTCGCCAGTTACCTTTACCATCTGGACCGATCTACCGGGCAAAAAGTGTGGGATCGACTGTCTCATGACGTCAGACAACTGACTCGAGCTGCATTCGGGCTTTCGACCAGTCGCTATCAGAAGGTGGGACTGGATGCTAAATCGGTCCTGATTCTTGACGAAGCCGGCATGCTTGGGACACGCAGTCTGCAACGAATTCTGCTACTGGCTGAAAAGGCGGGCGCAACGGTCATCCTTACGGGCGACACACGGCAATTGCAGCCGATTGAAGCCGGCGGCCCGCTGCGTCGACTCGTTTCCGAATTGTCGACAGCGCACCTGTCTGTTAACCGGCGGCAACAGGACCCAAAGGATCAGGAGGCAGTGCAGCAACTTCGCGATGGTAAAGTTGAAGAGGCAATTCGGAACTACGCTGAGCGGGGGCGGATCAAACTGAGTTCGGACCGCCACGGGGCCATACTCGACCTGGTTCGCACGTGGGAACAACAGGGCGGATATCGAACTCCATCGAAGCATGCAATTCTCACTCAGACCAGGGCGGAAGCGGCAACCGTTAACCGCGAATGTCAGACTGTTCGTCTTCAGAAATCTCTCATACCGCCAGTCCTTCGATTGACCCACGAAGGAGTGTCGTATTACCGCGGCGACCGGGTTCTCTTTCATCGCGCTGCCCGTGGGCATGGGATCGAGAATGGCCACAAGGGCACGGTGCTGTCTGTCAATCCCGTGCTTCGTACATTGAAAGTTCGTTTGGATCGACCGGTACAAGGTGATTCCTCGCGAAGTGCAAGAGATGCCATTGTGACTGTTTCCGTGAAGGAATTCCGAAACTCCGGGATCTCGCTCGGCTATGCGTTTACGACACATAAGGGTCAAGGCACAACAGTGGAGCATGCATATGTGCTGGCTGGAGGCTTTCAGACCGACCGTGAGATGCTCTATGTCCAGGCCACACGAGCACGCTGGTCCACACATTTCTTCCTGAGTCGCGACGACGCTGGTCCCAATTTGACAGCTTTTGTCGATTCTGTTCGACAGTCTCGAGCCAGTCAGCTCGCACATGATCTCGGTGAGCGACACACACGGCAATCACCACAACCGGAACGCTGAGGAATTCAAATGACTCTTCGCGAACCACAACGCCGCACGTTGCGCGGGAACCAAAGCAGGCCACCCAAACGTCGTCAGTTTTCTGAACGGGCGGCGGATTTCTACGAATGGGCAGTCGGCATCATCGAGACTCTATTGAACGTTGGGATGGTGCTGTTTCTGGGATTCATGGTGAAGTGCTTTTTGCCATTCCTTGTCATCCTGGTAGTTGCCGTCCCGACAGTCATTTTGTTCTCACCCGTCATCGTCGCCGTGCTCGCATATCAGGCAGGCCTCTGGGAAACGGTTCTGTACATCGTTTCGGTTGGTCTGGTGCTACTCGTTGGGTATGCCGCATCTGCTTCCGAGAAGCGGAACTACGTCTCACGAGGTCGCAAGCTGACCAGTGCGGAGGACGCTCGTAGCCGGACAAGTCCACCGGGCGCTCACCGCGGACTGCGGCAGCCGAAGCGCCGACCGTAACCAGATCGTCAATGTCAGATTCCATCGTTCATTTCATACACACCATTTGCCCCAGGGAGGCATCCGATGACTCGAAGCAACCAATTCATGCAGTTCGGTGCACTGCAGTTACCACCGTCTGCAGCCACCAGTCACGTCCTCTTTTCCGGTACGACGGGAAGCGGAAAAACGACTTTGCTGCGACTTCTGCAGGAAAGTCAGTTCACGGAAATTCGACCGGGGAACGACTGGCGTGCCATTGTTAACGACCCGAAACAGGACGTTCTTCCATTCCTTCAGTCGATCGCCCCTGAAGCGACGATTGTGATCACTCACCCGTTTGATCAGCGCTGTTCGGCGTGGGACATGTCTGCCGATATCGACAGTCCGCAGCTCGCCGTCGAGTTCTGTTACACGCTGATCCCGCCAACGAGCGAGCCGCAACAGTTCTTCAACGATGCCTCTCGACACTGTATTTACGGTGTCATCATCAGCTTTCAGCTGAGTGGAATCTCATGGACATTTGCTGACTTGATTCGGGTGCTTTCTTCTCCCCGGATTCTCCGACATGTCCTGAAACGGCATTGGGAGACGGCACCGATTTCATCTTATTACCTCTCGGAAAAACGCTTGCGCGCAAATGTTCTGGCCACAATTGCATCGAAGCTGCTGCCCTTTGGGCCCATTGCAGCCTGCTGGGATCGCGCAACATCAAAATTCTCTCTGTCACAGTGGGCGGTATCTCCGATGATCCTGGTACTTGGCAGCTCTGACATCAGCCGGACTCCGGTTCAGACCCTGAATCGGTGTATTTTCAAACGCGCGGCCGACATCACCCTGGAACAACCAGATTCAGAAACGCGAAGAACGTGGTTTGGGATCGATGAACTCTCCGATGCGGGGAAACTTGATGGCATCGTCGCACTCGCCAAGAAGGGTCGTTCCAAAGGAGCGTGCCTTTCCGTGGCATTTCAGTCCATCGCTGGTCTTCGGGATCCGTCTCTCTACGGTCCGCATCTGACGGAAGAATTCCTCGCTCAGTTCGGTCACAAGTTTGTGGGGCGTATGGAATGTGCCTCATCTGCAGAATGGGCTTCCGCGCTGGTCGGCGACCAGGAAGTCAATCAAAAGTCATACAGCTACACGACTGGGCAACATCCAACATCGACAACGACAATTCAGAAGGTGACTCGTCGAGGAGTTCTGCCAAGTCAGATCCTGGACTTTCCTCCCTGCAACCTTGAGAACGGACTGACAGGCTTATTCTTCGCGCCGTCCGTCGGAGTTTTCGTAGATTCAATCGACGGACACGAACTCTTTGTTGATGGAGCTCCAGTCCCAGCCAGTATTCCTGCGTTCCTGCCGTGCCCGAAAGGTCATCAGTTTCTACAACCGTGGACGCCAGAACAGGCTGACGCCCTTCAGATTCCGACAGAGCTTTTGGCAACCCCCGGCAAGCCATCCGCGAACTCCAGAGCGAAGACGACTGCGAAGCCTCTCTCCTTTGACGATCTGTTCGCGTAAGCCCTAATTCCGTCTCGCAAACTTCACGGCCGCGCGGGTTGACCACGGTCGGAGTGACGGACCGTACGCCGACCTCTGATTCACTTCAATCCTGTTATCCGTTTGTACCAACTCGAAAGGACTCAAGCCAATGCCTCGCAATGATCATCCTCCGAACGCCGAACGACTCAATTCGAGCATGAACCGCCTGATCGACCGGCGAGAGGCCTCCCAACTTGCAGCGGTCAGTGTTGCGACATGGGATCGCATGAATGCAGGGGGGAAGACCCCTGAGCCAATTCATTTGTCCAAAGGCTGTGTTCGCTGGCGCTTTGACGACGTGCAATTGTGGATCCAACACGGATGTCCGGACCGAAAGCAGTTTGAGCATCTCAAATCCAACGAGAACCACTGAAATCCCGATCCACATTTTCCTGTACGGCCCGTAATCTGATCTGCGAAAGGACAATTGAAATGGCACGCATGTTTCAGCCTCGTATCACACGATACCTTGATCCTGACGGTCACCGCTGCACCAAAGACACGCCCGGCGCTCGCAAAGTGACGGAACGCTCCAAAACGTGGCGCGGTGAGTATCGCGATCACTCCGGTATACTTCGGACAGTAACTCTCAGTTCGAACAAGCAGGCATCTCGCCAACTGCTGGCTGAACTGGAACGCAAAGCCGCCCATCAGAAATCCGGACTGCTGTCGCCGTTCGAAGAGCATGGGATTCGACCGCTGCTTGAACATCTGGAAGATTTTCGACAGTCTCTCGAAGATGCCGGCAACACTGCCGCTCATTGCAAACTCGTCTTTGTTCGAGCAAAGACGGTCATTGAGAACTCAGGGTTCCGTTACATCCGCGATATCTCGTCCAGCAAAGTTCAGAAGTGCCTCGCTAATCTGCGAAAGGTTGAGAAGCGTTCACAACAGACCATCAACCACTATCTGAGGGCCATCAAACAGTTCACTCGCTGGCTGGTTCGCGACCGACGGACAGAAGAGGATCGATTGACGTTTTTGGAAGGTGGCAATGTCCGGGTGGATCGTCGTCTCGAACGACGCGAATTGTCAGATGTTGAGATTCAGTGGCTTCTGCAAGAGACTCTCTCATCCCAGCCGATTGCCCTGCTCACCGGATTCCAACGGTATACGCTCTACGCTACGGCGCTGTCGACCGGGCTTCGAGCATCGGAACTGGCTAGTCTGACGCCCACACATTTCAAGCTCGATGCCGAAGTGCCGGTCGTCCAAATTGCGGCCGAGAATGAAAAGGCGAGGAGAGGGGACATTATCCCGTTGCCACAGAGTCTGGTGCAGATTCTCCGACCCTGGTTTTCCGAACTGTCCAGGAACGCACTGTTGTGGCCGGGAAAATGGGCCTCCCAGAAGCGAGCCGGCAAGACACTTCAGAAAGATCTCGAAGCAGCTCGATCGGCATGGATTGCGGAAGCGAAGTCGGAGGAGATCCGACTTGACCGAGAAAAGTCTCCGTTCCTTCAGTTTCGGACGGAAGCGGGACAGGCAGACTTTCATTCCCTTCGACACACGTACCTGTCTCGGCTTGGTCGTTCAGGCGTGTCTGCGAAGGCGATGCAGCAGCTTGCTCGACACTCGACCGTCGAGCTGACGATTGGTCGTTACACCCACACCAACATCCACGATCTCGGCTCTGCGGTGCAGCAATTGTCACCACTGCCGATTCCTCGATGCACCGGGAAAAACGCGCAACCAAAGCACGACACTGACCATGGTTTGGTTGCACTAATGGTTGCCGGACTTTCCGGCAACCATAGCGAACCATTGACGACGGCTGAGGACCGACCACCGACGAATGAACCGGTCGAGCCTGAAAACACCGACAGCCGCAACCCCTGTCAACGTAAGACGTTAGACAAGGATTGCGGCTGTCTGAGTGCAATTGATAAAGCGGAGAGACAGGGATTCGAACCCTGGGTACCCTTGCGGGCACTCCGGTTTTCAAGACCGGTTTCGATTTGACGCAAGTCTATGTCCGCTAGGGAGTTGCAAAACCATTAACTGCGATGGGTGCCGACAACGGTGACGGGCGTCCGGCTTCCGGAAAGCATGCGAAATCTGAAGCGCAACAAGAAACACAGCGTCAACGCGGCCGTTGTGGCCAGAAATACATCTGAGTTCAGCGTTGGGAGCGCGAAAATGCGGAAGCCAAACCCGTGTCCGACAGTCCACGACAGCACAAACATGATCAACAGGTTGATCAGCGTGCTGCGCCAGATTCTGCCCAACTCTACATTTGAAAAACGATCAACATCTGCTTCCCGGCCACTGTTCAGCTTCTGACGACTTCTAAAAGCCATCCACGGCAATACCAGCAGCAGATAGAAAAGGAAGAGCAGAGAAGGAAGTCCCGGCAATTGCATACTGCGCTCATGAGTTCCGAATTACTGGTGACCTCTTGCCTTGCAGCAAGGCATTCATTCAGCCGCGACGTTAACAAAGCTCTCGATAGGAATTCCGGTTGCTCCGACAAGTGCAGCGGCCGACTGTGCGAGTTCATTCAGCAGATCAAGCTGGGCACGGCGATTCAGTATGAGGCTGTTACGAGCCTGTACAACTCGAACGACATCAATTTCCCCCGCTTCGAACTGTGTTTCGAGGCCCTTCAATTCGCTGGGAAGATCCGTTGCCGGCTGATCCGACCTGATCTCCGACAATAACGACAGCGCTTGTGCATACCGTTCCATCGCAGCCGTAGCCTCCAGCTCTGCGCGTCGCTGGATCTGTGTCCATGCGGTGATCCTCTGCTGGTGTTCTGCAAGACGTTGTCGCTCCAGGGGTTCGCCACTATTCACGACGGGCAAATCCATCTGTGCGCGAAATCCAAAGAACGTCGTACTGTCGGCAGTGGCCTGATAGTAGGGCCCAATCTGAAGATCCGGCGTTTTCGAAGCCGACGCCAGTCGCAGATTGGCTCTTGCAACATCGACATCAGATCGTGCGGCCATGACGTCGGGCCGCGACATCGCCCAGCTCACAGTGCTGGCTTTTGACTCAATCACCACCTGGTCCCAGTCTTCCGGGCCAATCTGTGCGAGCTGAATACTTGTATTGGGCAATTTCCACTGAAACGATTGAAGGTCGCCAGCAACTTCAGTAAGTCCATCCGGCTCCATTCCGACTTGCCGTGCGAGATCGCGCAGTGAGTTTCTATAATTTGCATTTGCCAGTTGCCGTTGCTGTCGCGTCGATTCAGTATCAACCCGCACTATCGCCACATCAGCGGCAGTGATGGCGCCAGCGTTCAACTGATTCTCCAGAATCTGGAGCAATTGTTGATTATTCTTGTGACTGGCCTCAGCGAGCGATTGAATATCGCGCAGGTACAAGGCTGTAAAATAGAGTCGCTGCGTTTGAGCCAGTGTCTGCAGCTCAGCCTGGTGGATATTCCAACGCGTGCTGTTCAGAGCAAATTTCGCCCCCTGTTCCCGGAAGTCCTGCTGATGCGCGAGCTGGATTGTCTGCATGAGAAGCACGTAATGATAGGTTCGATTCGGTCCTCCGTTACCGGCTTCCTGAAAAGGCGTTGCCTGTACCTGCAGAAAAGGATTGAATGGATACGTATCAGCGACGCCTTTTGCTGCCAGACTGACTCGCTCTGTCTGCCGAAGTGCGACAAGGTCAGGATTATTCGAAACAGCCTGTTCACAAAGGTGTCTGAATGAAACCTCGACATCTTGTTCGGACGGGCTTACCGCAAGACCGACTTCATTTTCGCCCATCTTTGTCGGAGCCACGGTCGCTTTCGACCATGCAACGGTACTGACTCCGGAATTGCTTTTCCCCGGAGAAGGGTTTGATAGATTCTCCGGTAAGGACTTGGTCGGTGGCTGCACTGCCTGATGTGAGTTGTCTGCCGCGAATCCGGAAACCGATGTTAAGTTCGATCCATGATCGACAGATCTGCAACCAACGCATATTGCTGACGCAAATAACGATGCGAGGCCAATGAAACTTCGATGAATTGATGCCATAGTATGCTTGTCGCCTTTCAACCATGAACTTGCTCATGGTTTGTTCGTCCGGCAAAACAACCTGATGGCAAACTCCTTGATTTCGTTTATGCAGAGTTAAGCTTGGCACTCAGCGACAGGTGTTCTCAATCGACAATAATTGCCGCTTGCCGTCCGGAGATCCGGCCTGAACCGATTGCGACGGTTGTTCCGTCAGGTCGATACCGACGGTAAAGTTTCACCATCTTCCCGAGGCGGAACGGCATGGCGACCCCAAACCAGGTAGAGTGGTGGAAGCACAAAAAGGTTCAGAATGGTTGAGGTGACAATTCCACCCAGAATCACAATTGCCAGCGGATACTCAATCTCGTGCCCTGGCTTATTACCTGCAACCACCAGTGGAACGAGTGCCAGCGCAGTGGTCAGAACTGTCATCAAAATCGGAATCAGTCGCTCTTCAGCACCTCGCACGACAAGATTGAGTCCGAACGGCTCGCCTTCAACATGCTGCAGATGACGGTAGTGACTCACAAGCATGATTCCGTTTCTGGCGGCTATACCCAGAACGGTGACAAATCCGATCAGGGAACCGAGCGACAAAGTGCCGCCAGCCACCGAGGCGGCTATGACACCGCCAATGAGCGCAAACGGGATTGTTAAGGCGACCATAGCAGTCAGTTTCAGTGACTGGAAATCCATATAGAGAATCAACAGAATCCCAAGCAGGGAAATGCCACCCAGTGCGATCAGTCGCCTCTGAGAAGCCTGTCGGGCCGCGTACTCGCCAAGAAACTCCGGATGATAGCCTCGATCAAAAGACAGGTTGCGGACAGCGGCCTCGACATCACGAGCGACGGAACCAAGGTCGCGTCCTTTCGCATCACAGGTAACATCGATTCGCCGTGAGCCACCTTCCCGCTTGACTTCATTGGGGGCCGGTACGATAGCAATATTGGCAACGTCGCGCAACGGTACCTGTCCGCCGGTTGGAGTATCAATTCGTATTTCGCGGAGGGAACTCAGATCCAAACGAGTCTCTTCACTGCCCCAGACGACCACATCTTTCTTCTTCTGACCATCATAGACTTCTCCGACCTTTGACCCTCTGAGCACCGTCGTAATGGCCCGTCGCACCTGGCCGGAAGTAAGTCCAAACTGCTCAATAACATCCTCTCGAAGGCGAACTTCCAGTTGCGGCACCAGCACATTTGCTTCAACTTTCAGGTTGCTGATCCCATCAATCTTTGCCATTACTGCTTCAGCTTCCTTCGCCTTGGCACGAAGGACATCCAGGTCAGATCCATAAATCCGCACAACTATGCTGGAACTGGCCCCCGAAAGAACTTCTTTCACTCGCTCCCGGAGATAGGTCAGAACATCCCGATACAGCCCTGGGTAGCCATCGACGGCCGTCTGAATTTTGCCAAGCGTTTCGGCATAGTCCACATCTGTATCGATGCTGATCCAGAGTTCTGTGAAGTTGGGCCCGACGACTTCGTCCGCCACCTCGGCTCGGCCGATATGGCTTCCAAAATTCCTCACTCCCGGAATCGACCTGAGTTCTCGGCTCGCATTGATCGTTACTCGATTCATTGCCTCGATTGATGTACCGGGTTTTTCCACGAAGTGCATCAGGAAGTCAGTTTCCTGAAAGTTTGGCAGGAATTCCTGCCCGAGGCCGTTTAACACCCAGACTGTACCCGCAAGGGTTGTTGCAAGGAATGTAAATGCTGACTTCGGACGAACGGCAAACCATGGAAGCATGGCGCGGTACGGTCTTCGCAACCAGCGACTGAGCGGAGGTTCTGTCTCTGAAATCTGCTTCGCCGGAAGAATCATCAGACACATCGCCGGAGTGACCACCAGTGCGACGCACAGCGATGTCAGAATTGCCACGACGTAGCCAATCGCGAGCGGCCGAAAGAATGCACCGGGCAGTCCTTCGAGGAAGAAAACTGGAAGGAAAACCAGCATGATGATGACCGTTGCATAGACAACGGCACTGCGGACTTCCAGCGAAGCCTCCAGAACGACTCGGAACGAAGATGCGGGTTTGGCGAGTGTACGATTAAGCCTGAGCCGCCGGACAATGTTCTCGACATCAATGATTGCATCATCGACGACCTCACCCAGCGCGATAACCAGTCCGGCGATGATCATCGTATTGATCGTCAGCCCCATCCAATAGAGCAGAACGATTGTCGCCATGAGAGAGAGTGGAATTGCCGTCAGGCTGATAATCGCAGTTCGCCAATCGAAAAGAAAAGCGACGATGACGACAACGACGAGGACACATCCGGTGAGGAGAGACGATGTCAGATTATCGATCGACCGTTCGATAAACGTGGCAGGACGAAAGATCGTCGGGTCAATCTCAACATCTTTCAATCCCGGTTGCATCGCTTCCAGTGCAGCCTCGACCTTTCGTGTCACTTCCAGCATGTTCGCGGAAGGCTGCTTCTCCACAATCAGCAGCAAACCGAGCTGGTCATTGATGATCGCATCACCAATCGCAGGCGGAGTTCCTATTCGGACATCAGCAATATCCCCCAGATGCAGGGCAGCTCCGTCACGAAAAGAGACCACCGTGCGAGCGAGTTCTTCCGGTGTCCGCGCTGACGAAGACTGCCGAACAGCAAGTCGCTGATTTGGAGTGTCGACAAAACCACCGGCGTCCATCGCAACCGCTTCACGCGCACTTTGCATCACACGGTCAAGCGATACGTCATGAACAAGTAACTGCTGTGGGTCCACGATGACCTGAAGTTGTTTGTCCTTTTGGCCCCATATAGCCACGTTGGCAACTCCAGGAATTGCCATCAATCGAGGTCGGATGGTCCAGACTGCCAGTTCGGTCAGATCACTTTGATCAAGCTTTTGCGACCAAATTCCGATCTTGAGCATCCGACTCAGCGATGACAGCGGCTGGAGGATAACAGGGGGCCGGGCGACGTTTGGAAGACGAGGCCCTTCTGCGGCCAGCCGTTCCTGCACCAATTGACGGGCGCGATAAACATCCGCATCCTGATGCAGCAGCAGTCGGATGGAAGACAATCCCATCACTGATTTTGATCGTAGTGTCTCCAGTCCAGGAGTGCCAATGAGGGCGTTTTCAAGCGGAAACGTGACAAGATTCTCGACTTCTTCAGCCGACAGGCCCGGAGCTTCTGTCTGGACCTCGATGTAAGGCGGAGCGAATTCCGGGAAGACATCGAGGGGCATAGACGGAACCAGCCGAAGTCCGACTGCCATCAGAAGAACGGACAGCGCCAGAACGGCAATTCGCATACGGAGCGCCAACTCAATCAGCCAACTCATGATCCAAGTACCCTGTGAAACGGAGCCAAACTGTGAATCGGCAATTACTTCGCAAATCCGAATTCAGTTCCTGCCAGTTCCGCAACGGCCGCAGTGACGATCTCTGTGCCGAGCGGGGGGGAGTGCTTCAACGCCGCCCAACCGTCGGCCACAAACGCCACTTCAACTCGACGCCGAACGAAAGTACTCTGCCCCATCCGCTCATAGACCCACTGATTTCCATAAATGTCGAGATATATAGCCGACCAGGGTATGGCAGTTTGTGTCGACTCACCTTTCAGGCGAATCTGAACACTCAATCGCTGCCCCGGCCGATACGCAGCGTTCTCGTTGGGGAGTTCGTAATAAACATCCACTGTTGACGCGAGGGCGAAGGCCGTCGGAGGCACTGTGATTGGTTTTACGTCGATGACTGTTGACCCCTGAAGTTTTCCCGGAGCTGCAATTCTGGCCTCTGCGGTCAGGTCGAGGCCTTCGAGGTCGCCGACATACACAGGTACCCGCACCCAAAAAACCTTGTTGTCCATGATCTCGAACATCGCCGAACCGGCAGCCACAATCTGTCCGGGCTGTGTCTGGATGCTCCTTACAATTCCCGAAATCGGAGACACGATTGAAATTGGCTTAAGAGTTCCTTCTTCAGCATCCAGCTTGATTCCATCAACAATTTCTTTGCGAGCCTCTGCAGCCTCGAGGGCAGCCTCTGCCAGCTTGAGCTGTGCAGTTGCTTCATCAACTGCCCGGATTGTGCCAGACTTGTCTTTCAGCAGCCGCTCCGCACGTTCGAGGGCGATCTGAGCCGCTTCAACCTGCACTTTCGACTGCTCCACCTGAGCAGCCGCATCATTCTGAGATTGTGCGATAGTATTTCTGACTTCCGCAAACCGAACTCGTTCAGCTGGCGTAAGAACGTCGCGTTCCGGTGACAGAAGCGGGAGCAGCTGCAGTACCTCTGTTCCTTTTTCAATCTGATTACCGGGACCGGGCAGTATTCTGTTTTCCTGAAGTTTCAACATGCCTGCAACCGGCGCAGAGACCAGAACGGACGCCCCGGTTGGCAAGACAACCTCCGCTCCGTAGGCTCGTACTTGCGGCATATTCCGTTCAACAATCGGCTGATGTTCTACTCCGAGTCGCCGGATCGCGTCGTCGGTAAGTTCAATAGTATTCAGATTCACCTCGGACACTGCGAAGGATGTCTTCGCCGGTGACACAGGTGCTGTCTTCTTCGTCTCAACGGTCGGCTTCTGACATCCGCAGAGGGGCAGCATCAAGCAACAGGATGCAACAGCAGCAAACGACCGCAGTAAGGTGCCATGGCACAATGAATCGTTGTGCATTATGAGATGAACTCCATTGACTTCTTTGTTGAGAATTCCAAATGAACAGCCGCGTTGTTTCCTGACGATGACACGGGGCGTGCCGGAAGCGTCACAGTCACTGTTGTGCCTCTCCCGACCCGACTTTCGATCGAAATCGTGCCTCCATGCGATTTCACATGTCCGTCGGCAATTGAAAGTCCAAGCCCGGCACCGCCTGACTCGCAGTTTCGCGAGGGATCAGTGCGAAAGAAACGCTGAAGGACTTTCGGAAGATGCTCAGGAGAGATTCCGCATCCATCATCCTGAACGCTGCAAACAACCGACCCGCTCTCGTAATGGCAGCAGACCATTACCGTTCCGCCGGCTTGCGTGAATTTTAGTGCGTTCTCAACAAGGTTCACGAAGACCTGCCTCACCTGCAGATCACTTCCCCTGACCTCACACGGTTCAATATTGCCGCCCGAAAGCCTGATGGATCGCTCCACAGCGAACGACTGCATCTGCTGCATGACGTCTTCCAGCAAAACGTGCAAAGGGAACCACTCGGCACAGTCAGGAACGATTCCTGCATCATTCCTGCTCAGATTCAGCAGTTGATCGGCAAGCCGACACAAACGATTGGTCTCTTCGACGATTACACGCAACGCATCCTGGTACTGGCGAGGGCTTCGATCTGCGCGAAGAGCCAGTTCGGCTTCAAGTTTGAGGGCGGCTAAGGGCGTTCTCAGTTCATGTGACGCATCTGCAGTGAACCGCCTGATCTCTGTAACTGCATGTTCGAGTCGGCAAATCAGGGAGTTCACTGTTCCTGCCAAATGGCCCATTTCATCATGGGGGTTTGGCACTTGAATTCTTCGATCAAGGCTGTCAATCGTGATCGAATTCGCAACTTCACAGATCGAAGTTACAGGGGCCAGCGCCTTCCCGGCAAGCACATAACCGAGTGCCACCGTCAGCGTCAACGCCAGGGGCAGAAGTCCGGCCGCAACAAATTCCAGCGTCTGTATTTCTACCAGAAGCGGCTGGAGTGATGTGACAGCAAACACTTGATGCGGGCCAAACGGCGCATTTACAGGCTCTTTCGTATAACGAACAACATTGCCATTCGAAAGGGTCCTCGTTTCAAACTTTGGTGACCCATCAGGCGAGCTGTGCGAAAACTCACTCCCATCTCGTTCCGTGATGCCAGCACTCAAAAAAACGGCTTTCTGCCTATTGTCAGTCACCACGAAATCATAGATGTCATGATGAAAGAATCGGGAATCTGCAGATCGCTGAAATTCGTCCAGCGACTCATGCAGTGTAAGCTCAAGGACGATCTCACGAAGTTCTTCACGCAGTGCGGCGTCTGTTCGGTTCAGCAACTGCTGGCGAGTCATGAATATCAGTGTAGCACCGAATGCAATCAGAATCAGAGCCAGTGCTGCAGCAAACAGCAGCGAAAGCTTCCATCGAATGGATAACTTGTTCATCGTGCGTCTCCGAGTCGATATCCTTTGCCCCGAACTGTCTGAAGTATCGGCGGTTTGCCAGGGTCTTCGAGTTTCTTTCGCAGCTGGTTGATATGCACCTCAATAACATTTGTCCACGTTGCGTCAGGCTGCTTCCAGACGCTCACTGCAATCATTTCGCGAGTCACAATCTGATTTCGGTGCCGAACAAGAAATGCGAGTAACTCGAATTGTCGCTGCTGCAATTCAATTGACTGGTCGTTGCGAACGACAGTTCGTTCAAGGAGATCAAGCTTGATATCCTCAAATTCCAGCATCAATGGTTCTTTGGGAAGCTCGGAACTCCTCCTGCGAAGTACAGCTCGAATTCTGGCAAGCAATTCATCAACCGCGAACGGTTTGACGATGTAGTCGTCAGCACCCGAGTCCAATCCTGCGACCCGATCCAAGACGGAGTCCCGAGCTGTCAGAAGGATCACTGGCACGTCTTTGCCGGCACGTCTGACATCCTGCAGCCAGTCGAGCCCACTGCCGTCTGGCAGCATTATGTCCAGGATAACTGCGGAGACATTTGTGGAAAGCTGTTCTGCAGCCTCACCAATCGTTGAGGCTCCAACTGTGTCAAACCCTGCTTCACTGAGTGCTGCAATGATGCTTCTCCGCAGGTTTCGCTGGTCTTCGACAACAAGAATTCTTTGCATTGACCCCGAGTCGCAAGAAGCTGGAAGAAAGACACGGACAGCAATTCGATGAATAGTCTAGCGGCGCACTGATTTTGATGCGTGCTGCAACCGCTGAGATAAATTCGAATTAATGACGTGTGATCTGGCATCGAACGGAAGGTTGCGATACGAAACGCGGGATGCGAGTGATCTGACTTACGAGCAAACGCGATTTAGGTTTGAGCGCACTCAATCATCCAGATAATGGCTTTGGAACTTCACATGGGTCTGCAACGCGAGCTGACAACTACCGGAAACTGGCTCTTTCGCTGGCGCAGTTTCCTTCCCATTGTGGTAGTGGCCGGGGCAATCATTGCCATGTTTCCGTTTCCGGTACCAAAGCACGATGGACGTTGGGGGGATGCCCTGGAAGTGGTGTTTCTGAGTATCAGCTTCATCGGGCTGTTGGTCCGCGTCGTCACGGTGGGGCATACGCCGGCAGGAACATCGGGACGCAATACCGTTGGTCAAATCGCTGAATCGCTGAACACCACAGGGATTTACTCGACCGTTCGTCATCCCCTTTATCTCGGCAATTTTTTGATTGGCTTTGGACTTGCTGGTTTCACACTGACCTGGTGGTTCGTCGTGATCTACGTGCTGACATTCTGGCTTTACTATGAGCGAATCATGTTGGCTGAGGAGGCATTTCTCCGGTCGAAGTTTGGCGAAGAGTTCAGTGTCTGGGTGAGCATGACACCGGCATTTCTGCCCAGTTGGAAGAATTATCGTCCGGCTCAACTGCCCTTCTCACTGCGGAACGTGCTGAGACGCGAGTACAATACAGTACTGCAAATCGTTGTGGTTGGGTTTCTCCTGGAATTGTTTGGCGACTGGTTCGAAACAGGCCGAATCTCATACTCGGTACCATGGTGTGTCTTTCTTTGCAGTGGATTTGTGATTTGGGGGATTCTTCGCACCCTGAAACGCCGAACTGATTTGCTTGTCGTTGATGGTCGATGAATTGCAGGCTATGACTGGCGATCACCAGACGACTGCTTCATGTCGTACGCAGCCAGAGTACCGAGGTCCATTCTTGCTTCCACGGATAGAGGCAGGGCATTGATGGTCGACAAAGCAGAAGCAATGTACCACCGCTCGTCGTCCGGTCCTCGCATTAACGCCTGCCCGTGGTAGGCGCCGGTTGATCCCCAGCGAAAGATGTAGGATGGACTGGCAACGGCGCACGGATCTCCAGCAGGACCGAGTCCTCTGAGCCGGGCGATCAGTTGTTGATCAAAGTCTCCTCGATGCGTCAGTGGCCAGCCACCGACCTGTTCGATCGCCTGCCGAGTAAAGGCGAGGCTTGCATGAAAACGGCCCGTCGCATCTTCTTGCTCGACTTGCCCTGTGTAATCACTCAGCACTCTCGAGGGCTTTGACCACAGATGACCGGCCATCGCTGCAACATGGCTGCTGATGTGATGCGGCAGGTAGATGTCGTCGTCTTCCCAGACCACCAGAATGTCTCCCTGAGCCAGTCCGGCGAGAGCGTTGAATTTCTCCGGCAGTGACCGAAACCGCCGGGCGATGCTGATGATCTGCCAGCCTTCACTGGTTTGATTCTGCAGTTCGTCGGCGTCGTCGAGGATGATCATCTCTCGTCGATCGGCCGGATAGTCCTGCGCCAGAAAACAGGCGATCGAATTTTCGAGCAACTGGGGCCGCCGATACGTGGGACACAGACATGAGACAAATGGCAGCTCACTCGCCATGGGCCACCTCCTGCTTCTGATTCCATTTCCCGAGCGGACATTCACTTGATCGCCAGGATGCCTTTTCGGCGAGGTAACAGCCGCAGACGCTGCAGCGATCGTCGTTTCGTTGGTCGCACAAAGTGCAGATTTCAAGGCGGTGCTGAAGTTCCGGGGCTTCGACCTTCTGCAGGCCATCAGCCACATGGGCGGCCAGTGACTTCGTGAAGTTGGCCGCCATTTTGATCGTGCCTGGTAAGGCCGGCTTGTCGCGAGGATCCCGGCTGAGTACCGTCAGTCCATGATTCATCTGCGTGTGATGCACGACGGACCATTCCGGATTCTCGCTCAGGAATCGCCGGATAGCCGGCAGCAAACCGGCCCCCCCATCTTCGCCACGTTCCCCGAAGATCTGCGTGTCATGCAGCACGATCCAGCGACGGACTCTGCCGGCGTGGCGCTGGAATTCATTGGACAGCTGGTCCGCCGTATGTCGCGTGTCGATGAACAGCAGATCGCACGGATCAATATGGACCGAGAGCGAATCCCCCTGCACAAACGAAAACTCCGTGGTTCCCTGCTTTGACTTCAGGATCTCGGCAACGGGGTCATGATTCAGGTCGTACGAGATCATCCGTTTCGGCTGACCTGCCAAGAGGGCCACCGTCGACACTCCATGCCGCATGCCAAACTCGATGACGACTTCTGACTGGCTGGCAAGTTCCCGGAGCTTGTCGCAGTGTTCATTAATGTCCGACGGTGTATTGCGGGCTTTCTGAAACATGTCCTCCAACGTCATCCCTTCGTAGACCTGCGTCTGTGATTTGCAGACACCGCACGACGACACGCGAGGTGGATACGTCACCGGATCCGCTGCCAGGGCAGCAAACTGATCGGCTGTCAGTCGCCCGTCGGCATTGATCGGTGACTGTGGATCTTCGTTGAGTACATCCACATAGTGGCGACGCAGGCGATCGAGCGACAGCCCCAGTTCCTGATGGCCAAGGATGTAGTTGCGGATCTTGCCTTCTACGCTGCGACGGTATGTGCGGCCGGCCGCGGGATCCGCGAACCGATGCTGCCACCGCAGGAACGGCAGGCACAGGCATTTCGCTCCGGCCTGACGGTACTTCTCATGGATGTACCATTCCTCGCCGCCGAACTCGCGGAAGTGCGGATTGAACTCCAGCCACGCATCCCGGCGACACGAGAACAGTCCCAGTCCTTGCGCAGGAATTTCAAACGGCGGATTGTGTACGGAGAGGCCTCGCGAGTCGGTGTCCCATGTGCCCCACATGCCATCCCGCCATTTGTCGGCGAAGTGCGTATGGACGCCGGCGAGACTATCCAGCACCAGTGGTCCTGACAGCAAGTCCCGACAATCCGGATTGCGTTTGTAAAAGTCCATGAGCCGCCGCACGGAGTCCGGCCAGAGCAGTACGTGGGAATCAATCACAAGCACCGCATCGCCTGTCGCGACCTTGAAGATGTGATCACGCGGAGCCGAAGTTCCCGTGTTGCCGGGCATGGGCACATACTGAACGTTGTACGGCTGCGGGAAGTCGCGCACGGGTTTCCGATCGGCCGGATACGGAATTCCGGCTCCTTCAGCGACCTGCCCCAGAAATCCTCGCAGACGTTCCGCCTGCGGTCCTTCCGGATCATTGTCAACCACGACCAGTTCCACGTTGTGCATCACATCTGCGTGATACAGCCGCAGAGCGTTCAGCGAGAAATAAACACCGTCGAAGTCACGATACGTTGCCATGCCAATCGTCAATCGCATATCTGCCTCAATCCACATGTCAGAGTTCCGGAGGAGTGAAACCGCCAGGGGTTGTGGTGCTCGGTGCTGGAGTGGTTGTGCTGGAGGTCGTTGACGAAGTGCTAGTGGATGTTGTGGATGTCGATGTGCTGCTCGTGGAACTGGTGGAACTCGACGTCGAAGAACTGCTGGAGGTGCTTGTGACGGGGGCCTGCGTTGTGGCCGCAGCTGTGGTGGTCGCTGGCGGCAACTGCGTCGTGGTTACAGGCGGCGGTGGCGGTGGATTGATCGTTGTGGTGGCCGGAGCCTGAGTCGTCGAAGTCGTGGGCGTGCTGGTTGTGGTACTCGACGAAGTGCTGGTACTGGTTGTCGAACTCGATGTGGAACTGGTCCCCGACGCCGTGGTGGTCGAAGACGTGGTTGGTGCCGATGTCGTTGTCGTTATTGGCGGCGGATTGATCGTGGTGGTCGTCGGTACCGGCGTCGTGGTGGTTGAACTTGTTGTCGTCGACGTCGTTGTGGAACTGGTCGTCGATGTTGTCGTACTGGACGTCGTGCTCGACGTAGACGTGGACGTACTTGTCGAGGTAGACGATGTCGTTCCCGGGCCGCCCGTGGTTGTCGACGAAGACGTTGTTGGAGTCGGAGTGGTCGTCGTCACCGGCGGTGGCGGTGGATTGTAAGTCGTGGTTGTCGGTGCCGGCGTGGTGGTTGTGGTCGACGTCGTGGTGCTGGACGTCGAAGTAGTCGTTGATGTTGAGGTTGACGTACTTGTCGACGTCGTCGAAGTCGACGTGGAGGTTGACGTCGTTCCCGGACCGCCGGTCGTCGTACTCGTCGAGCTGCTGCTCGACGAAGTTGTCGGAGGCGGCGGTGGGTTGTACGTCGTGGTCGTTGGGGGCGGCGTTGTCGGGGCTCCTGTTGTCGTCGTGGTCGTGGACGTCGTTGTCGACGTCGTCGACGTGGTGGTTGGCGGTGGCGTCGTGGGAGCGGGTGTCGTGGTTGTGGTCGGGCTCGGCGTTGTTGTCGTGGGCGGATCTTCGTCACAGCATTTGCACTTTGACACATCAGCCGAATAGCACTGAAACAAAAACGTCGGTGGTGTCTTCGAACAATCGACACTGGACACCGTGCAGGGACCAGCCGACGGAACGGCACATGGAACGTTGAACGACGCCTGAATGTTGCCGTTCCCCTTGCAGCACACGGTCAGCTGAGCAAAGTCACCGCAGTCAAAGATGTTCGACCACTGCCAGCAGCCGGGGCCGATTTTGACCATGTGCAGCGTCTGGTGAATCTCGGACTTACAGAGCCCGAGACCAATAACGGGCAGGTCCCATTCATCACCAAACTTCTCACAGCAGCCAACCGCAAACGTACAGCGCACCTGCTGAACCTGACCGTTCTGAGTTCCGGGGAATGGCGGTGCCGAATCACACGGACAGAACTCGGCGCAGGTCGACGACTGGAGGACCCAGGTGGTCCCATTCCACTTCCAGCGACAGAATCCTTCGCAGTTGTTGGGATCGCCGGTCGTAGTTGATGGCGGAGGCTCGCAGGGATCATACGTCGTCGTCGTTCCGCCGGGCGGAACCGAGCATCCGGTGCTGCCACGTGTGTTGCAGTCGACCCCCGGATAGTTCGGCGGAGCGCAGGCACAGCCAGCGGGACCGCCGCCACTGCAGTTGCCGGAAATCCGGACCCAGATGTTTCGTGATGGTTCCCAAACCCAGTCGCAGGATCCGGTACAGCCCGGAGGAGGTGGTGGTGGCGGAGGCGGCAGAGGAAAGCAGCAACCCGTATTATTGGTCTGACACTCGGGATCTCCGACCGGTACTCCCACCGGCGGACAGCACGAGCAGTTTGGCCCCGTGCAATTGTTTTCGATGAGATGCCAGCCGCCGAATCGGTAATACCAGGTGCAGCCCGTTCCGCAGCCGCCGTTCGGTGATGTGGTTGCCGGCGGACAGGTGGTTGTGGATCCACCGCAATACGGAGGACGAGGAGCCCCGCCGGAAATGCAATCCGTGCGAGTGGATTCTCCGGCCGATTGTCCACAGAACTGCGGAACATCGCAGGCGCACTGCGATGCACAGTCCGATGACTGAATCGTCCAGGCCTTCGAAGTCGCATCCCATGTCCAGACACACGATCCGGAGCAGGGAGCGGGTGTGGTGGTTGTCGAAGTCGTCGATCCCGTACAGCAGGTTCGTCGCTGCTCACCGGCTTCCGCCTGTTCGGGCGTGGGATCCGGCGTTGGTGGCTGGCAGGAAAAGTTATAGGCGCAGCGATCGACGGGTTCCCGGTTCTCATCAAGAACCAGCACCCATTTGGTCACTTCCGGATCATCGACATCGAATTCCGCTTCGTACAGGCAGTGGCCAGTCGTCGGACTGCAGGTCGTCGTAGTGGTCGTCGGTCGAACCGGCTGTGGATTCAGATGGATGACCACCCACCTCAAGTCGCCTTCGCCGAGAATATCGTCGGCCCACACAATCGGAGCAATGGTCTTCGTACGGCGACGAACGCTGGTGACGATGTCCTGCCGGACATCCGCATAGAATCCTTCCGGACCGTTAGCGGGATCATATAAGCGGGCGATCGTCAGTCCGACGGCCACGGCCAGGCCGATACCATCGTTGCGGATTGGTTCCTGCAGGACGACAAAGCGGCCGGAGTGTTCCTGTTCATCCGGAACGACACCCCGAAACGTGACTTCACGACGGAATGCATCCAGAGATTCCTGTGGATCGAAGATTGGAGCTTCGATACCCAGCACTTCGAACTGCTTCAGATCGCGGTCACTGGTATTGCGCACGCGGATGAGTGTCGACGATCGTAACTCCGGCGACCCAGAGCGCACGCCGGTCTGCTGGTTCCTCTGATACGCCGCTGACGCATCAAGGAAAGCATTGTAGGCAGCGGCCGGAATCTGCAGTGGCTGGCCTGGCTGCACACGTCGAAATGGATCGCCCGTCATGATCCGATCCCCAGCAGTGAAAAGTTGCCGGAGGGGTAGACGCGATTCACGATGACCGCGACAGGTCGTTTCACCAGCATCTGTGCGGCTTCGTCTTCAAAGTCCGCATATCGACACCAGAGATACTCCCAGCCCTTCTTGTTGATACCGGTGATACTGCCGATCGTCAGTCCCGTGACATTCGGAGAAGCCGCGAACGCAAACGAGATCTCCCAGTCACCCGCACCGCGACGACTGCCACGGGCCCCCTCGAAGAGCACTTCCTCTGGTTGAAATCCTCGAAACCCGAGGTTGCTCACCCGACCGGTCAGCCCAAACAGCGTCGCCTTGTAGCCACCAGTGACAATAGCTGCCGGCAGCCGGAAGGTTTCGGTCCATTTGTACGTCGGCACCACAATGTCGACGCCATCGACCGAATCCCGAGAGACACCGATGGCATTCTTGAAGTCAGGTGCCGTTTGGCCGGGTGCGACATACACACCGGACGTGCCAATCGCCTGTGTGATGTGCGCTGTGCCGCCACCCGTCTCAAACGTGAACGATGGTTCGGTGTCGGTGGCCGGCTGCGTCGCATAACGAACGGTGGCTTCCCATTCCTTCTCCCCCCTGCGGGCAAACGTCACGCTCTCTCGAGGCAGTCCGTTATAAGCCGTTGGACTGTCGAGCAGTACCTGTGATGCAACTTCCGCATCGTTGTCGGTACCGGTCACCAGAAAACGGAGCTCGACCGCACTGGATTCCGCCAGCGTGGTATCGCGAGAGTCCCATTTTTCCAGAACGGTGACGGGCATGACGAAGAGTTTTCAGTTGGGAGTCTTGAGTTTTCAGAAAGCACAGACAGAACAAGGGTGATTTAGCCAAACGTTGGCTGGCCAAGGCGAGAGCGCTCTTCGAGTTTCTTGACGGATTGGGCGGTGGCTTCGGTGGCTCGGGCTGTTCGTTCTTCAGCGGACCCGCCGCCAAGACCACGGACGGCAGCGGCGTTGAAGGTGCCGGTGGTACTCAGTCGCTGTTCGCGGACATTGACGAGGCTGTCTTCCATGCCGGTGAGGTTGTCCTGGGCACGGCGAAGACGATCGGGAAGTTCCGGAGCCGTGGCATCCTTCTGTTTGGCAGCCGCTTCAGCGATCGCCGCTTCCCATTGGCGTCGGGCTTCCGACAGCGCATCGGACGACGCCTGCAGATCGCTGGCATTCTGCTTCTCACGGGCCTGTCGTTCCGATTCCGCCGCCTGAGTCACTTCCGCCTGTGCACCCTGACGGTCGCTTTCGATCTGTGATCGCCGCTGCTGGCGCTGCTGGTCGCTGGCTCCGATCTGTTCCTGCATCTGCTGATCTACGGTGGCATTGCGCTTCTGCAGTTCTTCGTCGAGGATCTTGGAGGCCTCGTCGACATTCAGTTCGCTGTCGAACAGCTGCATCAGCTTCAGCACACCTTTGCTGATGAAGTTCTGGGCGGTGCTCCAGCCTTTCGTCAGGCTGCCGGTGAAGATGGTCCAGGCATCGGACATGAAGGCTGTGGTTTCAACCCACGCGACCTGCATCCCGGCCCACGCATCCACCAGCAGTGACACGGTGCCATAAAACGCGTCGGCAGCCAGACTGATGAAGAACTCCTTGAAGCGGATCCAGTGTTCCTCAAGGAATGCCACGCCCTTCTGCCATTCCATTTTGAGCGTCAGCCAGAGAATCTTCGCAGCCAGTGCCAGATCCCCGGCGGCGAGGGCATCGCCGATCCCTTTCCATGCCGCCAGAGCTTCGTCCTTCAAAGCCTGAAACGTTTCTGACAACCATGCAAGCGCCGCGGAGCCGGCATCGGAGACATACAGCAGGTAACCGCCGAGTGCGACAACGGCCGCGATGACCAATCCAACCGGTGAGAGCAGCGCGGCGATGATCGTGCCGAGTGTCGCCAGCACCGTTCCAATTCCGGTGATGACCGTCGCCACCACACCAAACGCGGCACCGACACCCGAGATCAGAGCTCCCAGAGCAAACAGGGTGGCTCCCGCCGCGGCTACGCCGGCGGCAATCTTGAAGACCGTGACGATCAGCGCTTTGTTTTCCCGGATCCACTTCACGACCGTTGTGATGATGTGCGACGTCGACTGCACGAGTTCTGTCAGCAGCGGAGCGAGAGCCCCGCCGATGGCATAGACGCCGGACTTGAGCACGGCCCACAGCTGATCGAGAGCGTCGCCAAACGCCGCTGCCGACTGAGCATCCTCAGTACTCATCACAATCCCAAGGTCGCGTGCTTCCTGCCGAAACGCCTGAATGCCAGCTGCACCGTTCTGCATCATCGGCAGCAGTTCAGTCCCGGTCTTGCCGAAGATCTCCATGGCTGCCGCCGTTCGCAATGCCGGATCTTTGATCTTCGAGATGCGATCGGCGATCCGTTCAAACTGCTGATCGGGACTGAGTCCCGCGAGATCGGCGATCGTCAGTCCCAGTGCCGCCAGAGAATTCGTCGCTCCCTCGGAACCTTCAGCCGCCGATGCCAGAAACTTCTGCATCTTGCGGACGCCGCCTTCGAGCGTCTCCAGATTGGATCCGGACAACTGGGCAGCGTAACCCAGTTCCGACAGGGCTTCGACGGAAACTCCAGTGCGCTGGCTCATGTCATCCAGCTGGCTGCCCGCATCATTGAACGCGGCGACAGCACCCAGAATCGGTGCAACAACCGCGGAGCCCATCCCGAACAGCGATTTACCAATGGTCTGCACGCCGGCCCCGAACGCCTGCAGCTTCCGTTCGGCGGCGCGCAGTCCGCGCACGAGTTTCGTGTCGTCAGCAAACAGATCGACGAACGCTCGTCCTGCACGAATGGCCTGTGCGTTGGCTGCCATGACCCATCATCCCAGCGGAGACCGACGATCCACAAAGACCGCCTTGAGAATCGAAATGTCGGCAAGGGGTGGCTGGGGCTCGGATGATTCAGTCGAATGGGTGTGTTTGCGGAGCGGATGAAAGTCGTCGGGTTTGGCGAAACGGCCCTTCTTGGGATCCCTGTTCACATTGGCAATCAGGGCCATCACGGACGCGGTGTGGTTCCACTGATCGCGTTGTCGGGCTTCCGCCAGCCAGACAAGTTCCCGGAGCGTCAGTGGTCCGGGATAGACGCCGGCGATTCCGGCCAGTTGCCAGATCAGCTGCCAGACGTCGCAGCGAGTGCTGTCTTCATCCGCTGTTCGAGTTCGGGACTCTCCAGTCGCTGCGTCGCCGTGTCGATCGCCAGGGTCTCCAGTTGCTTGAGCTTGCTCAGCGCTTTGCGGAACACGGCTCGCTTCGCGCTGGGGAAAAAATCGACGAGTTCCTCGAGCAGTGCCGTGGTGGCGAATTCGAGCGTATCACCACCCAGTGCTCGGCCAAAGTCTTCGTCGCTGATTCCCCTGGAGATCGCCTCCGGCTGAATGACGACAAACAGAATGTCACACAGCAGCACGGGATCGGTGATCAGTCGCTCCAGCAGCTTGCCTTCAATGGCTTCGAGCAGATTGATGTTCAGCACGGACCGCACGCGACGAATGGCATCGACGTTGAGCGTGATGGTCCACGGGCGGCCCTGAGTATCGGTAAACGTATGCATGACGGAATGGCCTCAAGATCAGGAGAACAGGGAAACTACGTGACGGTCATCCAGGTTGGTGCGGTCGATGAGTAGGTTGGTTTGGCGGTCACGCTGACTTTGATGGCTTCTTCGAGCGGTTCACTGCGAGTGAAGTTGATGATGGCCATGCTGGCCCGCAGTCCCTGAGACCCGGACTGATTGCTGGCACCATCGAGCACGGCAAATTCGATCGGCGTGTTATTCAGGAACGCCTCGCGGATGGCCGTGAAGTCGTCATCGGCCGTGTCCCACATCATCTCGAATTCCAGCGTGGCTCCCTTGAGCGTGGCGATGTTCGCTCGCCAGCCACCGTTGCCGCGTGTCGAGACATCCGCTTCGCCCGTCTCCAGATTCAGCGTGACATCGCGGACGTTTGCGATTTCATTCCACGCCGGTGTGCCCGCACTGCCGGTGTTGCGGTAGAGCTTGGCATGCAGCCCCAGTTTGACGCCCATGGTGTCCGACTCCTGCTATTCATAGATCGCCACGACGGCATGGCCGGCGGCGATCATGGCTTCATTCAAATTCACGTCGCCGGCAATCAGCGTCGCGAGACAGCGGCCGTACTTTTCGGTCGCATCTTTCTGCGTGCGGATCGTGAGTTGGTTCTTGGAGTCGGTATGTGACTGGATCAGGTGTTGGAGATGGTCCCGGGCCGCCAGCCCGGCAGGTCGAGTCGGCCCTTTGATTTCGGGCGTATTGATACCGAACAGTCGCAGCATCATGCGGGAGGAGATGTGGAAGCCGAGATCGACCTCGGCTTCCACGGTGTCGCCGTCGATCACGCGAACAATCCGTGCGCGATATTCGTACATGCGACTCTCCCTCCGTCATGGCCTTTTGTTGACTCTCAGCCCTCGTTAAGCGCCCGGGGCTGGTGCAAACGATTCATTGGAAATGGTCGTTCCGCTGCTCGTTGTGCCCACTGGTCCGCTAGGCCAGCGGCCAAGCACTGGCAGCTGACTGATCGGAATGCCGTCGGTCAGCACCTGCAGATCATCTTCCGTCGGCCAGTCTTCCAGCGGCGGAACCGTGTCCAGCATTTCGGTACTCGTGAACCAGACCGAGGGGTTGTAGGTCGCCAGCTGTTCGTCGGTCAGAGTGAAGTCCGGTTTGGAGGCTTCATCAGTGGGCACTCGAAACAGTTCGGTGGCCATCAGTCGGTACACGCGCTGGATGTACTGACCGATCAGTCCGGAGAATGCGAGGCTGATCTCCAGCGGGCGAGCGTTCTCCTGGTGCTGCATCGATTCCGTCAGCGACAGCAGGATCAGTCCCGCATACTGTTTCAGCCACTGGTTACGGACGCGGAAGTAGGGCGTCGGATACACCAGAAACTCTTCCGGGGCCGGAAGCGCGTGGGCCGTTTCCATGTTGGGCGTAGCTGCCGGAACCGCACGACTGGCCAGAATCGATCGGGCTCGGGTGCAGAGCTTGTGAATACGAGTAAGCGTGTTGATCGATGGCGGGGTTCGGAAGCGCGCATCCGGATGCCAGAGAATGGCCTGCAGATTACGGCCCATCACATCCGTGAGATAACGGATGGTGTCGTTCTGCGAACGCGTGTCATTGGAGAAGTTCGGGATGGCGAGACCATAACGGCCCCAGTCACCGACGTTGTACCACAAGAGAGCATCTGTTCCGGGCATAGCAAAGAATCCTGTTAACGACGGAGGAAGAAGATCGACTCACTAAGGTTTGTTCGGTCGCTTGATGCCACGAGAGGCGAGGTACTGGTTGATCAGTCCCTGCAGTGATTCGAGCGTGCTGACGACTCCCGGATACTTGCGAGCCATTTCCGCAGCCGCCCAGGCAAAGGCTTCCGCATGGGAATCACGTTCGTAGGCGGCAAACCGGGTTTCCGGGACGATCGCCTGTGGCAGTGGGGCTGAGTCGTGTGTGATGGTCGGTGGCGGATTGATGGGTGGCTGAACAATGGATGATGCTGGCCGTCGCCTGCGAAGAGTTCGCCAGAGAGCCAGTCCTCCGAGCAGGATCCCGGCTGTGCCGCCGGAAAGGCCCGTAACACCAAGCCAGGTCGCGATGGAGATCGCGTGCTGCGTCAGCGAAGTGAGTCGATCGATGGGATCGGAAGGAGGCGTAACAGGTGAAGATGGTTCAGTGGTTGGTTGTGGTTCCGGTTGGCCAGTCACGGGGACTGGATCCCTGACAGGCGGAGGCGCGGGATCCGGTTTCGTCCTGAGACCCAGATCCATCAGCAATTGTTCGGGGCCGGTGTAACCGACAATCCGCAGTCCCTGTTCGCTGATGAACACGGGCACCTGTTCGATCGCATATTTCTTCGCCATCTCCGGCCGCTGATTGATGTCGACCCACACCAGTTCGTAGGTCGATCGCAGCAGTGCAGAGAAACTGCGGTTGGATGTAAGGTCCGCTTTGAACTGCAGACACGGGCTGCAGGTGGGCGTTCCGAAGACGAGTAACTGCGGAAATTGCTGTTCGGAACTTTCCGCTGGCTGTTCGGTCTGCTGTCGCGCGGCGGCATACGCCTGTCGTACGGCTGCGGAAGAGATAAACACGCTCGTGCGATCGTCGCTGCTGTTGAGCAGTCCGCAGACTTCACCTTTGGCATTGAGCAATGGTCCGCCGCTCCAGCCACTGCCACAGGCAAACCCCAACACATTCCCCGTAAACTCACCGCCCGCATACTTGAAGGTGCCCCAGCGCAACAGCGGGCCACAGTTGCGGCGGAGTTCTCGCTGGCCGCCGAGCGACGGATAGCCAAACGACCAGAGCTTCTCGGCGATTGCCGGTGCTGTAACGGCCACCGGAAGTGACGGATATCCATCGCCGTCACAGTCATAGGCCACCGGTCCTTCGGTGTCGTGACTTTCATACACGCGAATCGCCCGAACGCTTCGCTGCTTGAATCGCACGGTGACTTCCCGCGGCAGATCGCAGTGTTTGGCCGTGAGCACGATGCCATTCGGATCAACGCAAACACCGCTGCAGCCATCGACGATCACAATCGCTTCGCTGACGTCTGCTTCGGCGTCCGGCAGAAACACAAGCAGTACGGCACACCACCAGAGAACATGTTTCATGACTGATTCTCCTTCGAGAACGAGCGTTCCAGCTGCATCGTGCCTTCACGCGCCAGCTGACGCAGGAGAGTGCCGGGGTTGTATTTGGTTGGGTTGTCTCGATTCAGTCGGCCCAGTCGCATCAGCACTTTGGCAGCGAGTTCGGAGCAGAACAGCTGATTCAAATCCGCACTCGGCAACAGCCGTGTGTGCTTGAACAGCCGGGTTCCCGAGAGCAGTGCTCCACCCACATCGTACGTCACACTGCGACCAACAAAGTGCCGGATCAGAATGCGTGTGAGCAGCTGCGATTCAGCAGTCGACAGACGATCGACCGGCGACAGTCGATAAAGATCCACATGGCCGCCGCTCGCCACATAGTCCTGAATCCGTATCTCCACCGGATGCACCTGACAGCCCGCCACCTTTGCATGGCGAACGAGACACGGATGCGGACACAGCGTTGTGGACTCAATCCATACCGGCAGCCCATCCACATGACAGATCACTGCCACGTGTGACGGTCCGCGACGCAGCCGTCGTGGAGCGAACGGCGACGCTGTCAGCCACGAGATGGCTTTGGACGTCGGATCCATGCCGTAGCAGGCGGCGATGTCGAGTGGTTCGAAGTCGCTCACTTGGGTTGGATCCTCTCAAAGAGCCGATCGAACAGCACGTCGTGCCGATCCAGTCGACGCCGCACGTCTTCCAGTTCGCTGGCCCGGATGTCGTTGGTCGCTTTGACCTCGGCCTTGATGGCACTGACGTCGTTCGAGATCGACCAGGCCCAGAGCACGGCCCCGACAAATACGACCGACACCAGAAAGCTCAGAAACGACACGAACCAGCGGGGAATGACCACGTAGCCATTGCCGTTGCCGTTTGTTTCTGTCGATGCCATACTCGCCACAAGTCACCTCACTGAGTTGCGCCAGAGCTGTTCCAGCTTGTCTTGTTCTGCCTCGAATGCCGGACCCATGTAGGGCCTTGGCCGATAGGTCATGCGGACGCTTCGACCGCCGATCCGCCGGATCACGGTGCCACCATGTTCCAGCAGTTCCGAAGCCCCGGAGCTCTTGTTGAGCAGCACGGGACCGATCACCACACTGCGTCGGGTTGGTTCGTACACGAAGAAGATATTGCGTTTCAGCAGGCCCGTGCGATTGGTCGGTGGCTGGCCGGGATCCGAGATGCGTTTGCGGGTGCGGATGCTGGATCGCGCACGCTGTCGCACGTAGGCTCCAAACCGGGACAGGTTTTTGCGGGTGGTTCGATCAACGGCGTTGGTCACGCGAGTCCGGTCAAAGAACAAGCCCTTCGCAGCTTTCAGCCGCATGCCGATCATTGAATGACTCGGTAGGTCAGCGTCAGCACACTCGTGAACTGACGCAGTTGTTCCATGTGTTCCGGAGCGTAGAGCACCGGCACTTCGGTCTTCAGCCAGAAGGCATTCGGAAATGAGTCCAATCGCTGTTTGGTTCGAAACAGCAGGATGATGTCCTGCACCAGCTGAACGAGAGCGTCCAGTTCTTCATTCGATCCGCTGCCGTACTTCTTCTGCACAGCCACATCGAAGCTGTAGTCCGACTGACTGCGGCTGCGATCCGGATTGGCCACCACAAGGCCTTTGGGAACAACCGTCACATGCAGTGCCTGCATCTCCGAAAGCTTGTACTGCGGCAGATACGCTCGCACGGCACTCACCGGCTGACTGAGCGTGGCCGCATTGAGTTCGGCCACAATCGCATCCGCCACATCGCTGACCACTGACATTACACGGGCTCCGTTCCGACATGTTTGGTTTCAATTCGAAAAGTGCGGCGATAGGGATCGGAGTACCTCCAGCCCATCACCTCGAAGATCAGTTGGTTGGTTCCCTGTGGCTCACGGATCTGATCACCTTCTTCTGGCAGCGTGGCAATCCCGTTCAGGATCAGGTCCGCCACCGAGATCAGGAAATCTCGATCCGTGAATTCCGTGCGAACGACCTGCCCGTCGTCGGTCTCGTACTCCGTGCGGCCAACGGTCGCTTTGACCGGGGCCGTGATGATCCCACGGGCGTAGGTCACGTCGCGGGTCATGTGGAGCTTGCGCTGGCTTTCCAGCCAGGCCGAGCCTTTGTCGAGCAGGTCTCCCACGGCTGTCGCTCCGTCACTGACTCATACGGATTCGAACGGTCGGGTCAGTGGTCGCAGCGGCCCGGACGACTTTGCCGATGACCTTGTTGCCGGTGGCCGTCGCGGTCACGACGTTGTTAGTGTCGTCCCAGTACAGGATGGTGCCGACCGTGTAGGCGACATTGGTCAGTTTGTTGAAGTCCAGCACACCTTCGACGATCAGCGAACCCAGCTCGCCGATGGCCAGGGATCGTGTGACCACGCCCACCAGATCTCCCTGCACAACGACGTCACCGACCGCCACCGCGGCAGCCGGCGTATAGTCGATCGTGTCCCCTTCCAAAACGAATGTTGCCTGTGGCATCGCTTCAAAACTCCTGAATCAGAATGTTGTTCCCACTGAAAACTGACCACTGTCAACTGGCGACTAAACCTCGCCCTTCATCTTCACGCCGCCGCGAGGATCCTGCAGGGCGACGCCGAAGTCGTGGTAACCGCGCATTTTCACACCCAGCACATTGAAGTCAGCTTCAGCCGTCTCGATCGTCGGCGACTCCTGACCGTTGAGGAACGCGACTTCGATCACCGGCAGGTCATTGGGTTCGGAGAGCAGGTACCATGCCTTGACCGAGTTGCCGGTGTACGAAGCGTTGGCGAGGTAGCGACTAACCTCAACGCGGAACTTCCCCTGATGCGGGTTATTGGTCGGTGATTTCGCGTTGGCCGTGTTGTCGCGCAGTTCGACCGACTTGTAGAGCTGAGTGCCCACAGCAGACAGAGCGGTCGGTACCAGCACAATCGCCGGCATCACACCGATCGGTTTGCCGTCACCATCGACCTGATCCATAAACGTCACTTCGGCCTTCGTCATGCCGTCGATGGTCAGCACAGTGTCTGTGCCGGCCTGGTAGTTCTTGTTACCGGCGACAAAGAAGGCGGCGTTGTTCAGGAAGATCGTCCAGAACACGTCGTTGATCTTGAGACCGGATCCGCGACCGAGTTTGCGCGGAACCGTCGTAATGGCCCCGAGGTCATCGTTGATGATGTCCCGGCGATCAATCGACAGCATTAGTCCATATGTGTCGGCTTTGTTGGAGTACTGTTCGTTGCCCAGCGTTCCGTGCTTCAGTTCTCCGCCAGGAGCCACCTGCTCGTACTGATCCTTGCCGATAAGGCGGTAGCTGGTGACGGTCTTGAAGTCGGACACGTTGCGGACGGCACAAATGTTGCGCCAGACACGCTCGACGCTGAAGAAACCTTCCAGCAGGAACTTGTTGGCGACGTTGGACAGGATGCCGCCAATGTCGATCGTTGACCAGCCAGCCTCAATGTCACGACCGAAAGCAAAACGCATTACCGCCCGACTGTCACGGAAGTTGCGCCCGGTATAGCCATTGGCCCATGCGGCTTCGAGGAACAATTCCTGCAGCCCCAGTCCACTTCGATAACGGTCATTTGCCAGTTGCAGCGTCCGATCATCAAACATCGTCTCTAGGTTCTGTGATCCGCCTGTCATCAGGCAGGCAGCCTCAAGTACCTGGGCATTCACTGCCGTGTTTTGCACATGGACTGCTGGAGCAGTTGGGCGATTTTGACGCAAGAGTTCCAACTCCGTTCTCTGCAGATCCCAGCCATCCCGAATGGCCTGCGCTTCAATCTTTGGCTGGCGTCCCGCGCACAAGGTCCGAATCCCATCGATGCGTTCGATTTCAGCAACCGCCTGATTCCTCAGACGCGTCACAGTGTCCGCCGCCGCCATAGCTGGCATTGGCGTACACGGAGCAATGCTGGTGGCCGCCCTCTGGCTGCCCGACGCCGACGGATCATCGGCATCGACATGATCGTGCAGTGAATCATCAGGATCTGTATCAGCACTGGTCGCAGTGACGTTCGCATTCGTAGATCCATCCGCACCCAGATCCACAAAACTGATCTCACCGAGCGTCGAACGACGGACGACATTCAGCGGACCTGTGTACTGCCTGCCGTTTACGGTCACCTGCTGCGACTCCTTCACAAATTCAAACTCTTCCACACTGGCGCCGACAGATGCCTGCCAGGGGAATCCGTTGCGGGAACTGGTCACGACCTCGCGTGCTGCTGCTGTGTCACGTGACACGAGACCACTGGCAACGAGTTGTCCCTGCTCCACACGAATGCTGTCTGTATGCCCCACACCGGACAGCGGGTCATGACCAAAGCGAATTGGACGGGACTGAGACGGAATTGACAGCCCGGCCAGGTCGAGAATCACCGGATGTCGCCAGCCACCAACACGCATCGGTGTTCCGGTGTAGGCCAGCATCCGAAAACGCGGCAGCATCGTTTGTCCGTCCGCACCGGCAGCCCCCTCGACTTCAATCGTGGCATCGGCTGTCAACTGCATCAACCGCGGTTCACTCGGCGGCAACTGGGTCTTCATCGGGTACGACATTAGAATCCTCCATGGAAGATTGAGGTAAGAGTGAGACCGAAGACAATCCAAGCTCATGCATCAGTAAGAGCTCCTTAGCCCGTTGACGCAGCTGTGTTTCCCAGTCCTGACCGCGTCGCGCGTACTCGTCGGCCAGCGTCGTCGTATGATTTGCGAGACGCGTAGCCTGAGCATTAGCCTCTTTGGCAGGATCGACGTGTTCGTGGCCATCCCAGAACCACTGATGCGACCAGTGATTAAATGGACCAAGCCCGGGAGGCAGGAGATTCGGAATGAGTGCTGCCTCATCAAGCCATGCGGTGAGCACACGATCGAGCGTCAGGAGTTCCATCCGCGACTGATCAATTCGCAGAGACTTGAAATAGGTCTGATGATCGAGTCGCCCGGACGCATAGTTATAACTTGAGCTATTCCCGGCTGCGACATTATATGGCATATTGAGGCAGCGAGCGATTTCATTCAGTATCTCATGTTTAAAGTCAGCATAGGAACCCGTTGGTTGCTCCGCCTGGAGCTGACTCATTCGCCAGCCACCTGGCATTGTGAGCAATGTGTTGCGTTCGAGTTCAATGGGATCGAGCGGTTCGATCGCATCGGATTCCCCATTCGGAGGTGCATCTGTGTAGATGATCCCGGAGTAGTAGGCAGCGGCTTTGGCCGCATCGAGCGTCGCCAGCGAATACTCACGCAGCATCGCAAACAGTGGCAGCGCCGGAGTGATTTCGGGAATGCCGCGCTGCTGACCGGGTCGATCCGTACGGAAGAGATGCAGCATCGAGTCTGCCGGAATTCGATCCGATTCTCGATTTAGGCCGATGCCTTCACCCGGGTGCTGCCGCAGGACGTGGTATTCCATCGGATTGCCGGCATCGTCAAAGACAATGCCGTCCATGGCACGCCTGTCGCTCCGTTGAAGGTCAGGCGTGGCAACCTGATCGGCTTCGATCAGTCGCAGATCCAGCTGAATGTCCGTTGGCAGCAGAGGGTTACTGATCAGGATGGCGAACGCTTCTCCGTCCTGAATACGTGCCATATGGAGTGTCCGCAACTTTTCCGCGAGGCAGATCGCCTTCGCCCAGCGATGGAAAGCCAGTTCAATACGGCGATTGGCGTCCGGATCTTCGGTCAGCATTTGCAGTCGCGGCCCCGTTCCTACCACATCGTTCGCCAGCGTGAGGACGATGCCGCGGGCGTAGCTGTTATTGGCGACTTCGTAGCGGGCACGGTTGCGGAGAATGCGTCGGACTTCCGGGCTGTTGGCGGCGTTGGCCGACAGTCCATCTGCGTGCGCCCAGTGACGTCGGTTGTGATCCGACGTCATGGCCGAGTCGTACTTTGCTCGAACAAACCGTGCGGATCGAGATCCGGCACGGCTCGAGAAAGGCGACAGCAGAGTTTTGCGCAGCCACGACAGCATGACTAGCCCGCTCCAGGTGGGACGATTTTGGTGATGCGGAGTCCCAGCCGTTTGGAACGAGTCGCTGCCTTCGAAGCCAGATAACGATCGGCTTCGATCTGTTCGGACAGCGAGTGCTGTTCGACACTGCCGGAGTCGCCAGCAGCCTTGGCCGGCTGCTGAGCGTTCTCGCGGATCGACTGTTCGAGTTCTTCGGGCATGGGGTGCTCTCACAATGGTAACAATTGGTTGCCTATCTGGAGAGCTACCCGGTTGACGGGCAGACTGACGGTCAGGGACGTGGAATCTGCATTGGAATTACGGGACATCTTCGTCGAAGTTGACCGCGGACCATCGAGCTTTGGTGAAATGACTCGGAACCAAGACACACGCTTGTGACTCGTGCCTCCACATCCACAACTCGACAAACGAATCTGCATAGGGGTGCAAGGTAATAACAGACGTCGAGACCGTGGGTTCCATTTGCAATACCGGTCCGGCACGCCGAAGTACGTGCAGTCGCGTGCAGTCGATCTCAATTCGATGTGATCGTATCAGCAAACGGTTGGACGTGAATTAGTGCGGTCTATATCACGTCGCACTCACCGGAGTAGTGTCAAAGCAATTAGTTAGAATTGACATCTTTATTATGGAACTTGGCCGATGGCTAGAAGTTTCGGTGCTCGTTCGTCGTTTTGATATGCGAGAAGTCTTAATGCATTGAATACCACGAGCAGTGTTGAACCTTCATGGAGCAAAACCGCGGGGCCGAGTCGCAGTCCCAGAATGGTCGCTGGTACAAGAAACGCCACCATGCCAAGACTTAACCAGAGGTTCTGCCGAATGATTCGACTTGTTTGGCGGCTGAGGCCGACAACGAACGGCAAATGGTTGAGGTCATCAGCCATTAACGCAACATCTGCGGTTTCGAGCGCGACGTCCGATCCGGCTGCACCCATGGCAATCCCCACAGTGGCATTGACCATGGCAGGAGCATCATTGACTCCGTCACCAACCATCGCCACGCTCGCTTGCTCACTGAGCTTTCTGATGGCCGAGACTTTGTCGTCAGGCATCAAATCTCCCATCGCTTCATCAAGGCCGACATCTTTCGCCACGGCATTGGCGACCTGTTGATTATCGCCCGACAGCATAATCATTCTCTGAATGCCAAGCTCTCGCAGTCGAGTAATCACGTTCCTGGCGGAACCGCGTGGAGTGTCCATCAAGCCAATCACACCAAGGTATGTTTCGCCTCGATGCACGATCATGGTGGTTCGGCCATTTGCCTTTAGTTGATTCAGTGTCTCCAAAATCACTGGGGGCATCGCTGTGCTGTTTGATTCTGAAAATAAACTCTCTTTACCGATGCTGACGACCTGACCTTCAACAGTCGCCCTCACTCCTCGACCAGTGACACTCTGCACATTATGGGCCTGAAGGACAGGCAGGTTCTGAATCCGAGCTTTCCCTCCCGTTACGACCGCCGCGGCAAGTGGATGATCGCTCAGCAATTCCACGGCAACTGTCACACTCAGCAATTCAGCTTCCGTCACACCTTCAGCACAGGCTACATCTGTTAGTCGAGGTTTCCCTTCCGTCAGCGTTCCCGTCTTGTCGAATGCGATCGTCTGTACCTGTCCGAGGATTTCCAAAGGAGCACCGCCCTTGACGAGCACTCCCCCCCGTGCGGCACGAGCGATCCCGCTCAAGACCGCACTTGGTGTAGAAATGGCAAGAGCACACGGACTGGCAGCCACGAGGACAGCCATTGCTCGATAGAAAGACTTGCTGAATGGTTCGTTGATCACCAACCATGCGAATAGCAGAACAACTACCAGCACAAGGATTGTCGGAACAAACCTTCGCTCAAATGTATCCGTCAGTCGCTGCGTTGGGGATTTCTGCGTTTCGGCTTTGTTCACCATCTGGACAACGCGGGCCAGTGTGGATTCGTACGCCAGTTTCGTGACCTGAACCTCAAGGGCACCACTGCTGTTGATTGTTCCGGCAAAGACCCGGTGGGCGGCATCGAGTCGATCCGGATTGGCAGCAGCCTGCTGAAGGTCTGTGACCGGTCGTTTGTCGACGGGGACACTCTCGCCTGTGATGGGAGCCTGGTTGACGCTCCCTTCGCCTTTGATCACAAAGCCGTCCGCCGCAATTCGCTCATTGGGCTTTACCACGACGACGTCAGCAACCTGAAGCAGTTCGACTGGGATTTGCTCAATTCTGTCGCCTCGACGAACTAGAGCCGTTTCCGGTGCGAGTTGTGCGAGGGCCTCAATTGCCCGCTTGGCTCGGCCCATTGCAAAGTGTTCCAGAGAGTGCCCGAGGCTGAACAGAAACAGCAGTAACGCTCCTTCTGCCCATTCTCCAAGGCTCGCTGCACCAAGGGCCGCCACCAGCATCAAGAAATCAATTTCAAAACGCCGCGCCAACACATTTTCCAGGGCCTCTCGGAAAGTAAAATAGCCGCCGAAGATATAGGCGGCGAAATACAGGCCCCATGGAATCGAAGGGGAAAGGCTCGTGAAGGTCGAGACGAGCCAGCCCGACATTAGCAGTATGCCGCAAATGCCGGCAAACAGCAGCTCTGTCTGTTCGCCGAGCCAACCGCCGTGTCCATGTTTGTGTACCTGTTCCGGATCTTTCGGTTTTGTCCCGGGTCGGTTGACGTCGACCACAGAAACCGGCGTATCAGTGAGTGGAACTCCGATCTTCCGCAGTGCGGAGCGGATGCTGTCTTCGTTCGCCACCTGGCGATCGAATTCAATCTTCAGTAAACCGGCAGGCGATACTGCTACATCCATTATCCCGGGGATAGCCTTTGCTCTCGCTTCGACGGAGCTGGCCTTCCGAGCGTACATGGTTCGGGAATTCAGTAACAAATGACCGAACTGCCGGTCCAGTTCCGCTCCTGCACGAATCGCGAGTTCTCGCACCTCACCAATTGACAGTCGCGTCGGATCGAAGTGAATGCATATCTGATTCACACCTTCTGCGGTCGTGTCGACTATATGAGTACTCTGAATTCCCTTCTTCGCCAACAGGATATCGCTGAGCCGTCGAACACACGCATCACGGGCATCTGGCACTGCTGGCAATAGCAGGGCAATATCCAACTTCGTCTTTTCCGTCATCGTCTTTCGCCTTCATGAAGTACTTCACGCTGGTGACGCTGACGGGCAGAGACGACACCAAAAATCAGCGGGACTTTGGTTCGACTCCCGCCATAGGGGACAACGCATGCAATGCTAGTGTCTATGCCCATCATCATGCGTATGTTCTCCTTCGTGCTTGTGCTCAATCTTCCCGGAGAAGGATTTGCCGTCGATCATGACGACCAACTTCGCAGTGGCATCGTGACTATCGAGGTCGCTGGCAAGCTCTTCGTCCTTTACCGAGAAGCGAGACGACTTGCCCTCAGGGTCGGTTGTTTCACGTTCGGCAGGCAGCTTGAACTGCTCTGCTTTTCCGTCGTGCGAAATGTTGATCATCAATTCGGCCGCTTCGATTGGAACCGCAACCTTGGCGGCACTGTCCAAAATGTAGACGGTTACGCTGCCTGCTTCGCCGTGGACAAGTTCTGCGTGATATTCTTCATTGCCCAGTTCGACGAGGTCGCCGTGATGAGGTCCCTCACTCGGATGAGCATGCTCTTCATGACTGCCCGTGTCCGGAGGAAGCTCTGCAATTGTGTTGTCAGGAACAGTCGATCCGGATTCGCTGCATCCAGTGACACAGACAAGAGAGACTCCCAGAATCGGCAGCGTGAGGCACTTCAGAAGTCGAAACGAACGAGAGAATGTGGCCATGACGACCTTCTTTCATCAACAGAAAGCAGACCTTTTTTCGGCGACACACCGAAGAAAGGTCTGCAGGATTTCAAATTCAATCAGTAACCGAATTCACAACGACGAGGCATCAGGCGGCCTTTGCGTGCGGCAAAGATTCTTCGCTGATTCTCCCATCGGTCAGCACCAGTCTTCGCTTTGCACGTGCCGCAGCGGCAAGGTCGTGCGTCACGGTAATGATGGTTCTCCCTTCATCATAGCAGGTGTCGAAGGCTTTGAGCACGACTTCGCGGCTCGTCGGATCCAGGTTTCCGGTTGGCTCATCCGCCAGGATGATCTGTGGATCATTGACCAGCGTACGGGCCAATGCGACTCGCTGCTGTTGTCCAACACTCATTTCAGATGGCTTGTGATTAAGACGATCGCCAAGTCCAAATCGCTGCAGCATTGTTGTCGCCATTCTGACTTGATCTCCCGGTGCAACATGATTCAGAGTCAACGGAACCTGAACATTCTCCAGAGCCGTGAGGTACGGGATCAGATTGAAAGTCTGAAACACGAACCCCATGCGCTCACGCCGGATGGCCGACCGTGCGACAACCGACTGTTCATAGACTGAAGTGTCATCCAACCAAATGCGGCCGGATGTCGGTGAGAGCATCCCTCCAATCAGCGACAGCAGCGTCGACTTGCCACTGCCACTTGGGCCAACGACAGCCACGTACTCACCCGCTGAGATTCGAAGGTCCTCACATTGCAACGCCGTCACCGTCTGTCCGTGACGAGTGTAGGTGCGGTTAACATTTTCAAGTCTGATCATAGATCACACCTCCTGGAAGCAAAGACAAGGATCAAGTTTTGCTGCCTGGCGAGCCGGCCAGTATGCGGCCAGCACAGCCAGCAAAGTTGCTGCACTGACAGCCAGCAATGCCAGCCCCGGCAAAGGGACGACGTTGACTCCGGCCCATTGCGGCCCAACAAGCACAGCCGTCAGCAGACCAATCAGACAGCCGATGGTCCCAGCAACCAGTCCCAGCACCAGCGCCTTCATCAGGAACAGACGCTGAACAAATCCCGGTGTAGCCCCAATCGCCATTAATGTGCCAATCTCGCGCCTTCGTTCACGAACATTTGCCGCAATTGCGCTGGCAAGGCTGGCACCGCCGACGAGGACTAAGATTCCAAGAACAAACCAGGATGTCCCGGACATCAGTCGGTTGACTCCAACCTGTGTCTGCACGACCTGGGAAACGGTCACGACTCTGGCATTTGGCAATAGCTTGCTGAGTTCCGGAACGAGATCCCCGGCCGCGTCTTCACAACATCCAATCACTTCAATCGCGCTGACAACTTCGCCGGATTTGGCCAATTCCTGAACTGTGTGCAGATGCGCAAAGACTCTCGAATCGTCGACTGTCCCGGTTCGTGAAAGCGTCCCCAGAACAGTGAAGGTTCCTCCCAGAAGTTCCACCGTGTCTCCGGCAGAGAATGCGGATCGCTCCGCCACGTCTGCACCAAGCACGATCTGATTCTTCTCAAGGTTGTCGATGGCGCGAGTCGTGTTCAGCGACTCTGGAGTCTTGTCAGCGTCTGAAGGTTCATGGCTGGCTTTCTTGCATCCGTCGTGTTTCTTCGGCGTAAACAATGCTGCCGTCTGCCACGCCTGCTGCGCGGTAAACTCGCTCTGCGGAAGAATTCCGGTCAGTGTCACTTCGAGTCCGCCCAAACTTGCCGGCATGCTGAGTTTTGGCGTGACTTTCTCGACACCGGCCAGTCCCGCCATCAGCACTTCTGTCACATGCTCTTCCGGCAATGTCTGACCATTACGATCGGCCGCATAGTAGTTCTGCAGCGACGCCTCTTTGGGAAGAATCAGAATGTTGGCCCCAAGGCTGGAAAGCTGTCGAGAGATTTCCTGTTCTGAATGGACAGTGACGTGACGAATGGCCACAAGTGCCGCTACGCCGAGCAGTATTGCAATGCTGCTGGATACCACCGACCATGGTCGTTCTCGCAGCTCTTTCCAAACAAGTGATCTGAGATTCATGGTTAGTTCTTCCTTGTTGAATTCGATTTGACTGCCTGCTGAGCCGGTGCAGCTGCATGCTTGCAATTCGGGTCATCGCAACACTGTCCAGATTTATGAATCGCAGCGGCGATCTGAGCCGGTGTCGACGCGGAATCGAAATGCCCCACCATTACGCCGGGAGGAGCAATCAAGACAGCGTATGGCCCTTCGACTCGAAGCGGGTCAATCTTCATTTGACTGATGAAACGCATTTCCTGCGGATCATCGACTCGCAATGAAGTGAACGAAATTCGATCTTTGAACTGAGGGTCCGACTGCAGCGATTTCACGCCGTTCGGAACAGCGGCCTTGTCGCTGGCAGAAACAAGAACGAATACGAGCTGCTCGTTTTGCAGTGACTTCATGCACTTCATCATTGTCGGAGTGACAATTGCAGCGCTGATGTGTTCATCAGAAATTGTTTTTGCGAACACGCCCGTGATGGCTCCGTTTGGAGCCACTGCGACCGTCAGGGGCATCGGTGCCCGAGCAATACCAAAATGCTGCACGAGTGGCTGCTCGGCAGGGTCGTTGGCACGTGCCGTGACCACAACGGCCTGTTCATGTCGTTCGGCGACGCCAGTTTCCACAGTGCCCAGCATCTGTCGGGCGGCAGCATTATCTTCCTTTGAAAACACAATGAACGTGAATTTTCCTGCACTTCCGGCTGCCTTGAGAGACTGCTCAAGTGGACTCAGGTTGCGAGACTGTACAACAGCCGAAGCCGTTGTCTGTCGTGTCGCCGTCTGCGCCCACAACGGCTCGTTGAGTGTAATCCATCCTCCGACAACACCGAACAAAGCAAACATAGTTGAAGACTTCATTTTGATTCCCTTCGATTGGAAACGTGTCTCAGACACGCTCGGGTGACTGAAAATCGAGTGCATAAAAATTGATCGCTGCTTCCGAACATCATCAATGTGCGACACCCCTGCATGATGCATGACATTTCTGTATGCCGCACAATCTGATCAATAGTCACATTGCAAGTCCCGACGTTTGGTTGCACCGGCACTCAATTGAAATGAGTGTCGGGAGAACGACGTGCTTACAATGGACTGAGACTGTGGAGGGAGGCATATCCAAACCGATCCGAGCGTAGCTGTAAAAACAATGCCAGCAGCCAAATCAAAGCTGGAAGATGCCTTTCCGAAAAAGGCTCACCGCAGATAGAGGGTCAAACGCACGCTCGCGTGACTTAACAGCGTATGACAGTCGACGACACAATGGTCAAGCCGACCGTAAGACAGCGGGGTAACTCGACAGACCTTCTGTCTGTGGCTGCCGTGACTCTCGTCCCGCGATCATAGTCGAACGGAGGAACCGTTGGGCGAGAATGTTGCCGAGTCGATAATGTGACTCTGCAGGACTTCTGGGAAGAAGTGGCGGTGCTGGACGTTAACGGCAAATGACGACAACCGCACGGATCATTGGTAGTCAGCGGAGACTCGAACAGAACAGGCTCTTCAGGCGTGTTTTGACCTTGTTCCTCGCATCTATGAGCCCCAGCGATTGCACACAATGAATGAGCATGTCCGCTATGATTCTCTGGACGCGATTCTCTTCCATGTTCGTGTTGGCAACAGTTACACGCTTCGGCCAATTCATGAACACAGCAAATGGAGCCGTCACTCCGCAGGCACAATGTCGCGTTGCCACAGAATCCGGTGAGGATCTGTGAAATAAGCAACATTGTTCCAAACAGAGATCTGACCATCGCAACTAACTCCAAACTACAATCCGTCTCTCTCTTTTCGACCACTCAACGCCTACTGTATCACCTGTGAGGAGGTCACAACTCAAACTTCTACACGCCAGCCGATTTAGCCCAGTTCGCCGGAATTATCATGCAACATTCGCAAGTACTGAATTCGCAAAGGTTCTTTACCAACGTGCAACTAAGCAGTGTCCTTCGACGAACTACTCATGCTCGTGTTTCACAGAAAACCCGAGTTTAGTAAGCCACTCTGCACGCTTCTCCGCCGCTTCGTGGCCGGCACATTCGATCGTTCTTGGCTTAACACAACGAAATGACACATCAGCATGTCCATCGTGAACGTCTTCTTTGAACTCACATCCCAGAGCTTTGCAGACGACGACAAACTCTGCGCCCGTGTCCGACTTCTCGAAATGCTTCTCGACCCAGTCTGTTGTCTGAAACGCGATGACTTCCAACTCGGCTTCATGCTCATGAGCTTCATCGTGCTCTTCTTCATGAGAAGGGTCTTCACTGTGTAGCGTTTCGCAGCCTGCATCATTCAACCAATCCTGCCATTTGTGAACCAGTTCCTCAGACTGCAGAGTGACCAGAGTCCAACGGGGCTGCTGAAAAGTCACATCCATGTGTCCATCGTGAACTTCAGTCTTCGACTTACACCCAAGCTTTCCCAGAGCCTTCACAAAAGCCTCTCCTTTTTTTGAATCCTCAAACTCCTTTGTTTGCGGTTCCAAAAGGCGATAGGCAAAAACAAACGTCTCTTTTTCATCAGCCGCCATCGCGGGTGAAGGCATCGCCAGGGCGCAAAAGCCAGCCAAGAACATCGAGATAGGTAACAATCTCATCGAACAACTCCCTTTTTCAGGAACTAATCGCAGGAACCAGCCAATCAGGACTCGTTCGACACTCGAACCAGTCTCATCAGACTTCAAAAAACTAGTGAACGTGCTCTGTCTGAAATCCTTTTTTCTCCAGCCACGACTGGAGCGAATGGGCTTCGTCATGGTCAACACAAATCAGACTCCTTCGCGAGGTACATCGAAAGCTCACATCGATATGACCGCTATGACTGCCTTTCCGGACTTCACAGCCGAGACCTTTGCAGATGGCCAAAAACTCTGCCGCTTTTCTGTCGTCTTCAAAGTGCTGTGACTGCCATCCACTCTGCATGTATTCCACAACGATTGCATTTTCTGTCGGGGAATGTGCATGGCCATGTAGAGTTTCAAATCCATTCTTATTCAGCCACTGTTCCCAGCGATCAGCATTTTCATGTGATTCCAGGGTGATTTCTCTCCATTCAACCGATCGAAATTTCACATCAGAATGGTCTCCATGATTATCAACCTTTGTTTCACATCCCAGCTTTCGGAGCATGGCAAGCGTCTTTTCTGCATCGGCTTCATCTTTTGCATGAAGGCTCTGCCATTCCTTTGAACGAAATGCCACGGACTCCCCGTTCTCCGATGCTGTGGCGATCGAACAGGTGATTGAAAGAACTGCAAACACTGGCAAAATAGTTTTGAACAACATGACTGCGACTTTCCTGATGCGTTCGAGAGGCTTGTCATAAAAGCACCCTTGAACAGTGATGTTTCAACCTCGGTTCACACACATGGAACAGAGGACAAAACATCTGTGTCGCACTTTGTATGCCGCCGATAGAATTTCTTTGACGTCAAGTTGATTGAAGTCCGGTTATACGGATGCAACCGCAGTCTGGTGAGTCTGTGTTAACTCTTCATGCGGCTCCACCAGTGGAATCTCTTCCGCAGATTCGCTAACTACCCGTTGCGCTGCCCGTAGACCAAACAACCAGAACAGAGCTGGGTGAACGAAGAAGTCGAGAAGTGTCGAACTTATGACACCACCTAGTATCACAGTCGCGACAGGGTAGAGGATTTCTTTGCCTGGCTCGCCAGCCGCAAGAACCAACGGGACGAGTCCAATGCCTGCGGTCAACGCTGTCATCAAAACAGGTGCCAGTCGTTCCAGCCCTGCTCGAATGATCATGGAGTGCGACCAGGTCTCGCCCTCGTATTTCACTAGATGCAGGTAGTGATTTAGCAACAAGATGCCGTTTCGGGATGCGATGCCGGCCAGAGAAATGAAGCCCACCATCGCCGCGATTGTCAGCGTCTGTCCTGTCAGCACCAGTGCCGCAACGCTGCCAATAAAGGCCATCGGCAACGCGGCCATCACCTGGAGACTCAGGTTGACGGATCGAAACATGGCGTACAGCGTCAGGAACACGCCCACAAGAGAGACGACGAAAAGCACTCCCAATATCCGACTGGCTTCCTTCTGACTTTGAAACTGTCCACCATATTCCACAAAGTAGCCGGGTGGCAAACTCGCGGCAATGGGGTCCAGCTTCTTCTGGATATCCGTCACAACGTCCACCACACCACGTTCACTCACATTGCATTGCAGGACGATTCTGCGTCGGACATTCTCGCGATTGATCGTATTGGGACCGCCTGCTTCATAGATGTTCGCTACCGATTCCAACGGAACGGTTCCACCTTCGGGCAGATCAATGGAGAGGCGTCGTAATGCTTCGAGATCTTCGCGATCCTTATTGTCAAACCGGACCAGTAAATCGAAAGTACGCTGTCCCTCAAGGACTTCGGAGACCACAACACCGTTGAGTGCTGTTTCAATAAACTGGTTGACCTGATTGGCTGTAAGGCCATTCAATGCCAATTTTTCGCGTTTGAGTTCAATCCTCAACTGAGGGATCAGGACCTGCGGCTCCAGCATGAGGTCCGCTACCCCTGGGACAGACTTGATCGCCTGCTCCATCTCCTGTGCCTTTCGCCGCAGAAGATCCAGGTCATCTCCGTAGATTTTGATTCCGATTTGGGCCTTTACTCCCGACAGCATGTGCGAGATCAAATGGGAAATCGGCTGTTCAACGGCTGAAACCACACCAGGTATATCGGCCATGGCTTCCCGAATTTCATTGATCTGCTCCTCTCGGGTCAGGCGTGAAGTTTGGTCTAAATCGATAATGAATTCACTTGTGTTCACTCCTTCGGCATGCTCGTCGAGTTCCGCTCGTCCAGTGCGTCGACCAACCCTGACAACATCCTGTACCTGCATCAACCGTTGTTCGCATCGAACGGCAATACTATTCGAAACTGCTAGAGACGTTCCTGGCGGGAGCACCACATTGAGCTGGATGGAGCCTTCGTTAAACGGTGGAAGGAAGTCACGTTCCAGATTGATGACAAACAGACCAGAAATCAGCACACTCACAACCACAACCGAAAGATTGAGTCGTGGATACGACAGACTGAAGCGAATGACCCGATCGGCAATACCCTTTAGAATTCGTAGAAGAAATCCATCTTCGCCATGCTCTGACAGTCTTGCGTGACCAAGCAGCAAGTACGACAGCACCGGTGTCACGGTCAGAGAAACCAGCAGCGACGCTGCGATCGAAACGATATAGGCCACCCCCAGCGGGGCAAACAAGCGTCCTTCCATGCCAGTCAACGCAAACAGCGGAATGAAGACGATGCAAACAATGATCGTGCTGAAAACGATCGAGTTTCGAACTTCGGTACTTGCCTGAAACACAATCAGTAACGGGTGCTTTGGTTTCTTGGAGTGCCGGTTCTCTTTGAGTCGCCGGAAGATGTTCTCCACGTCAACAATGGCATCGTCGACTAGTTCGCCCAGTGCGACGGCGAGACCACCCAGCGTCATCGTGTTGATTGACATTCCAGCCGCTGCAAAGACCACAGCAGTAATGACCAGCGACAAAGGGATCGCAGTCAGCGTGATAAATGTTGTGCGGATGTTCATCAAAAACAGAACCAGAATGATGACCACCAGAATAACCCCGTCGCGCAACGCTTCGACAACATTCTCAATGGCACGATCGATAAATGACTTCTGTGAATACAAAGGAATCACTCGCAGATCTTTTGGAAGTGACGGCCCGAGTTCTGCAATGGCCCGAGTAACATTGTCTGTTACGGCGCGAGTGTCTGCGCCGGGCTGCTTGTTGATGGTGAGTACCACGCTCGGACCGCCAGACCAATCACCCGGCTCCTCCACGCCACCATCAGTCGCCCGTTGATAAGCTGCACTGTCACCTCGTTTCACCTGCCCGCCCGCAACAATCCGTGCGACCTGAGGAAGCATCACCGGACGGCCCTCACGAATTGTCACCACGACTTGTTCGAGATCTTCGACGCTTTGGACTCGGCCAAGTGCTCGTACCAACAGTTCATTAGGCCCCTGCTGATCCAGATACCCGCCCGTTGCGTTCTCATTGCTGTTGACGACGGCATCTTTGACTTGTTGCAGTGAAACACCGAAGCGAAGCAACTCCTCCGGATTGACCAGGACTTGAAACTGTTTCCTGTTCCCACCCATTGTGAAGACCTGAGCAACTCCCGGAATTGTCAGAAGGCGCTGGCGTACGCCCCAGTCTGCGAGAGTTCGCAGTTCCAGGGGATCAGTCTTCCCGTCATCGCTGTACATTCCGAGCATCAGGATCTGACCCATGATCGAGGAGATCGGAGCCAACTGGGGTGTGACGCCATCTGGAAGTCGCCCCTGCATCAACTGCAGCCGCTCATTCACGACCTGTCGATCGTTGTAGATATCCGTATTGAAACCAAACTCGACGTAGATCACTGAAATCCCAACGCCAGACGAACTGCGAACAGCTTCAACGCCATTCGCTCCATTCAGAGCAGTCTCAATTGGGAAGGTGATCAGCGATTCGACTTCCTCCGGCGAAAGTCCCGGAGCCTCGGTCATCACGACAACTCTCGGCCGATTCAGGTCCGGAAACACGTCGATCGGCGTATTCAGAGCCAGATAACTGCCGTATCCTATCACCAGCAGTGCAGCGGCAAGCACCAACATTCGCTGGCGAAGCGCAAAACGAATAATCGCATTCAACATGGCTGGCTCCTGAATTAATGGTTGTGTCCGGCATGTGGGTCAACACCGCCGCCAGACTTGTTCTTCAGAGCCATTTGCATCTGATGCGCACCTCGCTGTGCGACTACGTCTCCGGGAAAGAGCGAACCATCGCTGGCTATGACTGCGTGCGATGAATCGCGATACCGCACGTGAACGGGAACTCGGTCAAAATGCTTTCCGTTCTGCTGAAAGACGAATGATTCAGCACCCTCGCGAGCGATCGCCTCTACTGGCAATACGATTTGCTCAGTCCACTCTTCGACCGGAACTCGCAATTGAACTCGCTGCCCTGGGCGATATTTCCAGTCCAGAAAACGCTGACCGTTGGGAGAAGGCATTTCTCTGGCAACTTCATTCGGAAGTCGAACAAAGAACGATAGCGCTCGTGACTCCACATCAATATCGCTGGCCGAATAGACGAGATCCAGATCCTCGACTTTCTGGATTGAGTTTCCAGCACCTTCGAACAGAGCGGTAATCTTCCAGTTTCGCTGGCCACTTTGCGACAACATCTCCACATCTTGTTCGAACGCATTCCCCTGAATGTAGAGTTCCGAATAATCTGCCAGCACAGCCAGCGTTGTCCCGGCAGAGACAGTCTCACCTTTGTGAACAAGAACCTCCTGAAGGATGAGCGGTGTATCATCCACGTCGTCGGCAACATGTGGTGCTTCACCAACCAACTGGGCGCGTTCCGATGTCACCGATACAGGACGAACGGCCGTGCTTGACAACTGGAGTTCATCTTCACCATGACCATCTCGGCCAGGCGCAACAATCTGAAGGTCTCGCAGAAGGCGTCGATTCTTGGTGATGTCTTCAATCTGACGCTCTGACAGTCCATGCAATCGCAGGGCTTCTTTTTGAGCACCTAAGAGGACTTCGAGCTTTTCTTTAGCGTACTGTCTCTCCAGCAAGGTCTTCTGCGGAACGGCCCCATCTTGAGTCGCCTTTGTGAGACGCATGATCTCGCGATTTTCAACGTCAAGTTCCCCAACGGTTCGCAAGAGATCTGTTTGCGTCGACACGAGCGCCTCCGCGGTGATTCGCAGTTGAAACAGCAGCGTTCCCGGCTTCACAGCTTCGCCCTGAACGGCGTGAACGTGGGTTATCACGGCTGCCATTGGCGTCGAGATCTCAACGCGAGTTCGACCGGGGCGTTCCACAACCAGGCCAGGTACGGTGATGGAGCGGCGAAAAGTTTCAGCCCTGAGTGGTTGCAGGAATTCAGCAGTGAGCCCAATGTTTCCCTGTGCCTGAGCGGAGAGTTCCAGCGTCCCAGACTCGTCGCCTCCGTGATCATGTCCCGCGTGAGGATCTGCAGATTCAGTCGCCGAGCCATGATCATGCTCATCAATGGCAGGCTTGCTTCGTTTTCCGGAGATGGTGCTTCGAACAACTTCCTGCGTCGGCTCCCACCAATGCGATCGCGTGGCATATCCGACGCCAACAGCGAGTAATGCGCAAACACCCCAAAACAGTTTTGTACGTAACAGAAGCGTGAAGAGTTTCACGTCATGGCTCCCGAGCAACGACCAGCAACACCGCGTGGTTGCGATATTCGAAAAGAATTAGACTGTGGTCGCCAGTGATCTCTTTTCGCCGCACATGCAGTGACGGCAGTGAATCAAACCGGCAAACGAACCAACCGAAGGGCAAGTTGGTCAATGGCTGCTAGATGAGCCAAACCTGGGAGCGCGCGCGCGGGCTCAAGACGCAAGGCGTGGCGATTCCTGACAGCAGCCAATTATCCAGAGAAGAGCTACATGGTGTAGGTTCGCTTGTCGCGAAATACACTTGATCAGGAGACAGTTCCGGGCTGGAAAAATCAACTTTCACGACCTCGGACACAACGAAAGTGCATTCATCCTCCCCACAAGGTGATTCGTTCTCGCGAGGACAACATGGGATTTCTGGACTGCCGGATTCACCGTGATGTGAACCACCGGGAGATTTGCACTCATGACTCTGAGATTCACGAGTGCCATGTCCACCGCAGTTGGAATAGATACTCGATGTCTCGGCGATTGCAGGACCCGCCATCGCGTGCGCATGGTGCCAACAACAACCAAAAATGCTGTGGAACAGCATCGTCAGCAGTGTTGAAACAATTGCAAGCGAACGGAACATGAAATGGAATCCTGAACGGGAACAGTGGTGGCGAAGAGTCTAATGGAGCAAGTTGAATGCCTCAATACCAAATAGCAACTGTAAGGGCCAAATCCACTGCCAAGACCAGAATCCGGATTGATTTGATATCGGTATACACGAAGGATGGCCTCGAGGATTTAAGTTTGCTGACGTCGAATGCAGGAGTGACTGGTGAAGCACATATTGGGGATTTCCACAAAGCGGTGAGTGATACCATTCGGATGTCATGTGCGATCGAGATGAGGACATGTGATCTCGGGGGCACTGACCTGAACCGAGGGTATTTTCACCCACCGGCAATTTCTGCCGCACGGCACGGCAACTGCATCCTGGTTTTCGTTGAACGACTTCCGGCTGCCTCCATTCTGCATCACTGAGTGTTGCTGGATTCACCGAGTCGCACCCTCGCGGGCGGCGAAGGTCATCATTTCTGAAATAGTGAAAGGCTGAGTCATGAACAGGATTTTGATGACTGCGGTAATTGTTTGCGGATTTGCAATGTTTGTCGGAAACGAGACGGTCCAAGCCGGACATGGCTGCGCTTATGGTGGCGGGTATGTCTACTCGGCTCCAGCCTATTTCTTTGCTCCAGCTTATTCGTATGCACCTCCTGTCTACTCATGCGCTCCAACATATCAGTCGGCATATGTCCAGCCTTCCTATGGCTACAGCACAGGAATCAGCATTGGATTCGGCCATAGCCACCACGGTGGGCACGGAAGCTACTACGGAGGACATGGCGGACACTGCGGTGGTCACGGTTCACATTTCAGTGGCCACGGCGGTCATTTCGGAGGTCACCATAGAGGTCATCAAGGCGGACATCATTGATTGATGATCACAACAAGCTCAGGAAGCCCGGCTCGTTGTCGACAAGCCGGGCTTTATTCTTGTACTGGGCTATTGTCCATTCAATGATTGATCACGAAGTCCGCTGTCAAACTCAGTGTCGCGGGTCGTATCGAGTCCCCCAATCAAGACCTGGCCTTCGACTAGAACCAATGCCTTTGCAAGACTTAACTGAGCATTAACGTATTCCAGATTGGTTTCGAAGAAGGTCTTGCGTGCAATGAGCACCTGCAGGAAATCAAATTCTCCAGACTTGTAAGCCTGCTCTGCCAAGTCAAGGGTTTCCTGTGATCTTGGCAGGATTTCCCGAGAGTACTGATCGACTGCGGCGGCAGCAGAGTCATAGTCACGGCTGACTTCGGCAATGCGAGCTTCGATCGATAACTCCGTCCGACGAACATCCTGTGAGGCTCTACAGAACTCGGCGTGGGCGGCTGCAATGTTTCCCTGATTCTTGTTGTGAATCGGCAACGGCAGCCCGACCTGAGTATTGATCATTCCCGAGCCAGTTCCATTGTCGCGACCGGCTCCTACCAGGAGTGATAAATTGGGAATGGCTTGAGCCTGCTGCCTGTCAACGTTTGCGCGTGCCCGTGCCAGCCGTGCACGTGCTCCTTGTAGTTCAGGGCTGGAAGTGAGGATTTGCGTTTTGATGGCTGTCCAGTCTTTTGCCTCAGCCACATGCGTAAGCGAGCCATCTAAAGTTCCGGGTTGCACTTCTGGCATTCCAGCGGTGGCCATAAGTTGTTTCCATGCTCCCGTGAATGCAGCAGAAGCCTGACGACGCTGAAGCTGAATCTGTTTGAGCTGAATTTCAGCTTGCAAAACCTCGGGGCGAGTTCCTTCTTTCGCATTCACTCGAGCCTCTGCGAAGCTCACTCCCGTGTTCGCTACGTCTTCAAATTCTGCGGCCAGCTCCATTCGTCGTTGTGCGGCGAGGGCTTCATAAAATCGTTGACGAATGTCGGTCAGAACCCGGAACCGCTGTGTTTCGACCTCCCACAATTGCGACTGAATTTCCTGACTCAGAACACGTTGGTTCTTTCGTAATTTATCACCAAGCACAATGTCCTGTTCAATGAATGCCACATGCTGATCTGTTCCACGGTCGGCAAGCTGACTCGCCTGGTAGCCAACCACAGGATTGGGCCTTAACCCAACTTGACCTCGATATCCCATTGCTTTGTGAGCTGACGCTGAAGCCTGAAGGACCGCAGGATTCTGCTGCAGTGCCAGTGATTCAATTTCAGAGAGTGACCACTTCTGAAGATCGACGTTTGAGTCACTTGGGGTACTGGAGACATTCGCATCTTCAAGCTCGTGACTCACAGGTTGAATATCCCTGGCATCGTTAACAGAGCCCGCAGAGGTAGGGGGAACTGATGGGCTGTAAGGCATCTCCGCAACGACATCCTTGGCTTCGGCTGGATGCAAAACGACTGATTTTGCATCGCCCTCACCCGCCCACGCACGATCAACATCTGATTGTGACAAGGGTAGAGAGGGTTTCGTTCTCGAAGCCGTGCATCCAGAACTGCAAATGACGATCACAAGGTAGAGAATTGTCCATTGAAATCTTGTCTTTGGCATGTGATTGATCCCGAGAAAGCATCAAGCCGGGACGTTTGCATACGGCACATCAGCCTGCAATGTCCGGAATCTGATCTTGTTGTGAAGAAGGGCATCCGCGTTGAAGAACTTGCAGTCCGTAAGCTGCAGCCTACCGATGACATGAGTCATGCGAATGGATTAGACCTGCAGACGCAGGACTGCCCCCGGATCAATCTTCAGATGTGTGATTCTCCGACTCGACAGGAGGTTTGCTCGTTGCACATCACGCAGGCCCTCTCTCGGCCCAATCCCATTGCGTGTCGAAACACAGGATTTCAGGACAACATCAGCATTTTCGGTCTTCGAAGTTGCTGTGCCGAAGAAACGATGACAAATGGAATGACGTGAATCTGGGTCGAATGTGGACAGGTAATGCGTTCTATGAATTCGGCTGCCACCCAGAGAATGACGCGTCGACGCATGATGATGCGACGAGTGACTGCAACCCTCTAGCGAAACTTCTGAGTTCGTATTGTGCAACGTTGCGTTGACAAATCCGTGGCTGCACATCGCGCATCCACATGGCACGACTGATTGCCACGTGATTGAGAGGGCTACGATCAGAGTCACTATGTGTCGCGTAAGTTTCACTGAGGAATCCATTCCGCAGGAGTTGCAGTGGGGCGTCGGCGCCCGTCCGCCTTTAGCATCGACCACGTTGAATGGGCATTGCCACGAAAAGGGAGTGCTGTGCGGAAAATTCCAATTCTGCCACCTATTCTGCAACACAGTCAGCACAGACGCTAGAGTTTGCCAGCGAGTCGTTAGCAGAACGCTCAGGTTGGGGTCGCAGCGAAACCACAACCGGCAAAAACTCCCGCATCACAATGATTACGATAAGTCAAAATGAGCACACCCCATCACCTGAAAGTTGGCATTTGTTCTCATTCGACGTCAGAATTTACGGGGAAATGCAGTGTTCTTGTCAATTTGAATTCCTGGCACGAAACGAGCGGGATAAAGACAACAGTTGTGGCAATCTGCCTCACAACGAAGTCCTCAAAACCATCGTCAAGGAGACGAAAACATGTCCCATTTCAAAGTCCTCGTTTGCTCTTTCCTGTTAGCTGCGGCTGTTTCAGCATCTGCGAATGTACAAGCTGACCATCGTTATTCTGTATTCCAAAATGCTGGCTGCGGTCGAAACAGCGGCTATGGCTCAGGAACTGGCTCGTATGGACTGAATGTCCCGGTTTACGCACCACATTCGAGTTCGAATGGGTACCAAAGCCAATGGAATACCGGTTACGGTGCGAATCAGCGATTCAATAGCGGACACTATTCGCCGGGGTACAGTGGTACCACACACATTCGAGACCAATACTCACGTCCTCAGAATTTCGGCTACTACCGAAACACTCGCGAATCCGCGTGGGGCAGCGATTCGTACGGCTACGGTGCTTCGAATTCGAATCTCAGAACAAACACAGTTTACGACAGTATCCACGGCGACTACCATGCGGTCCCCATACAGCGTAACCGACCGACTTACAATGAATTCAGGGACGTTGACCCTCTTTCGCATGAACGTCACGGGGTGAACCTGAATATTGGTTGGTAATCAAGCCATGGCAAGTTTGATGAAGTGAAGGTTGCCGCTCAATGGCGGCAACCTTTGTTACTAAACTTCACGGCTAATGAACCTGTTTGAAATTGCTTTCTGAGTAACTCGTTTCTGTTTTCTTCCAGGACGGAGGTTTGACATGACCAAGTTTTGCGTGATTGGGTTATTAACGGCTTCCTCGTTGATGTTTTGCCCTGAAACGGCCTTTGCTCAGCACAGGCATGGATCGGGACATACCGACCTGATTCAGCATGGTGGCCATGTTGATGCGGTGCATCATCATGGTCGGCACTTCGGTCACAATGACTGGAACTACGTTGTCCCTCATCATGACGCTCATCACCACCACGGTTCCTATTACGTTCAGGATAATTCGTACTATTACACTCCAACACCGGTCGTTCGAGTCTCTCCCACCGTAATCCAAACGGCAGAAGTGCACCCTGTCCAGGTTGTTCAGAAGCCAGTTCAATTGCAATTTGGTGGATACGCGAGATTTGAAGATCTCTCAGGTCGGCTGGAAGTGGAAGTGAACCGCATGTGTCTCGACATGCATTACAACTATCGCCACAACGCCGGATTTGAAGAGTGCTACCGCGAAGCCTACGCGTTACTCACGGCAGCAAAATTTGTACATGCCAAGGAACATCAGGGTGATCGAAATGCGATTCGTGAACAGGTGGTTCAGATGGATCAACTGATGCACCATGTTCAGGGCGAAGTAGTGCAATGGTCGAGACAGCACGTTCGTCAGGTCGCCTCAGGTGGCGTCATTGAAAAATCCAGTGCAGTGGAAGCGATCCTCCATCATCTCTGCTTCGATGTGGGTATTGAGCCGCACGGCAATGACGAACCTGCTCCCGCTCCAAACGCTGGTGAAGAACAGGCCCCAGCACCTGGCGGAGTCATTAATACGGCGCCTCCAGGCTTCTGATCGTTCGAATTCAAACTTGCAGCCTCCCGCGCCTCGCTCATGCGAGGCGTTTTTGTTTGCGCATTATTGTGTGCTTCAATGTCCTCGAAGTTCGTCCAGCACGTTTCTGCCGATTCGAAGTGTCGACTCAAATCGCCTCAGTAAAATGTAGCCAAGGCTACATCTCTTCCTGTGGCGCTCAACGAGAACTAGTCGATGTCAAATGTTGTTGAATGCTCACTGCCTGGATTCCAAATGAATCGAACATCATGTTACCACCACACAACCAGACGGCTCCCGCTCACTTATTGCGAAGTCGGTACTTTGCCTTGCTAGTTGCATTGTTGTCATCGCAGATCCTCAATGCTGAAGAACCACCTGTTCTTTTTGAGTCGATCCGTGACGTAAGCGTGGTTGTCATGAAAATCGACCACTTGGTCCCGCAGCGAAATCCAACGCTATTTCGCTGGAGAGGGCAGTCGACGGTTTCAAGCGACACAGATCCTCCCATGGCCACCGATCGTCCGGACGTCACGGAGGCAAGCTCGACTGTCGGGTCGGGGGTGTTGCAGTTTGAAACCGGTTACACCTACATGGAAGACCGCACTGCCGATCAGCTGAAACAGTCGCATTCCTTTCCAGAAGTCTTGCTGCGATACGGAACGCCAACAGATTGGCTGGAGTTGCGCTTTGCGACCAACATTTCGCATCAGAAATCTGAAACCACTTCGTTCACGGGACGTGAAGATCTGTATTTCGGTGCCAAACTCGCGCTAACTTTGCAGGACGGTTTTTACCCGGAAATGGCACTCGTTCCCCAAATGACAGTACCCACGGGGGCAGGGGAATTGACGTCCGGGAAACTACTTCCTGGCGTCAATTGGCTGTACGGCTGGGATCTCAATGACCTCGTCAGTACCGCTGGAAGCACTCAGTTTAACTTTTCAGTCGACGAAGAAACCGGGAAGGACTACACCGAGTGGATCCAAACCTGGACCGTGGGCTACTCATTGCACGACCAGATCGGTGCATACACCGAGTGGTTTGCCTTTATACCACATGGTTCGGATTCTGCCCGGACCGAACACTACGCAAACTGCGGATTGACTTTTCAGGCGACAGACGACATCCAATGGGACATCCGAACGGGAATGGGATTGAATGACGCTGCTGCAGATTGGTTCACAGGAATTGGCCTGTCGTTTCGGTTTCGGTAGCGAGCGTTGCCCAACGGATTCTAGTCTGGATACAAAGCCAAATCTCAAATGAAGAAAGAGTGTCCACGATGATGAGACTGGGAATCGTCGACACTCTTTCCGGTCTAGTGCTGAAGTGAGATGTATTCGTCTCAACCAGCAGTTGTGTTGACGTCGCTGATTTCCTCTCCCATCGCTACTGCAACTGAGTTGCCCTTAGAACTCAGCTTTGCGTGCCGACCGTGCGACGATGCTCTGTGGTAGAATTTCGAGGTACGCAAACGCAGATGAACTCTGGTCGCGATTCCATCCTGACATGAGGGCAATTGTGAAAACGAAAGGTTGTTGATGGCGACGAAACTGAGAAATGTCAAAGCCAGCACGAAAGTGATATGAGTCTTCATGAGGGAATTCCTTTTGATGTTAACGAGTGGAGTAGCAGGCGGATGGCGATCGTCGTCTCTTTGGGCTGCATCGCGCACGGTTCGCCAAAGTGAGTTGGCGACATACCGGACATGGGAGGCGATGGTTCAACAATCGCTGAGCATGGCAACATGGATGCCTGCGATGGAAAAACAAAAGTCTCGACGGCCTTACCTTAGAATGTAAAGGCGGCAACTTGACGGCTCTTATTCGAGTGACTTAGCAAAGTAAGACACGAAGCCTCAGGTGCAGTCTGGTACCACTCGGTCTGAACACGTCGGTCCAACGATCGTTGACTCGGCTATCCTCCGCGCACGGCACTGGATGTGCTGTTGAAACGCACAACATCCCAGTCAATTGCAATCGATCAAACTCAGCGACAAATGGAGCACCTTGTCCACAGCAGGGTTGCGAGTCCTCCGGAACTGAGGTCGGACCAGAACCCCCATCCAACGGCTGTATTTCGGCCGTCCGATCAACACAGCGATGCCTTGTGCACTTACATTGTCGATTTGATGCACGGGTCTGGATCCGTGCTTGCAGCTCGCAAGCTGGATGTTGACAATGCTCGTGCGTCAGGCAAATCCACTCCTGACCAGCCAGAGTCAATAACGTCAAAAGAATTGTGATCGATCTGGATCGCATACCACATGCCATCGAGCAACGTGCCTCTGCAGATATACTCAATTCTTGGCGATTCCATGTAGACGACTGGAATGAGCTGTAAACCAGCATATCCAGCTGGAAAACTCGGAATGATCGGTGCCAGGATCGCCACCGAACGATGTACCTCGATTCGAAATCCCGTAAATGCTGCTGGTCTCTTGTTCTGGATCCCCGCGGCGGGTTTCTACTACTGTGTTCTGGTGTTCGGTAGCCTGAAATCCCTTGTCGAAGCGAGTTCTGCGCCGTAAGCTTCTTTTATGCAACATTTCGTGCTGACAATTTGCCTCATCGCCAACCTTCTGGCGTGTCCTCTGCGCTGTGCGGCGTGTCATTCGTCGTCTTCGGCAATTGAACCGGCACAGCAGAATAAGCGTGCATGCCAATGCTGTGCGAAGAAGGCAGTTTGTCCGGAGGAGTCAGTATCATCACTGCCTGGGGGAAAACGCCCCGCTGATCCGTCCGAGAATGATTGTTCCTGTCCGAATTGCATTTGCGAGGGAGCGACGCTGACGAAAGCTCCTGATTTTGCAATTTACGTCGTCGACGGCCTTGTTCATGACCGCGTTGATGCGGTTTCAGTCCGGCAGTTGCATACCGCGGGTATCTGCGGCTTCGAAGTCGGTATCGAGTCTCTGCCGCCAGCAGACATTCAGACGGCGCTCGCCTTGCGCCAGTCGTGGTGCATTTAGCGCCTCATCAATATCTCTGCCAGGTTTGATTCCGCAGCAAGTGTACCACTGCTAAGCCACCGCTCGCTGGTGCTTCCCTGGACCCCCTGCTTCTGCGGAAATCTATTCGTCACCATTTCGCACTGACAACCATCTCGTCTTTTGCCAAGAGCGTTTCATCACGTTTTCGCTCTACGCGCAGGGTCTGTCCACGGTCATGTTTCTACCCTGGGAATATTCTGTCCGCAATCTGTCACGTCGACCGGTGAGAACCGGCCTGACGCTGATGGCGCTTTCGATTGTGATTCTGCTGGTCTTCGTTGTCGTTGGTTTTATTCGAGGACTGGAACGGTCTCTTCGAGTGACAGGGGATCCCGATGTCGTGCTGATTTCTTCGATCAATTCGGAAGCCAATCTGGAGAGCAGTGCGATCCCTGCTCGAACCCCAACTCTGATCGCCGCCAGTATTGACGGCACACAATCGCGTTACGGTGTCATTTGCGCTTCACCGGAAATGTATCTTGGTACCAGAGTCACGGTGAACAATCACGAGCCGGCTCCGGGGCTGATTAGAGCCGTCACAACTGCCGCTCCCTTGGTTCGACGAAGCGTGCGAATTGAAGAAGGGCACTGGCCGGACAGGGGAGAAGTCCTTGTGGGACGCCTCGCCTCAGCAAAGCTGGGCATGACTGATCAAGCGGTCGCCATTGGGCAGACGTTGACGTTCGAAGGTCAGACCTGGAAAGTCAGTGGAAAGTTCTCTGCTGATGGAGCTGCGTATGAATCCGAGATCTGGTGCAATCTGGAAGACTTTCAGTCCGCGACGAAGCGTCAGGATCTTAGTCTGGTCGCACTGTTACTGAAACCCGGCGCATCTCCCGGAGAAGTTTCACTGTTCTGCAAGGAACGGATGGATCTGGAACTTCGCGCCGTCCGGGAAACAGAGTTTTACGCTGAACTGCAGCAACACTATCGCCCCGTCCGTCTTCTGGCCTGGACTGTCGTTGTGATGGTTGCCGGGGCTGGCATCTTCGCTGGCCTGAACATGATGTATGGAGCGGTCGCCGGACGCATTCGAGAAATTG
>JAEUII010000314.1 GCA_016795145.1 Planctomycetaceae bacterium
ATCCACGGTCCTCAACTGCGATTCCGTATTTCTGTCCTGGCTTCAAAAAACAAATGAGCTGGCCATGGTCAAGGAGCGTCAGCTGGATTGCGACTCTATCCGACGCGCTGGGTGCCTGCGATTGCCTTAGCGAACGACTGCGTTAACCGGGTTGCCGCGAGTCAACTTTCAATTTCAAAACCGGCTGTTCGGCAACTCCGGTTGAACGCTTTGTTCGCCGCATTTCAACGCTGTATCAACGTACGGCGATCACGTGCAGCCCTCTTTTCTTACGCGTGGTCTGTCCGGTCGGACCACCGGTTCAAAACACTTGTGAGGATACCAACGATGCTTGCCCTGATTATTGCAGATGCGCACAAGCTGACGCGCCTCATCTGTGTCAAGTCTCCGATATTGCTTGCCAACAGTCAATTGTGCGGCAAAGCCATCGTGTGACTTACAAATGACGTAGCGACGATCAACCCTCCACGGGTGGTCATTCGGTACATCGAGCCTAGCCTCATACGCCCAATGTCTCACGCGAATCCAAAGATCAAAGTAGCCCGATCCCGGAGGTTCGATATCTTCAAGCCGTTGCAGAAAGCTGTCGAACTCGGTTTGGGAGATACTGCCCTGATGCTTCAACACGAGCCATTCTCGCATCATCGCAGCGCCAATGGAGTACTGAGGATCTGACTGCTCGTTCGACAATCGGTCAAAGTAAGCAAGCAGTCGCTCATTCTCATCCATCAAGGGACCCAGTTTCTTCGGCGAACGGCACCGTTCACCGGGCCGCGGCGAACGACATTGATTTCAGACACCGCGCGACCCGCGGCTCCGTGTGCAACGGATTGTTCTGCTACAATTCTGCGCTAATCTGAGTTCTCAAACAACAACACGCCGGGCCCATAACAAGTCAGTACGGGAACCCACGCTTCCACGCACTCGTCAATCCGATCCTTGTCGAGCTGTAAGAACTCGTGCTGATCTTCTCCATCATCAACTGTCTGCCAACAAGGAATGGTCGATACAAGTTTGGCCAGCGATTCCAACAAATTGATCGTCCAGTCGATGTTCTGTCCATTTCCTCGCCATCGTGTTACGAACCAAGACGAGAGGGTGGCCGACAGTTCCGGTCCACCAACGGGAATCAGGAATCCCTCTACACTTCGGCAGTCTGTTAGAACGCCATTGCATTGGTGTCCATACGTGATCCCTGTTGAGTATTGAACAACAACGAGCGCTAATGATCGCTGTGTGCCGTCAGGATTCAGAAACACGTGTGGCATTTGGCATCGCGAGTACTGGTCGGCAGAACGACTAAGATCAGCCGGTTGCCGCGGTTGATTCTCCGATGTGTGGGCAGCTCATCGGCAACTCGGCTGCATCTTGTTGTTATTTGCGTTGCTCCGCGTCACTCAGACGTCAAGAAGGGATAGTAACGAACTCTACCATATCGGACAACAAGTCGAGGACAGCAACGGAAAACGTCTCTGCATCGTGAAGAGCCCCCGGATTGATACGGCGTGTTTGCCCAGCCAAAACATCGCGCGACACATGTGAGTGGCCTGAGAACAGATAATCCGGATTGCGAGACAACAATTGGCTTGTGTCGCTACTTAAGTGCCCGTGAACGACCGCTATCTTCTTTTCAGCCAAACAAATCTCACCAGCCCAGCGAAGACAATGGGCACCGACTGCAGTGGCAGCTGCCTGAAGTTGTGGCACGGAATCGGCGTCATGATTGCCAAAGACGAAATACAACGGAAAACGAGAACACAAGTGAATCATCTGTGGTCCAATTAGATCGCCACAGTGAAGCAATGCAGATATCTGGTGGTCGCGGAGAATCTCGATCGCCCGTTCTGTTCGTTGCAACTGGTCGTGCGTATCTGAGATGATTCCGATTCTCACGTTCGCAGTTTGCTCCTTGTGTTTCGCAAATAACGCCTGCCATCAGCGGATGGCGGGAGAAAAGTATCCATGTCAAGCCGCGAACTACCGCCATTCCGCTGCATGGCTTTGTTCGCTGTGCGATTCTTTGCGATTTGTGACTCTGCGTTCAAATCAATTGAATCGCAACACAGTGAATTCAACGCTCAACGGGGATCAGATTACGAGCCAAACTTTGTGATGACAAGTCCAATGTTGATGCGACTAACGATGAACCTGAAGACCTTGCGCTGCCGCATC
>JAEUII010000346.1 GCA_016795145.1 Planctomycetaceae bacterium
ATTTCCGTTAATCCGACGCTGGTGGAAACTGGATCGTGGACTATGAAGACTCTTAAAGAAAACTCAGCGTTGCCGGAACCATTGCCAACCGCGCGCGAACCGTTCATCTGGCGGTTTTCTCCTAACCAGACAGATCCAGAACTGCTGCAGGCAATCTTTACAGGTCGAGAGCATCTGCTGCAGAACGTACTGGAGAAAATTGCGGACAGTGCCTCCAGCGGATCAACTCATCACGTGCTGCTGCATGGTCCGCGAGGAATCGGGAAGTCACACTTCCTGTCGCTGTTGTGTCATCGCGTCGTCTCCGATTCTTCGCTCTCAGAGACTGTACGTGTCGCGTGGCTGAATGAAGACGAAACCACTGGCAACCTGGCTCAGTTGCTCGTTCGCATTTACCGCTCGTTGTGCAAACGCTACCCGAACGAGTACTCCATCGAATGGCTGGAAGAGCTGCTGGATCAGGTTCCCGCAGAGATCGTTGGCACACTGACTCGAAGGCTGGTAGCTCGATTCGAAAAACGAAAGCTTGTGATTCTGATAGAGAATCTGAACTTGCTGTTCGACAGCCTTGGTCTGGAGGGGCAGCATCAGCTGCGTACCCTGATGCAGGAGCATCCTTTTGCCTGCATGATCGCCAGCAGCCAGCAGCTGTTCAGAGCAGTCGCTGATCGGAGTGAGCCCTTCTTTGGCTTCTTCCAGCCGATTCCGCTGAAGCCGCTGTCATTTGCTGAAGCACAGCAACTACTGACGAAGATTGCTCAGGCCACAGGTCAACGTGAACTGGTGGAATACCTGAATAGCCCGGAGGGACATTGTCGAGTCAGAGCAATTCACGATATGGCTGGCGGAAATCATCGCGTCTACGTTGTGCTCAGCCGCTTCATTTCGAAGGAGTCGCTTGATCACCTGGTGATTCCGTTTCAGCAGATGGCAGATGATCTGACACCCTATTATCAGGAACGTCTGCGATGGATTTCACCGCTGCAGCGACAGATCGTCGAACTGCTGTGCCGCGAACACAGGGCTATCAATCCAAAGCAGATGGCTCGCCGATTATTGATGGATCAGCGAAGCATCGGGAAGCAGGTCCGACTACTTGAAGAACTTGGTTACCTGACATCAACCGGCCGAGGTCGTGAGACCTTTTACGAACTGAGTGAGCCTCTGATGCGACTGGCGATTGAAGTCAAGGAGAGTCTCCCGGGAAGGCTGATCGACTTTCTTCGACTTTGGTATCGCCCGGACGCGCCGGACATCAGCCAGGCCCGTGGATCCGTCGCAAACGACGATGCACTGACCTGTTCTGAAGAGGAAATCACGCAAACGCGAGAGTCAGCTTCCACCCAGTTTCGTCAGGGTATCGCATACTTTGCATCCCGCCGCTGGGAGAAGGGCTTGGAATCCATTTGCCAGGCATTGAATCACTCCCAACGGGATTCATTGGGGGATGCCGTTTCAATGTTTGCCCTGATCTTCCAGTTCAGCGAAGACGATGCGACGCTTCAGTCAAGAATCAATGCACTCATAGAGCTTTATCAGAATGCAAAGCCCGAAAAAAACCGAACGGGTTCACAGCCTTTCGTGAAACCAATTTGTCATCTCGCGGATGCTCTTGTCAGGTCGCTGACCAGAATTGATGCTCGACGAGTGAATGCGGCGGTTCTGGAGAGCTATGTTGTGGCGGTACAGAAAACTGCTGCCAGCATACCGGAACTTGAGATACCAATGCGTCTGTTTCGTTACGGCATTCGTTATCTGATCAGTGGAAAAGAAGCCGAATTTGTGGAACTGATCAAACCGGAGCGTCGTCTCCTCCGACAGGTTTTTGGACTGCCGGAAGAAGGCTGACGCCAGGGCAATCACGGCCCGACAATCGCTTTCCAGGCGAACCGGGTAGCACAAGCGAAGCCTGTGACGCGCAGCGGCCGGAAGCCCAAGTGAACGCGTGGTGGTTTCAACGCACCCGGGCCTGGCAATCTCACATCCTGGCACCGGCTTCCGGCGCCTGCGGCACACGCACTTCGTACGTGCTACCCAGCGTAGAACGGCTGTCCTCAGCCGTTTCCCGAATCATCAAACGCAAAGCGATTGAGGACAATCGCTCTACACGCGAACCGGGTAGCACAGGCGAAGCCTGTGACGCGCAGCGGCCGGAAGCCCAAGTGAACGCGTGGTGGTTTCAGTGCACCCAGGCTTGGCAATCTGACATCCTGACACCGGCTTCCGGCGCCTGCGGCACACGCACTGCGTACGTGCTACCCAGCGTAGAACGGCTGTCCTCAGCCGTTTCCTGACAAACAAACGCGACAAATTCCTTGTGTTTTCAGCACTGGCTGCACCTTTTGGCAAAAATCGCTCAGAATCCTCCAGGAAAGTGCGTCTCGCCGGGTCTTGTCTTCTGAGAGGATGAACTCGTCGTGATTCGAACGTGCCATTCGCCATCGAGAGTGATTTTGGAAACGACTATCCGAGTCAACAGTCCCGTTGCTTCGGGCGTGAGTGAGCTCACGCTTCAGTCGTTGTTCGTGTCCGAAGAGACGCCTCTGCTGCACTATGCGTTCTCACTGGTTCGTCGCCGTGCGGTGGCGGAAGAGATTGTTCAGGAAGTCTTTCTTCAGCTGCATGAGCGATGGAAAGACGTGGATGCTCCCCGAGCATGGCTGTACCGCAGTGTGAGAAATCGGGCGTTCAATTATCTGCGGGATCATCAGCGAGAAGTTTTGGGGGAAGCGGGCGATGAGACGCCTGCGGTGGCCACTGAGGACGATCCTCCTGAAGCCGCGATAGTTCACATGGAGGCCCTGAGTGCTCTTCGGCAGTTCGTTGAAGAACTGGACGAGGATGATCAGGAGCTTTTGAAGCTGAAGTACTTTAGCGACCTCAAGTATCGTGACATCAGTCAGAAGACAGGGTTGAACATCGGCAACGTTGGATATCGGTTGCATCATATTCTTAAAGGGCTAGCAGCCCGACTGCGACTGCTTGGATTTGGCGACGAGTCATGAACGAAGAACTTCACAACATCCCGATTGAGCCGGAGCTTGAAGCTCGCATCGTGGCGCTCGTTCTGGGCGAAGCATCCGATTTCGAAACCGACGAGCTGAATCGCCTGATTGCCGAGCGACCGGAACTGGCCGCGTTCAAACTTCAGATGGAACAAATTCACGGCAGCCTGAAAGAAGTCAGCCGTGGTGAAGTTGATTCGCCGGAAGCCGAATGGAAGTTGTCGGCGGAGCGACGCAGTGTGGTCATGGCAGTGATCCGCGGTGAATCGGCCGGGGCTGTTGCGAACGCGTCAACAGGTCATGCAGTGTTGAGCGTTGAAACAAAATCGCAGGTCACGGAACAGCAGCCACTTGTTGCCACAACACGGCTGCAGCAGATTCGCCTGATGTTTTCTGGTTCACTTGCTCCTGCAGCGAATTCGGTGCTGCGTCGCTTTCGAAAAACTCCGGTCAGGATTGCAGCCGGACTTTGTGTCGCGGGGTTGCTCGGCGTTGTGAGCTGGAGATTGCTCCTGGTATCTTATCGCCAAGAAGCCAACTCGGAGATGTTCCTTGCAGATGCAGAGCCGGCGCCGACAAGCGACTTTCGTTCAATCGCGGGTGGCACCAACCTGGTGTTTGAAACAAAGTCCCGCGGAGATAATGCAGAGATCGATCGCATTTTGGCCGACGTTGAAGGGAGAGAAGCGGGGGCAAAACCGCAAGCCTCAACAGCGCTCTATGCGTTGCAGCAGACGCTCACTGAAGGGGAGGTTTCTGCAAGGTCATCGGCTCTGGACGGCGATTCGTTTGTTCCATCATCGAACGAATCTGTCGCTGGTGCAAAGTCTGATGCTGAAGCACTTTCGAACGCTGAACAACTCAAACGCCGGTTGGTTGAGGTCTTGGCAGCCAACAATGATGCACCGGCAGACAATAGCCAGCCAGAGCAGGGACAGGAGGCGGATCAGAAGTCGTCCGGCGATGCTGAAGGGCTGATTGCTGCTGCCGACATGAACCAAAACTCCCTGTCGAGGGCTCGACAGTTCGCAGTTCCTGGCGTTGCATCAGGGCCAGCGGGCATTGGCGGCTTTGGTGGTGGTGGCCGAGGTGGTGCCTTGCCAGAGAGTTCTGCTAAAGGCAGTGATTCAAAGGGTGGAGATTTCAAGAGTGGTGAGGCACGGCTTGGTGGCGAATCTCGAGAGACGTGGGAAGACAGTGCGAAAAGCGCAACTCCTTTAGCCAGGCAAGAAAGGTCCCTCGGCGAAGTTTCGAAGGAGCAGAATGGTCAGACGTTTTCTGACGTATCGACGGAGGGTGCTGGAGCATCTGAGGAATCCGTCGTGCGACTTATTTCTCCGGAAGCGGTCGGCATGAAGAATGCGACCGGTGATGTTGAGGTGCGGGTCGACGAGTCCGGTGCGAGCAAGGTTCCGGAAAATGCTCGCCCGATACTGAGCGTACAGGACAATACGCTGGGTAAGAGCATTGAAGATCGCACCGGCCAGCAAGTCACGGATGAGGTCGATGGCCTCGCCGTGCGGGAAAACACCGAGGATAAAGCTTTGAAGACGCTGGTGGAAATGGACGAGAAACAGTCCTTTGGCGACCTGTCATCCACGGCCCCCGGAGGTGGTGGTAAGGGGAGCGATCGATCCGAATGGTCAGAAGTCCGGCGACGAATGACGCTGGAGAAGAAGGAGTCCGATCTGTCGCAGCCTGCAGGGGCTGTGGCGGAAAAAGACATTGTCATGGGGAACCGTTTCCAGGCGGTCGATGATTTTGTCGATAATCTTAAGGACGAAGCAAAGTCTGAGTTGCAATCTGATCCCGCGCCAGCGGCTCCAGAGAAGCCGACTTCAGGTGCGGATGCGAGCGAGCTGCCTGAGAGCCTTGAGTCGAAGGAACTGCAGAGCCCTGCCATTCGAGGGAATAGAATCGCCGTCGATGCGGCTCGCGACAAAGTGGCGAAGGAAGCTGAGCCTGAATCGAGTATCAATCTTAGGGGAGAAATTAATGTCGACACCATGCAGGATTTGGGAATTCTGATCCTGAAAGGGAACGAAGCCGACGTTTCGAAGGTCGAAGAGGTCATCAAGCAGAAAGAGACAGACGATTATCGTGCTCGGATTGTTGCTCCTCCCGCCAGCCTGAATGAACTCAACGCGGCCGCAGAAGCGTTCTCAACATTCTCGCTGCACGTCAGTGATGTCTCGTTCAAACTGGCTGCCGCTGCTCTTGCAAAGGGCGAGTGGCCTGAAGCCGACAAGATTCGCGTCGAAGAATTCGTCAACGCGTTCGATTATGGCGATCCGCTTCCGGGCAAGAACGAACGAGTCGCCTGTGCCGTGGAGCAGGGCATTCATCCGTTCCTGCAGCAGCGAAATGTTCTGCGAGTTTCCATGCGAACGTCCGCGGAAGGGCGAGCGACGAACACTCCGTTGCGTCTGACGTTTGTGCTGGACAACTCGGGTTCAATGGAACGAGCAGATCGTCAGCAAACGGTTCGACGTGCATTCAGCCTGCTGTCTCAGCAACTGACTGCCATCGATCAGGTCACGCTGATCAGCTTCTCGCGCCAGCCTCGCCTTCTTGCGGAAAACGTCAGCGGCAATGAATCAGGTAAGCTCGTGCAATTGATGGAACAGCTTCCCAGCGAGGGAGGAACCAACATCGAAGCGGCGTTGCAGCTGGCGTTTGAAAAAGCCGCCTCGCAAAAGACTGCCGGTGCTCAACACCGTATCGTGCTGCTGACCGATGGTGCCGTGAATCTTGGAAATGCCAATCCGGAAAGCCTGTCTCACATGGTCGAATCCATGCGAGAAGCCGGCATCGCATTTGATGCGGCCGGCATCAGTGCAGACGGTCTGAATGATGAAGTCATGGAAGCTCTGACTCGCAAAGGCGATGGTCGCTATTACCTTCTGGATTCACAGGAGGATGCCGACGACAACTTCGCTCAGCAAATCGCCGGGGCTTTGCGACCGTCCGCCAGCAACGTCAAGGTGCAGGTCGAATTCAATCCGAAGCGAGTCGGGCAGTACAAACTGCTGGGCTTCGAGAAGCATCTTTTGAAGCAGGAAGACTTCCGCAACGATGCCATCGACGCAGCCGAAATGGCGGCTGCAGAAGCTGGTGTCGCGATGTATCAGTTCGAAGCGAAGCCAGATGGTGAAGGCGATGTCGGAACAGTGTCCGTTCGCTTTCGAGATCTCGCGACCGGTGAAATGATCGAACAGCGATGGCCGATTCCTTACGAGCCCAATGCTGCTCGCCTGGACCAGGCCTCACCGTCACTTCGAGTCGCAACAACAGCCGCAATGCTGGCCGCGAAACTTAAAGGCGAACCCCTTGGAGCGTCCGTCGACCTGCCGACTCTGTCGAGCCTGATCGATGGCCTGCCTTCACAGACCCAAAGCCAGACTCGCATCCAGCAGTTGAAGGCCATGATCGAACAGGCTCGACAGTTGGGTGAGAAGTAAGGGCGTGTTACAAGCAAAGCAAAGTAATCCGGCGTTTCGGGCCAACGGCCCATTCGTTTGCCTGGCCTGGCCCAACGGGCCAGGTTGGAGATGGAAAGAAGTCCGCGGCCCAAAGGGCCAACCGTTTGCGATCCGGGATGCCGTGCAAACGGTCGGGCCGTTGGCCCTTTTTGCTTCGAAAACTCCTGGTCCTGGGGCGTTGCCCCAGGCTAGGTAAACAGCTGGCCCGTTGGGCCGAAAACACGCTGTTACATATCAAGCAATCACAATACCTTCGTTCTCGGTCAACACCCATGAACAAAACACGAACCTTCGCACTGGTCGTTCTTTCGCTTCTGTCACTGCTGACGGTCATCCCGAACTGCGGTGCCCAGGAACCCAGCACCGCCACCGTCAACACGTCAATCGGTGGAGATGGAACCGGGACGATCGTTGTGGAGGCTCATGGGCAGCTCCCTAAGCCGCCGGTGTTCTTCACGGCCGCAGCCAATGCGACGGCTCAGATCGGCGCAGAGTTCATTGATCAAACGATCGATCTGACTCTCAAGGTCGTGCAGGGAGATGCAACGACGCTTAGCCTAGGACTTGCGGGTCAGGACCTCGTCACCGAAGTCGTCGGCGAACAGCTCAAGTCGTGGTCGGTTCGGCAGGAAGGTGCAACACGATTCCTCGACCTGAACGTGAATCCAAAAACTACGGAACTGAAGGTTCAGGTGAAAGTCCGATCTCGACGCCTGGACCTGAAGAATCCGGAAACCATCGAACTCACGCACCTCACACCGGGCAGCGCGGTTGGTTTCAGTTTTCATGTCGGCCTGCAGTACGCCCCTGGAGTTGAAGGCACTGTGATTCAGGCAGACGGGTTTGCTCCGGTCAGCGACGCGATCACTGCGACTACCGGGAAGCCCAGCCGTTTCCAGTCAACAACTGGCGGAATTCTCAAGCTGTCCGTGAATCGCAGCGGTGCCACTCCCGCCGCTGTTGAACTGACGGAGACCAGTCTGGCCGGAACCGTTCATGCCAACGGCAACTCGGTTTCATTCCAGTACCGCGGCAAGGCAATCGTGACCGTCGACAACGCGGAGATCACAATTCTCTCCGGCGCTGCAGCGCCGGGTTCACTTCCTGCGGATGCTAACTACCGTCTTCGACTGGTGATCGAAAACGGTGTCGCGGTGTACAAGCTGACGTTTCCGAAGGCCGGTGAGTTTCCGCTGTCGCTGGACTTCGTTGCAACGTTGGGTCAGCCGGCTGCCAACAGTCGTATTCTTGACTTCACGGTGGCCACGAGTGCTGTCGTGCCTTTGACACTCAACGGACTTGCAGCGGACCTGGAATTTCAGCGTGATCAGGAATCCATCGTTCCTCTGAAGAACAACGATGTCTGGCTGGGATTTCTTCCAGCCACGGGGCGAGCCAAACTGCAGTGGAAGGCGGCTCGTCAGGCAGGCGAAGGAAAACTGTTCTTCTCCACAACCGGTCGCATTGAATCTCAGCTTGGTGCCGGCCTGCTGCGTCAGGATCATCTGATCGAGTATCAGGTGCTGCAGGGTGAACTCCGGTCGATGCAGATTCTTCTGCAGGGGCCCGGTGAGATTCTGGAAGTGCAGGGCGGCACGACCGTCGTCGGCTGGAATGTGACGACTCAGGGCGATAACCGCCTTCTTGAAATCACACTCAGCCAACCCGTCACAGGCATGAACCAAATCAAGGTGCGCAGTCAGACTCCGCTGGGTGCGTTTCCCGTGACCGTTCAGGGACTTCGGCTGAACCCCGTCGGCTCGATCCGCCATTCAGGACATCTGCGTCTGTCCAACATCGGATCAGTGCGTCTGCAGCCAACAGAACTAAAGGGCCTCTCCCAGCTGGCACCGGAACAATTTCCCGGTGATGCCATTCAGGCACGACAGTCGTTTGTGTATCGCTTCCCCGCGGTTGATTACTCGTTCTCCGTGACGGCCGACAGTATCGAGCCAGAAGTCAGCGTCTCGGAAGTTGTCGTTTACGAACTCACCGAAACCGATCGCATCATCACGGCCGACATTGAGCTGGATGTGCGAGAAGCTGCGATTCGAGAATGGAACTTCAGCATTCCCCCAGACTATTCCGTCGTCTCCGTCACCGGTGCTAGTGTTGCCGATTACGTCACCGCGACTGCGGTGGAAAACAACAGCCGCAACCTGAAAGTCGTCTTCAGTCAGGATGTGCTTGGTCGGCATTTGGTCTCGTTGCGACTTGAAAAGAGTGAAGCCGCAACAGCCGGTGCGTGGGCCCTGAACCGAGTCGAATATCCTGGTGTGAAATCGGTGCGGGGTGACATCGGAATTGTGAGTGCTCCTGGTTTTCGCATCACGGCGGGTCAGGTCAATCTGCTGGTGGAGAAGCCGCTGTCGTTCTTCCCGAAGCCATCGCCTCATCTGCAGCAGGCGTTTCGAATTCGCGAGCCCAACTGGTCAGCAACGATGCAGGTGGAACTGCTGGATCGCAGTGTTCAGTCGGACGTGTTTCACCTGTACTCGCTCAATCAGGAAACCGTCTACGGCAGCGCGTTGATCAATTACTTCGTCACGGGTGCTCCTGTGTCAGAATGGCGAGTGACCGTGCCGGAATCGATGGGCAACGTAATGGTCGAAGGCCAGAACGTGCGAACATGGCGACGCGAGGCGGATACTTTGATCGTGACTTTGCATCAGCCGGTAATGGGAGCCTACACGCTGCTGGTGACGTTTGAAGAGAAGCCCGACAAGACCACTGGAACGTTCCAGGCCGGACGCGTTTCACCCACAGGCGTGCAGGGCGAACGTGGTTATGTGCAGGTCGTCAGTCCGATGCAGGTCGAGATCGAACCGGTGAATGTGTCCGAGAACCTGCTGACTCTGGATCCTCTGGAATTGCCAGCCGAGTTTCGATTGTTGAGCACCGCGCCACCTCTGGGAACGTGGCAGTACACAAGCCGTCCGTTTGATCTGAATCTCAAGGTTAGCTGGTTCGAACCAGGTACGACGGTAGATCAGGTCGTCGAATTCTCTGAAGCGAACAGTCGAGTTTCCGCGGACGGTGAACTGGTCACGGACGTGCTGTACTACGTGAAGACTCGCGGCCAGCGCACGATGAAGATTCACCTGCCAGCGGAACCTGTTCGACTCTGGGCGGTGACCGTGAATGGCGCTCCGGTGACGGCTCGCCAGGCGGATGATGCGACTCTGATTCCGCTGCCTGGCGGCGTTGATCCAAACTCGCCCGTTGAAGTCCGACTGCGTCTTGGAAAGCCTGCCGTCGAGAAGACTCGTCCGGAACTTATGCTGCCACTGATTGACGCACCGGTGCTGAAGACTCAGTGGAGCATCAGCGGTGATGAGAAGCATGTGCTGCTTCCTGCCGGAGGAACAGTGTCGCCGCCAGTTCCAGTGCAGCGGCCTTCCGGATTCGCCTGGATTGCTCGACGCGGACTCCTTCTGTTGTGCGGCATTTGTTTCTTCGCAGGCCTCGGCACACAGCTGATGAACAAGTCGATCGGCTGGCAACTCTCCGGATGTGCGTTGGTTGTCGTTGCGATGGTGTTCACCTTCATGGCTGGGCAGTTCGCGTATTCCGAAATGGCACCGCCAGAGCCGTTGAAGCTGAATCTTCCAGTCGCCAGCGCCGGTGAATCGGTTCAGATCCGTGTAAGCAATGTTCCGCTCTGGAGGGTCAATCTCTCCTGGATCGGTCTCGGAGTTCTATTAGCAGGCCTCGTGACAACCGTCGTTTCGTTTCGAAGCACAGCGATCAAAGGACACTTACTGTTTCGTTGCGGAGGAATTTTAATGATTGCGGCTGGCATTCTTCTTCATGGTGACAGCGCTGTCTGGTTCTTTTCTGCTGTGGGCGTTGCATTGTTGTTGGTCCTGATTCGTTTGTTCTCGATGATCCAGTGGCCGAAGCAAGTTGCTTCGCCGACTCCTGTCGAGCCAGCTCCGGAATCTGCCTCCGGCGCTGCGTCGATCACGACGACACTCGCGTTCTTTGCGATGGTCCTTTCATCCGCGAATGTCGATGCAACGCTGATCCCGGATGGTCATGAGCCTTCTGATTCGATCATTCAGCAGTGGCAGATCACTCACCAGGAAGCTCGCCTGAAGGCCACGGGAACAATCACGCTGACTGGAAAGTCTGGCGATCAGTTCCTGCTCCTCAAAGCCCCTGCGGTCCTGACGAAGTTTGAAGGTGCCGGCCTGCGAGTGACTCGACGTGATGTTCCAGGCGTCGGGCTTTGTTATGTGGTCCATGTCGGCTCGCCCGACAACGCGAATGCCGGCGACGCTGCAGCCTCGGCGGCAAAGACGTACACGGCCACGTTTGAATATCAGCTGGAGGGTGTCAGACCTACAGAAGGCCTGGCTGTTCTAACCGGTGCAGCGGCCGTTCAGGAAGTCACAGTCAGCTACGATGAAGCAGGATGGGAAGTTGCCGGGCCAACCGCCATTCGAATCGAACAGCTCGAAGCCGCGGGCGATGTGACTCAGGCTAAAGTTCTGCTCGGCCCCGGCCCGGCAAGCCTTGTCCTGAAGCCTCGAACCCGCGACGTCACGATGGAGAAGACTCAGTTCTTCGTCGAAGCGTCAAACCTGTATTTGCCGGGTCCTGGTGTTGTTGATGGTCGACATCGGCTGAACATTCGACCTTCACAGGGACAGGTGACCGCTCTGAATGTCGTTGTTCCAAAAGGCCTCACGGTGACCACGGTCGCGGGCCCGGTCACTTCATGGCAGTTTGATGCGGACTCAGGTGGTCTGACTCTTGCGATCGAACCTGCACAGGCTCAGCCGTTTGATGTGATGATTGAAACACAGCGAGGACTCGATCCGCTTCCCGCTGATGTCGTGCTGTCTCCTCTTCGAGTGACTGGAGCAAACGGCGAAGTCGGACTTGTCGCTGTGGCGTTCGGACCAGAAGCACGTCCGGAAAAAGTCGAGCCGAAGATCATGACGATCGTGAATCCCGGCGACTTCGATGCGGGACTGATCAACAATCCTCAGGCCACACTTCATTGCGTTTATCGTTACGGCACCGATGGCGGTGAGCTTGCCGTGCGAGTTGCTCCGGTGGCTTCGGAAGTGCGTGTCACCAGCAAGGAAGTCGTGTCGCTGGGTGAAGAGCGAGTCGTCCTCGCAAGCAATTTCGCGGTGGAGATTTCGCGAGCTGGTTTGTTCGAGCTGAGCTTCCCTCTGCCTGCCGGTCTGGAAGTCGAATCACTCACGGGCGATGCACTTCATCACTGGGCGGAGCGTAGTGAAAACGGAGTCCGTCATATCGTTCTGCATCTGAACGGCAGGACTCTGGGGACTCAGACGTTTGCACTGACGCTTACGGGTGCTGCACCGACCGACGTCGCTCAGTGGCAGATTCCTCGGTTTGAACTGAATGAAGCGGCACGGCAGACGGGAGAACTGGTCGTTCGTCCGGCCACGGGCCTTCGCCTTCGCACGGTGACTCGTCAAAACGTTTCCGAAACCGATCCTCGCGCGCTGGGTGGTGAGGGTCAGGGAGCACTCGCGTTTCGACTGCTTCAGAAGGACTGGAACCTGGTCCTGGGTGTCGAGAAGCTGGATCCATGGGTCACAGGCCAGGTGCTGCATCAAATGACCGTGCGTGAAGGTCAGACACGATCTGCGGTGGCCGCCAGCTTCAATGTTCAGAATGCTTCGATTGCGTCCATGCAAGTCAGTCTGCCAATTACGAATGCTGACGAAATCCGAACCGTTCGAGCAATCGGAAATGCGGTCAGCGACATTGTTCGGACGGCTCCTGATTCGAACCTTTGGGAGATTCAGTTCAAGAGACGTGTGGTTGGAAAGCTACAGTTCCAGATTGAGTTTGAACGTCGTGGCGATCGACTGAATGACGAAGAATCTCTGAGCCCGCTCGGCTTCCCCGATGCTCGTCAGATTTCGTACTTCTTCGCCATTCGCGCGGGCGGTCGACTGGAACTTGAAACCGGTGAACTGACTCAGGGCTGGCAGCGAGTGGACTGGAGCACGGTTCCTCAATCACTGCGAGAAGCGGACAACCGCACAGCCCCGGCGCTCGCGCTCAGAGCTGTCGATCCTCCGGCAGCGCTCACCGTTCGTGCACGACGGCATTCGCTGGCCGATGGTTTGAAGCTGCGAGTTGCTGAAGGCTCACTGACAACAGTTCTGTCTTCCACAGGAGATCAGCTGACTGCGGTGGATGTGGTGATGGAAGTGATTCAGCGAAGCAGCCTGATTGTCAGTCTTCCAAAGGGCGGAGAACTCTTCAGCATCTTTGTGAACGGCGAAAGTGTGAACTCGATCCGCCAAACCACTGCTGAAAACACCTGGCAGTTTCATATCCTGCCGGGCATTGATGACCGCACGGCCAAAGTTCGTTTTGTGTACTCCGTGCCGGGCGAAGGACTGAATGGCCTGCAGCTTCGAAGTCCTCAGCTGAATGTTCCGCTGGAAAATATCTCGTGGAACGTGATCGCACCGAAGGGTTTCCAACTGAATGACAACGATGGCAATCTGGAACTTGTGCGACAGACGACTCAGAAGGATTACGATCGCGACTCGTATCTTTCGGCCGCTCGAGGACAGCGACAGGTTCAGGCCGAACAGGCAACTCAGCTGCTTGAACAGGCCAATCTGCTTCTCCAGGCCGGCGAACAGAGCAAGGCTCGCTGGGCTTTAAACAGCGTTGCGAATCAGTACGCACTGGACGCAGCGTCCAATGAGGATGCTCGAATTCAGCTGGAGAATCTTCAGACTCAGCAGGCCATTGTTGGTTTGAATACTCGCCGCCAGCGACTGTACCTGGACAACAGCGACGATTCGATTCCGGTCGACAACAAGCAACTGCGAGAAGCGGCCGCTGAGAATCCTGTTCTGCAGCAGGACCAGTTGAACTTCCGACCTCAGGAACTGAGCCAGCTGCTTCGAGGCAACACGACGGAAGACAACGCCGTGCTGCAGAGAATCGCAGCGCGCCTGGTACAGCATCAGCACACAACCGATCCAGCACCTCAGGCCATCATCATCAGCCTGCCGGAAGAAGGCGACATCTACACCTTCGGCCGCACGGTGCAGGTCGCTGAAAACGCGCCGCTCGAACTGGAACTCGACTTCCAGTCCCGCCTGGCGCTGCCACTCTGGCAAATCGGAGCCGTCTCCGGCCTGCTGATCCTTCTGTGCCTGGCGCTGGTATCCACGAAGCGTTCAGTGGCTCAGGTTTGAGGGAAGACGTAGGTGCTGCTTGCCGAGCAGCACCTCGCGGCCCCGCCGCGACCAGCGCCCTAACGAAGCTACCAATCTCTCACGGGTGAACGTGGGTGTGATGGTCTGGAATACCCAACGTCAGACCACGGTTCGCCTCGCGGCGAAAGTTCTTTCCGGCAGAAAGAACCTACTGGGTAGCACAGGCAAAGCCTGTGACGCGCAGCGGCCGGAAGCCGAAGTGAACGCGTGGTGGTGTCAGTGCATCCTGACTCGGCAATACCACATCCGGGCATCGGCTTCCGGCGCCTGCGGCACACGCACTTCGTACGTGCTACCCAACGTCAGTTCATTCCGGCAGAAAGAACCTACCGAGTATCACATTCACAATCGATCAAACTGCTCCTTCAGCTCCGGGGAAGCTCGGAGAGTTTCCAGTCGCACATCATTCAGTAGCGACTCACGATCGGCAGGACTTTTGTAGAACCCTGCATCGAGTTGCTCGTTCAGAATTCTCCCGGCCACCTGAACATACCTGGCAGAAAGGGCCGCGCGCTGGTCGGCGGAGAGGCTATTGTCCGCCATCGCCTTTTGAGCACAGAGCGAACAGGCCTCCAGAATCTCAGTCGACGGAAATCGATACAACGTTTGGAGTTTCGCTACCGGTTCGATGCCCTCAATTGCCGACTGATACTCGCCTGCGTTTGCGGTGGCCAGAGCACGGCGAATGGTCCACCCATACTGGAAACCCGGATCGGTCTGCGACAGAGCAATCGCTTCGCCTGCGGTGCTGCGTGCTGCCTCCCACTGGTTCCTTCTCATGTCATCCAGCCACTTTTCCCCAACGACAGTGTGGACCGCGATGGTCAGTTGTGCGTGCGTCGGGAACTTCTGCATAGCATCGCGTCCGAGCTGGATCGCATCCGCAACGAACGAACCTTCCGCGTGCAATTCGGGGCTGATAGCCAGTCGAGCATGAACGGACATGAGATAGTCTGCGACAGCATCAGGCCCCTTTGCCAGATCTCCGAAAGGCTTCATCAGATCGAAGGATTGCTGTGACAGGGTGACGGCACGCTCCTTTGAGATGTTCAGCTTATGAAGAAGCATGGACGTAAAGCCGAGGATTCGTCCATACTCGAATTTCACTGAATCGTTATCGGGCTGTCTCTCTAAGATACTCTGATGCCACGTCAATGCGCGTTCTGCTGCCTCCAATGCGCCCTGAAGGTCACCAGCCGTTTCTTTGGCAATACCAAGCCCCATCCATGACTTGGCCGCCTGCACGGCATAGTCACCGACAAGTGGCTCGCGCTCAGCGATCTTGTCAATGATCTGAGCCGACTCTTCGTAAGAAGTCATCGCATCGCCGAGGGATTCGGGGCGTTGCAACTGAATGTTCGCAAGTCCATAGATCGCAGATGCCCGTGCGGCATCCGCTGAAGGGTCGTCGGGTGTCAACTGAGCAATTCTGTTTGCTGCCGTCACCACTCCCTTCTGAAGCTCGAACGCTTCGTTTGTCCGGCCGACCGTCAGCAGCAATGTGGAGTAGTTTCCCCGAAGTATCCGACCAGCGATCAGAACTCGAAGATCGTCGGGAGTTTCCACGAGCAGTTGCTGGACTAGTTTTTCTCCCTCCCGATAAGCCTCTTCTGATTCTTTCCACTTTCCTGCACGTCGCAGCTCCGGACCCATTGAGGAAAGCACATTGACTTTTCCGCGGCGGAGGTCCGGATCGTCAGGAAACAACCTGAGTCCGCTGTTCCACGTCTTCAGCGACGTCTCTTTCATTCCCCAGCCAGCCGCAGTGTTACGACTAATTGCCAGTGTCAGTGCCAGTTGATACTGCGATTTACCAAGCTCACTGATGTACTTCACTTTGTCGGGATGTTGAGCGGCCAGGTCGGTAAACAGAGTCACAGCTTCCTGCAGTTCTGCTTCAGACTTTTCCAGTTGCTTGATCTGACGGTGAATGCGTCCGGTTCGCTGAAGAACAATCCCCCGGGCAAACAGCGCCGCCGGATCATTGCTTCCTCGGTCCTGCAGGAATCGTTCACACTGCTGTAGCGCTTCGGAAAGAAGTTGCTGGCGAACGGAGATCATTCCCGGGATCGATGTCAGCGACTGATCTGCCGCTTTCTGCAGCAATGCATCGACAGCTTCCATCGCCCAGACAGAATTCTGTTCCGCACGCGCCAGTTGTTCCTCAGTCTTCTTCTGAGCCTCCACAGCGCGCTGCTCGCTGGCCGTTGCAGCTTTGGATTTTTCTAGCGCAACGTTGCGAGATTCGGCCAGTTGCTGAACATAGTTTTCACGCACTGCGATGACGACAACAAGGGCCGCCAGAACAATGGCGACGGAACTTGCATATACCGGGAAGCGTCTGCACCATCGCCAGGCTCGAACATAGACCAGAAGCGGACGCGCTTTGACGGGACGCCCCTCCAGAAAGTTACCGAGATCCGCGACAAGCAGTGGCATTGAGGAGTAACGCTGGGCCGGGCGTTTTTCCAGACACTTCAGAACGATGTTATTCAGGTCCGCTGGAATCGATGGGTTCAGGCGAGACGGAGCCACGGGCTCAAGTTCGGCCACCTGCCGCAAAGTCTCTGCAACCGAATCCGCACGGAACGGCGGACGCCCTGTCAGGCATTCATACAGGATACAGCCAATTGAATAGACATCGGTTCCAGCACCAATCTCGGACCTGCGTCCCAATGCCTGTTCAGGAGACATATAAGCCGGCGTTCCCAGCGGTACGCCCGATCGTGTTTGATGCACATCGTCATCCATCAGCCGTGCGAGGCCAAAATCCGAGACTCGCGGAATGACATCGGCAACTTTCAGTGTCGTATTCGCCGATGAGGCGAGCGGTCTCGCAACCGAAGCGGATGATTCTCTGTCCTCGATCTTCTGCCGTGGAACCAGCAGGATGTTTGACGGTTTCAAGTCTCGATGAATCATCTGACTGGCATGGGCAGCGGCGACTCCCCCGGCAATCTGCAGCACAATTCTGGCTGCATCTTTGGGTGACAACGGTACGCCGTTCAGCAGATCGGCCAGCGTGCCCAGCGCGCAGTATTCCATTGCCAGCCAGGGCATGTCGCCGATTTCACCGTGATCAAAGATCTGAACGATGTTCTCGTGGGACAGTCGCGCAACGGCCTCGGCTTCGGATTTGAGTCGTGATTTCTCCTGAGACGACGCATCGATTCCGGAGCGAAGACGCTTGAGCGCAACGAATCGCTTCAGCCGTGGATCCCAGGCCTTGTAGACCACCCCGTTCGCACCGCTCCCCAGAGTTTCGCGCAGCACATAACGATCGATGCAACGCTGGTCCGGCGAGAATCCGTCGGAATCGATCCATTCCGTTTCGCCCATCACAGCCAGGTCAAGTGACCACTGGATCTGAAGTTCCTCAGCAAGCTCCGGGTAACGCGACTGGTATTCCGCAAGCGTCGGAAGCTCGCCGATCTCTTCACGCAGAATCACTTCATTGTGAATCAGTTCGAGCAGAGCATCGCGGCGAGTATTCTCGTCGGAAATCTCCAGAGTCAGATCTTCCGGCAGGACTCGACGACCCTGACTCCACTCGCTCGACTGACGCTGCAGGGCGATGTTCAGCTGATCGCCCGATGACGTGCCCCGTGAAGACTCTGTCATATCATTCGAACCCTGCAGTCAAAGTGAGAAAGGGCAGAATCAACACGTAGTGAAAGCTCACGAATAGTTATGTCTGTTCATTGTCAGGTGAGCTCTCATCTTCAGATGAGCTTTCATCAGATTCATGATCAAGATCCAACTCAGAACAAATGCGATGCAACGCCCGTGACAGTCGCTTTCGCAGCGCTACAGGGTTCTCATGCACCGTCTGAGAAATCGTGTCCCAACCGGCACCGCTGCGTCGCAGATCGAACAACCGACGTTCGTCATCCGTCATGCGGCTTCGCACCTGCTGGAGCAGATCCGACACTTCAGCCACCAGTCCCGGGTCCGTGCTTGCCGGTGCCACGTGTTCCCACCGTGAATCCAGTGACATCAGTCGGCGTCGATCGCGTCCCTGAGCCGTCTCGTGTCGAACGAGCATACCGAGTCGACGACGAGCAATCGTAATGAGCAGGTTCTCCACCGACTTCTGATCGCGAAACTCGAATTCACCTGCTGCCATGCGAACAAGAAAACTGGCCAGCACGGACTGGCAGATGTCTGAAGAATCCACGACCGACCGAAGTCCACTTCGAGTCAGACCACGACGAACTGCGCGACGAATGAACGGCTGGTAATGCTGCACAAATTCCGCGACAGCATCGGGAGAGCCATCTCGCAGTTTCTGCAGAGCCACTTCAAATTCAGACCGGGTCACCATACCTGTGATGATGAAGATGGGTCTGTGTGACTTCAAGTGCAGCCAGTACCGCGTACAGAAAAACTCCAGAAGCCTGGCTGTTTCACGAGGCACCGGATTGTCGAGCCAACCACCGGTTTTTCTGCGATGCAATGGTGTAGGGAAGGAGTCACCCGCCCTTTGGCCGGGAATTTTGAAATTTCCGGTCACACGATTCTGCGGTTTGCAATTTCACAGATAGACGACATTTCCGTTCCTGCCGAATTTGCCATTCGCGATGGATCAAGTTCCATGCTGATCTCTGCTTTCCTGAAGTCCATTCAACGGTTTATCACGGCAATCCACGGGCGGGAGACAGCCAAATTTCATCGCGCAAGGACGGTGCTGCAAGGTCGGCGATATCGGCGCAGTGAGTTTCTGGAGCCTCGACAGCTGCTGTCGGCAGTTCAGTGGGATGGCGGCGCAGGAACAACGAACTGGGATGATGCTCTGAACTGGGATACCGACGCAGTCCCAACGGCTTCGGACGATGTGACCGTGTCATCAGCGACCGTCAGTATCAGCTCGTCTCTCAGTCTCAATTCGCTCAGTCTGAACACGAGCCAGTTGCTGATCACGCCGTCGCAGGTCATCGCTGTCAACCAGTTATTCTTCTCTTCAGACAGTCAGATCGATGCAGGGACAGGGGCACTGACGATTCGACCGAGTGACTCCAGTCGAATGCTGAATCTTGGCGGCGATGATTCGGCAACGGAACTCGGCATCAGCGACGCGGAACTGGATCAGATTGTTTGTTCAACGCTGACGCTTGGAAGCCTGAGCGGAGGAGCGGTGTCTGTCACTGCGCCGATTTCTGCGACTCCCAACCTGGCACTGCTGTCCGGCGACGCGATGACCATTGGAAGTTCCATCGAGCTGGCATCGAACCGGAACCTGACGATTGAGTCAACGAGTACCGTGTCGGGCATCAGTCTGAATAACGCCGATGCGGACCTGACGACGACGGGAACCGGTGCCATCTCTCTCGTCAGCGCAAGGAACATCTACCAGACATCGGATTCCACACTGACGACTGTCGATGGCGGCATTACTTTAAATGGCAATCTGGCTGGAGCTGGAGCTGGGGCGTTCACAGGTGTTGAACTTCTGGGCTCCGTGATTACAACGGGAAGCGGACCCATCGTTCTGCGGGGACGCGGTGGAAGTGTCGCCACCGCAGAACTTCAACGCGGTGTCGTGACATACCTGACTGCTTATATCGCATCAACAGCAGCGAACAACGGCGGATCGATCACAGTCAATGGTACCGGTGGCAGCGGGACCAACCTGGGCATTGGTGTCGATGTGACGAGTGGGGCGGTCATTGACAGTATGACAGGCGCCATTTCGATCACTGGAACCGGTGCCGGCACTGGATACGTGAATCTGGGAGTATCCATCTATGCATCGTCCGTCATCAGTCGTGGACTTGGAGCCTCTGCTGCACCCATCGCGATCATTGGAACCGGCACAGGTCTCGGCAGCAAGCCCGATGGCACATCGGACAATGATGGCGTGCGAGTCAGTGGTGTTGGTTCGAGCGTCACTTCGATCGACGGGTCAATCTCGATCACTGGACATGGTGGAGAAGGAAGCCTTTGGGGAAATCGCGGGATTGGAGTATTTGATGGAATTGTCGCTGCAGCCGGATTGGGCAACGTTGGGATCTTCGGCACTGGAGGTTTCGGGACTGCTGATAATTGCGGAGTCTTCATTTACGGAGTCAACGCAAAGATTGGCTCGGTTTCTGGAGACGTTCTGGTCCAGGGACAGGGCGGCACCGGCGTGGACGCGAATGGATATAGCGGGCATCGAGGTGTCTTGCTGGCCGGCGGTTCAAGAATTGAGTCCTCGGGAAATGGAACAATTACGGTGAATGGTACAGGGGATGGGACCGGGACAGGCAGTGCCGGCGTGCTACTCATTGACAGCAATACCGGCATCATTTCCACCAGCACTGGATCCGGGGACATCTTCGTCAATGGGATTGGAAGCAGCACGGGAGGTAATGGAGCGACAGGCAGCACCGTCATTAATGGCGCCAGGATTCGATCGGAAGGGACTGGCAGCATCACGTTCGCTGGCCGTGCTGGATCGGGTTCCGTATTTGCTCATGGTGCGGAAGTTTGGGGAACCGCTGCCGAGATCTCTTCGGTGTCGGGACCGATCGTGATTGATGGCACGGGCGGCGGCGTTACAACGGGCACGTTCAATCGCGGCGTGAACATCACCAACGGAGGAAAAGTTTCCTCAACAGGGACGGCCACCGTCACGATCACCGGCGTCGGCGGAAACGGCAGCAATTCTCACGCGATCGGCATGTCGGATGGAACGATTTCTCTGACCGGAACCAGTGCACTGACTCTGCTTGGTGATTCGATCTCTCTGGAAGGAACAACAACCATCACGGCCGGTGCGAACAACGTGACGCTCGGACCGAAAACCGCCGGACGACTGATTGACCTTGGAACCGATGACACAACCACCAGCCTTGGTCTGACAGATGCAGAACTGGACCGAATCACAACTACTGGAGTGCTGCAGGTCGGAACACTGCCATCCGGAACGATTCGGGTGACGGCGCCGGTTTCAGCGTCGACGTATTCCACGATGAAGCTGACCTCCAATGGAGGAATCACTCAGACAGGCACCGGTTCGCTGACAGTTACGTCCCTCGCACTCACCGGAGGCGCAGCCAGCCTTGCGACAAATGCCAATAGCGTTGCGACGCTTGCGGCCAGTGTGGCGAGTCTTGATTTCCTTGAGACGAATGCGTTGACGGTAGGAACAGTGAATAGTCTGAACGGGGCAACCACGACATTGGGCGATCTGAAGATTCGCGTCAATGCGGGAAGCCTTGTGATCACGGATACATCAGCGGTCAACGACCTGTCTGCTTCCGGTGCCATTTCTCTGACCACCGCAGCGCTGGATGCGGCCGTCCAGATCAACGCCGGAGCCGATGCAAAGGTCACCAACGGCAACATCACGATTTCTGCTGACAAAGTGATTCTGAATGGCACACTGACCGCCACTGGTCGCCAGGTCACGCTGCAACCATTCACATCTGCACGATCGATCCTTGTTGGTTCGTCGACAGATCTTTCCTCCGTCGCGCTGGAGGTATCGGACGCGGAGCTGGATCGAATTACGGCCGGCACGATTCAGGTCGGCAACTCAGCAGCCGGTGCAATGACGATCTCCGGAACGATTCAGGCAGGCACAGGGAGCAGTCACCTCGTCTTCACTTCCGGGCAGAGTATCAATCTTGCAGCAACGGTCACGACGGTCTCCGGGAATCTGACGTTCAACGCGAACGTCGACGGACTGGCCTCAAGCCTGTCGACGGGGATCGTTGTTAACGGACTGGTTCAGAGTTTCGGAACGGGCAGTGTGACACTCTTTGGTCGCGCGAGCGGTACGACAGGCACGGCCTTTGGCGTCGACGTTCCCGGGCGAGTCCTTTCGGCGGGTGGAACCATTTCCATTACAGGTTATGGGGCTCCTGCTGCGGGATCTGTGAACACGTACGGTGTGAATATCCGCGGCGCCGGACGAGTTTCGGGGACAGGAACCGCTGGCATCACAGTCACTGGCTTCGGTGGTCTTGGGACTTTTGGAAATGAAGGTGTGATTATCTGGTCCGGTGGCCAGGTGACTGCGGTTGACGGACCAATTGTCATCAACGGCACAGGCGGCGGAAATGCGACCGGCACCAGCACCAGCAACAATGGAATCACGCTGTTCAACAGCGGGGTGGTCGAAACCACAGGGAACGGGTCCATTCTGCTCGACGGAAAAGGCGGAACAGGCAGTGCGAGTTTCAATGGTGTTGGCTTGAGTTCGGGCAGTGCACGCATCACATCAGTGAATGGAAACATCACCGTCATTGGGCGAGGTAGTACAACCGCACAGACGACAGGGAACAGTTTTCATGGTGTGGCGGTTGGCGCCGACAGCTGGATTGAATCGCTGGGCACTGGACAGGTCTCGGTGAATGGAACGGGAGGAAGTCAGGGCACATCAAACATGGGCGTCCTCGTTAATGGGTCAACGGCCAGAATCTCAGCAGCGAATGGCAGCCTGAATGTGTCTGGAACTGGTGGCACCGGTACAGGGGGATCAATGTATGGGATCTATCTGCCTTCCGGCACAATTTCTTCCACGGGCACTGCTCCCATCACATTGACTGGGCAGGGAGGTGGTGGAGCCATCGGTTCAAACGCGGGCATCGACATCAGCAACTCCTTCGTGACAACGACGTCTGGATCGATCACGATTCAGGGAACCTCAGGGACTCTGGGGAATAACAATGTCGGAATGCGAGTGCAGAGTAATGGGGCCGTCACAACCGTGAGTGGCAACGTCACTGCAACCGGTCGCTCGCTGGCCACTGGCGGGAGCGGACAGCATGGGCTGTGGCTGCTTTCCAATGGATCATTTTCCACGTCCGGTACAGGCAATATTGATCTGACGGGACTTGCGGATATCGGAGTTGGATTACTGCTGAATACCGGTGCGAACGTTCGCTCCACTTCCACTGCCGTCAATGCGGGCACATTGAGCCTTTCGGGACGATCTGCCGGCGGAACCTGGGGTTTGGGAATTGATGGAATCGGCACAGACACATTTGTTCGCTCTGTGAACGGAGACATCACAATCGTCGGAGATCATTCCAGTGTGACCACCGCTGTTGCACCCTTTGTCCATGGGGTCGTCGTCTGGCGACGCGGAATTGTTGAGTCGACGGGAACGGCGAGAATCACGATCAATGGGGCGGCAGGACGGGGAACCACCGGAAGCTATGGAGTCGTAGTATCTGCGACAGGCTCGGCAGTGCGTTCGACGGCGGGTGACATCCAGATCAACGGAACAGGCGGCATCGGAAGCCCGGCAACTGCATCCCAGACAAACATTGGGGTACGTGTGGAAGGCGGTGCGATTGTGCAGTCAATTGGGACTGCGAACCTCACGATTCATGGAACAGGAGGATCCGGTAGCAACAACAATGCAGGGGTTTCAATTACGGACTCGGGCAGCCTGGTGTCAGTCACAGGGGCTCAACTTACGATAACGGGAACTGGCGGCACCGGCGCCATCAATGCCGGGTCGAGTCCCAATAACAGCTATGGCATCGAAGTCATCAATTCTGGACGAGTATCCACGGCCAATGGAACAACAACAATTGTCGGAACCGGGGGAAGTGGCACAGGTTCCGCGACGGGAAATAACCACGGGGTCTTCGTTAGCTCCAGCGGAGCGTTCGAGACGACAGGTTCTGGACTTCTGCACATCCAGGGAACCGGCGGAAGTGGCTCATCGAATAACGTGGGCGTGGTCATTGCTGGATCGGCACAGATCCGTTCGACACTTTCCGCAGCAGGGAACGTACAGATTGATGGCTGGGGCGGAAACGGGAGCGGCGGATTTCACCACGGAATCAGCATTGCGGCAGCATCTGCGATTGTCGCAGGAGTTGGTCGTCTGTCATTAACTGGAATCGGTGGCCAGGCTACAGGGGCTGGAGACAATCGAGGCATCAGTGTCACGTCATCCGGTGTCGTGCAGGTAGCCTCCGGAAATCTGGCTCTCACCGGAACCGGTGGCTCAGGCACAAATAGCCTCGACGGAATCTATCTCTCTGACACGAACACTCGAGTCACCGCAACTGCCGGCAACGCATTGATTACATTGACGGGACTTGGCGGTACCGGCACCGGTGCGAATGCGCGAGGCGTCGTTGTTCGCGCTGGAGCAAAAGTCAGCGGCAAGAACGATGTCATTGTGAATGGCACCGGAGGTAGTGGTTCGAGCAGCGCGACGGGCATTCTGATCACCGATTCTGGAACTGATGTTTCATCGCAGCCAACATCATTCTCGACTGAGCATTATTACGTTTCGCTGACAGGAACTGGCGGCACAGGTCCTGGAGGCTTTCATCACGGAGTTGTGGTCACGTCCAGCGCCAGCCTGACGTCCAGCCTTGGCGTGTCTGCAAGTGGCATTGAAGGCAGCGAAGCGACAAGTCTGGGGCTTAGTCTGCAGGGCGGTGGTCTCATCTCCGGCGGCTTCAACGGAACTCGACTGATTGCGGACTCCATGCAGTTTGACACGTCCGGCAGTGCCAACGTCACTGGTGGCATGACGCAGTTGTACCAGCGCAGCGCCGGGACATTGATTGAACTGGGAGGTAACGATCGGCTCGAATACTCCGGTCGAATTCTGGGCCTGACCGACAGTGAACTGGATCGCATTCAGACATCGCTCTCGATCGGCAAATCATCACTGGGTGCGATGTCGGTCACGGCACCGATCACGTTCTCGCCGACTGCCGGCTCTGTGCGTCTCTGGGGTTTTCGAGATCTATCTGGGTTCGGAAGTCTGGACGCTCCGGAGCTTTACATTGAACCCATGCCGATGTCGACACTGACATCCACTTCG
>JAEUII010000376.1 GCA_016795145.1 Planctomycetaceae bacterium
ACTTCAACGAGTTTGGACGAACGTGGCAGGTGAATCTTCAGGCGGACCCCCTGTTTCGGCTCAGTCCTGACGATGTCAAAAAGCTGCAGGTACGTAACCGCGAAGGCAACATGGTTCCGCTGTCGGCCATCGCCGATGTCCGCGGCATTGGTGGCCCCGGTTTGATCACTCGCTACAACGGCATCAACGCCGCAACGGTCAACGGCGGAAGCAAACCGGGCGTCAGCTCCGGTGACATGATTAAGGCCGTTGAACGTGTTGCGGAAAGCCAGCTCCCGGCCGGCATGAACTCTGTGTGGACCGAGCTGACATTTCTTCAGATTCGAGCAGGCAATACGGCAATCGTGGTCTTCGCGCTGTCGGTGGTGCTCGTCTTCCTGCTTCTGGCGGCTCAGTATGAAAGTCTGCGACTTCCGTTCGCCGTGATTCTTGTCGTCCCGATGTGCCTGCTGTGTGCCATTGCGGGCGTCGCGTGGGCACGACTGGACATGAACATCTTCGTCCAGATTGGGCTTGTCGTTCTCGTCGGACTCGCCAGTAAGAACGCGATCCTGATCGTTGAGTTTGCCAAGGAGAAGCGAGCCGCTGGTGCCACCGCGTTTGATGCGACGGTCGAAGCCTGCCGTCTGCGACTGCGACCAATTCTGATGACTTCCTTCGCGTTCATCCTGGGCGTTGTGCCGCTGGCCGTTGCGAAGGGGGCAGGAGCGGAAATGCGAAGTACGCTCGGGATCGCGGTGTTTGCCGGAATGCTGGGCGTCACGGTCTTCGGAATCTTTCTGACTCCTGTCTTCTACTTCGTTCTGGAAAAACTCAGCCGATCCACACCGGCTCAAGCAGTGTCAAAGTCGACGCACTGATCTCGGATGTCCGAAAGAGCGGAAACTCGGCAGCGTCACGAACACGGTTGTTGAGCAGGCTTGCGGGACTTCTATACTCCGATCAGTCGTTGGAAGCGGGAAGCACGGTTCGGAGCCGATGCGATGAACAGTAACATTCCGCAAGTGAACTCGGTAAACATTGAATCTCAGTCTGACTGGTTGAACGATGGCACGTGTCGCGATTCTGGGGGCAACAGGTTACACCGCACTGGAACTCTTGAAGATTCTGGCTCGGCATCCGCAGGCCGAAGTGGTGGCCGCCACAACTCGGCAGGAAGACCGTCCTTCCATTTCGAAGATCCATCCATCGTTGACCGGGATGTTTGATCTGAAGTGCGAGAATCTGAATGCCGAGCAGGCCGGAAAGCTCTGCGACATCGCCTTCTGCTGCCTGCCTCACACCGCCAGCATGGAAGCCGTGCCACAGCTGCTTGATGCCGGTTGCCGCGTCGTAGATCTCAGTGCGGACTATCGGCTCACCGATCCTGGCGTTTATGAAACCTGGTACGAGCACGTTCATACCGACCCGACTCGACTTGCCACTGCCGTCTACGGATTGCCTGAGATCTACGGCTCGCGAATTCCAGGTGCGCGGCTGGTTGCTAATCCCGGCTGCTATACCAGCACGTCCATTCTTGCACTCGCGCCTCTGGTCGCAGAAAAGATCATTGAGCCTCAGGGCATCGTGATTGATGCGAAGAGCGGTATCAGCGGAGCAGGGCGGACGCCAAAGCTGGCCAACCTGTTCTCTGAATGCAACGAAAGCGTGACGGCTTACAGCATTGGCAATCATCGCCACACTCCGGAAATCGAACAGGTTCTTTCCGATGTCGGGCAGGCGAAAGTACAAGTCGCCTTCAATCCTCACCTGATGCCAATGGATCGAGGAATCTTCTGCTCCATCTATCCACGGATCACAGAAAAACGTCCCGTCGCGGAGCTGCTGGAGATCTTTCGAAAGTTCTACGCGGGTCAGCCGTTCATGCGGATTGTCGATCACATCCCTTCGACCAAAGATGTGGCTCACACCAATTTCTGCGACATCACCGTGCGGTATAATCGTGACCAACTGGTGGTTTTTGCAGCGATCGATAATCTGATCAAAGGAGCCAGCGGCGTCGCTGTTCAGAACATGAACCTAATGCTGGGGCTCGACCAGCGCATGGGAATGCTGCCCTGTTGATCTCTGCCAGTTTCAGAAAGGCGAAGAAGCAATGCCGTTTATCAACATCAGTGATTTCACGGCGGTCGAGCCTGTTCCTGGATGTCGATTGCGAACGCCTTATGGCCAAAACCTGATGCTGTCTTATCTGGAGATGGACGAAGGTGCGGAGATTCCACTGCACCATCATCCTCATGAACAGGGTGGTATCCTGCTAAGAGGTCGTATGCAGCTGACGATCGGCGATGAGACTCGCATCTGTGAAGCAGGCTCGATGTTCATCATCCCGCCCAACGTTCCCCACCGAGCCGTCGCAGTCGACGGCCCTGCTGTTGTGATGGACGTCTTCAGCCCCATCCGCGAAGACTACGCCGAACTGATGAACCGCTACATCCCGCCCGTTAATAAACAGTAAGCCCACGGCGCCGCATGACTTCCCCCCACCCGCACGAAGTGTGGGAGGGGTCGAGCGAGCGCCAGCAAGCTCGGGGGCGGGCTACGTTTTCGTCGCCATTTCACAGCCCACACCAAACAGCTTCAACACTACTAACGCAGAATATCCGAAGGAGTTGAACACGAGGAGAACGCACAATGAGCGGTCTTGCCTCTCGTTCGCGCGGTATAACCGCGCATCAAGAGCATGAACAAAGTGGGTTTGAATGGAAGATTGAAGGTTGAGCACTTCATCCCCCGTCACGCCTGAACCGCTTCCATGTTCTGACGTCGTTCGATGCCGGAAGCAACGAGGGCTTCAAGCACGAGCAGACCAAGCCCGGCGAGTAGGCAGTAACGCCAGTACTTTTGCTGCGATTCAAGTTCGCTTGCGTCAAGCTGCGATGCTACAGCCGGATCAACAGGCGTTTCGGAAGTGTCAGCCACGCGAGTCACTTCGGCCGCCATTCCCAGTGCCTGAAGCTGGCCAGCCGGAAGAGGCTCAGTGCGACTTTCTGAGGATGGAACGGTGACCAGCAGACTTGTGGACTTTGCTCCTTCACTTGTCTGTGCCGTCAGCACCCAGCGGCCTGGCCGATCGAGTTCAATGACAGCGGCTTGCTTTTGTTCACTGGCATTCTTGTCGTCAGACTTTGTCGCATCAGCCAAATTCACAACGGGTGTGACGGGTTTTTGTTCAGGGTCCAGCAAAGTCCATTGATCCTGTCCGGTCAGTTCCGCCGGCTGAATTGTATCACCCGCCGCGAGCAGCAGATGACCTGCGCTACGAGGATATGCGAGCCGAATCAGTCGCGCGATCATCGTGGGAAAGCGAGTCGACAGGGCCCACTGACTATCGGTGGGCTGCCAGCCGGCGGCCACCAGATACAGTCGTCCTCCGGCGGCATTCGTCGATTCCAGAATGGCTGGCGAACCCGCATCGAATCGCGCGATGACGCGAGGAGCATTCGCGGCCTTTTCATCAAAGGCCAGGGTTCGGTAGTGCCAGAATTTGATCGACGAGAAGTCAGAAAATCGAGCTTCCGCAAACGGAGCAAGAAGACTGCTGCTGAAGTCCAGTTGCCCGAGCATGGCGTAGTCAGTCACGGTCGCTTCGGACGCGCTCACTTCCACCGGCAACAGGCTCTTCACACTTTCAAACATCTCGACGGAATTCACTGCCACCAGGACCATGTTGCCGCGGTCCAGAAACTCTTTCAGGGACGTCGCCATTTTGTCCGGGATCTTCTCCGTCACGATGGCAAGACGAGCATCCTGTGGCGGCGGCACAGCGATGTTCTCGGAGTTCAGCAGGTCAATCAGTTCGATTGGCTCTGCTTCGTCACCATCCAATACTCGCTGAAGATAGTAACGCATGGCTTCGGCATTGTTCGGATCCGTGGAACCCGCATGAGCCATCCGAAGCACCCGCGGATCTTCAATGGGAAGATCAACGACGTTGTCAAACGGCTGTGCATCTCCAAGAAGTTCGATGCCACTGATGCGAGGCTGTCCGGCAACCTGCTCCGGAACAGAAAACGTTCGGCGCTGACCGGGAGCAACATCGGCAACAATCGGATTGCCCACCGGCTTTCCGGCATCGTCAAACGGCTGTAACGTGTACTTCGTGACGGTGGCATCGCCCGAGTTTGTCACACGAACGCGAACTAGACCGGTCTTCTGTTCTTCGGCCAGACTAACTCCGGCGTTGCCAGCGGCCGTCGGCTTCACGATGCGCAGCTCCAGCTTGACCGAGTCCGGCCAGTTGCCGGATCGCAGCAGATCCAGATCGCTTCCCTCCTGAAAGTCCGTCACCAGAACAACAGAGCGATCAGAATCGTTCGCAGATCCTTTCTCTCGTGCAACTTCGTCAGCCGCTTCAAGAATCGCCTGAGCCGTACGAGTTGCCTTCCAGTCGGGTTCCCATGATTCAAGCACCCGAGTCACCAGAGCAGGGCGGGCTCCCGCTTCGGACTGCTTCCATTCTTCGGAAGTCAGCAGTCTCTTTGTTCCCGTTGAATAGCTGGTGATACTCACAACGTCCTGCGGATTCAGACCCGAAGTCAGCTTCTGCACTTCCGCAGTCACGGCTTCTCGAAGCCCATCGCGTCGCATGCTGGCACTGGCGTCCAGGACGATGGCCAGATGGCGACCAGAAACATCCGCCTGTTCTCTTGCGACGGTGACTCGCTGAAACGGCCGAGCGAACGCGAGGGCGATCAGTGCAACGGCCAGAATGCGAAGCAACATCAGCGGCCAGTGTTCCAGGCGAGAACGCTTCGTGGTCTTTGGCAGAGTCGGTGTCAGAAATCGAACGAGACTGAACGGTGCTTTGACGGCAGGCGTGCGTCGAAACATGTGCAGAACAAACGGAGTCGCTGCGGCGATCCCTCCGACGACGGCGAATACCGGTGCGAGCAATTCGAACATACTCAAGTCCTGACCTTGCTGTTCACATTCGACCTTTCGGAATCAACCTCAGGACGAGTGTTATCGGATCTGACGCCGCGCCTGCAGAAACTCCGCCAGCGCCAGTTCCAGTGGTTCATCGGTTACCAGTTGTCGAAAGGCGGCTCCGACAGAATCACATTCCTGTCGAACCGCCGTGTTGTGAGCTTCCAGCCGATTGACGTATTCGTTGCGAATCACGTTCGGATCGGCGTAGATCTTCTGGTCTGTCTCAAGGTCTTCAAACAGTCGAGGCCCATCGAAGGTGAGATTCTTCTCGGCCCGATCGAGCACCTGGAAGACGACCATGTCATGCAGGCAGCCTCGCAGGAGTCTCAGGCCATCGCCAAGTTCCTGAACTGGAGCCAGCAGGTCGCTGATCAGAATGACCAGGCCACGCTTGCGAAGTCGCTGAGCCGCATCTTCGAGTGCAACGGCAGGTCGAGTTTGCTTGCCGGATGGCTGCTCTTCCAGTGAGACCATTAGCCGGCGAAGCTGCCCGGGGCGATATCGAGCGGGAACGATTGTCTTTACTTCATCATCAAACGTCGTCAGCCCGACGGCATCACCCTGTTTGTTCAGAAGCCATGCCAGCGAGGCGGCTATCGTTCGAGCGTATTCGTACTTTGACCATTCGCCAGAACCAAACGTCATCGACCGACTGACATCCAGTACGATGTAGCAGCGAAGATTCGTTTCATCTTCGAAAAGCCGGATGTAACTTCGGTCCGTGCGAGCAAACAGCTTCCAGTCGAGGAAGCGGGGATCGTCCCCCTGAGCGTACTGGCGGTACTCCGAGAACTCGACGGAGAATCCATGTCGAGGGCTCTTGTTCAAGCCCGTACGAAACCCGTCGACGACCAGCTTCGCTCGCAGTTCCAGCGATCGAAGACTCATCACCACCGACGGGTTCATCAGATCAGCAGACATGACGCCTCAACAGGGTTCGATTTCAGGCGGAACATTTGGAAACAAGCGAAAACAAACAAGCAGGAACAATCGCCTCTCGACGAAAGGCCAACCGACTATCGCACCGTTTCATTCTTTGGATGTTCCACATGCGCCAGAAGCCGTTCAATCAAAGAATCCACCGACACTCCCTGAGCTTCCGCACGGTAGTTTGGAAGGATGCGGTGGCGAAGGACGGGACGAGCCAGTGACTGGATATCCTTTGTCGAAACGAACGTGCGTCCGTCGAGCAGAGCCTGAGCCTTGCCGCCCAGAACCAGGTACTGACCAGCTCGAAGACCGGCTCCCCAGGACACGAATTCGTTGATGAAGTCCGGTGTTCCCTTCTGACGAGGTCGTGACGCCGCGGCGAGCCGAACAGCATAACGAACGACATCGTCAGCAATCGGCACACGCTGAACGACCTGATGAAACTCATGAACGGTCGCCCCGGAAAACAGAGCCTTGATCGGCTGGAAGTTCCGCGACGTTGTCTGCTGCACAACCGCCACTTCTTCATCTTCCGGAAGATAATCAATCAGCACATTGAACATGAATCGGTCCAGCTGTGCTTCGGGCAGCGGATACGTACCTTCCATTTCGATCGGGTTCTGTGTCGCCAGTACGAAGAAGGGTTCTTCAAGCGTGTAGCGTCGGCCGGCGGCGGTCACCTGATGTTCCTGCATCGCTTCCAGCAGAGCCGACTGAGTCTTCGGCGGCGTTCGGTTGATTTCGTCCGCAAGAAGAACGTTGGCGAAGATCGGCCCGGGAATGAACTTCATCGTTCGGCCGCCCGCGTGATCTTCTTCCAGCACTTCGGTTCCCGTGATGTCGGCCGGCATCAGGTCAGGCGTAAACTGGATTCGATTGAACTTCAGGTCAAACAGCTGAGCAATCGATTTCACCAGCAGAGTCTTCGCGAGTCCCGGTGCTCCGGTGATCAGGCAGTTTCCTCCGGCCAGCAATGAAATCAGCAGCTGCCGAACCACATCCTTCTGGCCCACAATCACGCGGGAAAGTTCCGCATCAATCTGGCTGCGAAACTGTCGAAGCTGGCCAATCAGTTCACGCTCACGGTCCGGGGTCAGTGCGTCCGACATGGAGGATCTTTCAAAAGTCGTTCAATGAGTCATTGCATAAAAGATGATGTTGATTCCCAGAGGATACGCTTTCTTCTCGGAGAACTCCTTGAAGTACCACGGATCCTCCCCTTCACGTTCCCAGCCATCTCCCAGGTCCGTGTTATGACAGATCATCGCCATCATGCGACCGTTGTCGTCGTAGAGGGCTCGATAATGAACTTCTTCGGTGCCATACCCCTGGGCTGAGTACACCTCACCATTCGCCATCTGATGAGCATAACCAATGGCAGGGATTTGAGGCCGCTCTTTCAGGTCGTAGACGCAATGGAAAATCGGATGCTCCAGCGGAACGTCCTGCGGAGTTCGATCGGGAAAGATCTGTGAGAGTTCTCTCATCAGGCCTTCCCATTCTTCATCGCCCCAAAAGTCATCGACCATCAGGAACCCGCCATTCAGCAGGTAAGTGCGAAGGGCCTTGCGTTCTTCTTCGTCCAGATAGATGTAGCCAGGTTCGATCAGATAAATGAATGGGTAGTCAAAGAGTCTGGGATCGGTGAGATCCAGAATGACTCCGTCCGGGTCCGAGTGAATCGAAGTGAGCTGCTGCAGGCGGTAAGAAAAATTCAGATCGGCATCCGGATAGTCTGTCTGCCAGCCCCAGCGTCCCATCGATCGATATCGAATGCGGACAAAGGTGAAGACGTCCTTCTTAAAGTTCTCATCCAGCTTCCAGTCGGGCACGCCATTTCGGTTCACTCGCCCATCAGCACCGTACATGCTGCGGTATCGACCACGCTGTCCGAACTGTCCCATGGCAGCCGCGGACACGGTCAGGATGATCAGCGTGACCATGACGATCCAGCGAGTTCGTTTCATGGATCTGGTTCCTGTGGGATCGAAAGGACTTCGACCAGGGGCAGGCCGTAAACTCGGTATCAGTTTTGTATGCACCTGCCAGGGACAAGCGCACGACGTGAGATGAGATCGGCAGAGAGCTTGCAGGCTCGTCTGGTTCAGAAGTTTTTTGACTCCTGGTGGGATCGGGGTTGTCTCAGATTCTTCGCGGGATTGCCACCTTCCCAAGACGTCACGACGGCACGGTTTGAGAAACGATGAAAATGTGACCACCAGAATTCACCGTTCCAGCGTAGGGCTGCCTTGTACGCGCCGTTCGCATCAGGCATCATCCCGAATCAAAACCTCCCCACCCAAACGCGGCAGACTGTTGACTTAGTCGGAAACTGAGCCGCCAGGCGCTAGCCGCGGGTGATTTTCCACCTGTTTTTCTAACAGCAACCCGCGGCTAGCGCCTTACGGCTCACTAAGGCAAAACCTGCAAAAATACTGCAAAATCCGGGGACCCCGGAATCCTCCAACGATGGGCGGTCTGACGACGTAGTAGTTGTCAGAAAGGCCCTCCAGAATGATCAGAATGTCCGAATCGGACGCCGAAGACCAGTGGATCGAGGCGGCGGATTCGCCAGAAGGTGGCGAAGTACCGTCTGCGAGCGAGGTACGTCTGGTCCACGCGGCTCGAAACGGCGATCACGATGCATTCGGGCAGCTGGTGATGAGGTACGAACGCCGCGTGATGAAAGTCGTGCGACGCTTTGTGACCGACCTGGAAATCGCCACCGACCTGGTGCAGGAATCGTTCATGCGGGCCTATGAGCGACTGGAGCAGTTTGATCCATCACGAAGGTTTGGGCCATGGCTATTTCGCCTGGCCGTGAACCTGACTTACGACCATTTGCGGAAAATTCGACGGCGTGGTCGCTGGGCGTTGTTCGCTGATGTCAACAGCGACCAGTCGCCCGACCCCGCAGTTGTTGACCCCCGAAAGAACCTCGACCTGGCCCAGGAAGTTCAGCTGGTCCTCGCGGAGGTTCCGGAAGCCTATCGAACCGTACTGGTGCTCCGTGATCTTGAAGGCTTCTGCACCTCTGAAGTGGCAGCGATTACTGAACGAAGTGAAGCGACGATCCGCTGGAGACTCGCCGAAGCTCGCAAGATGTTCCGTGAGGCCTGGGAAAGACGAGAGCGACGAGCGGAAAAGCCGCCTGGCGAATCCGATTAAGACCCCAGCGTCAGACAACGAATCAGCAGGGCTCATTGGCAGAAACTGGACGACAGGAAATTAAAGACCATGAACTGTTCCGACGCACGACACCTGATTCATCTGGATGTGGGAAATGATCTGCGAGCTGAAGAAGAGCATCAGCTGGCGACTCACATGAATCAGTGTGCGGAATGTCGCAGCTATCATTCCGGCATGTCTCAGGCCATGGGTGCTCTTTCGATCCTGCGTGATTCGTCTGATGACATTCCAGCCGTTGGACAGTCTGTCTGGCCAGCGTTGTCCGAGAAGATCCGTCGCCGAAACACGTCACCAGCTTCCGTTCGAAAGTTCAACCTGCAGATCGCAGCACTCAGCGTCTGCTCACTGTGCCTTGCGATGGTCACGATCGTGCAGAGTCTTTCAGCGTTCCGATCCTCGCAGGAAATCGGGCCCTACATTCCGGCTCAAAGCGTTTCACAGCCGGGCTACTATCCAATGAACCAGCCTGCCGGCCCGAATGCTCAGCCACCAGGTCGCCCACTGCAAGGCAACGCAGTCACACAGCCACTGCCATTCAGCGGCCCCGCGTATGAACAAGCTCAGTCGTTCTGATGGGGCGTGGTTGCGATGTTGCTAATTTCAGGCCCGAAGGGCTGACACATCCCCTGCCGGTGGCGTCAGCCACCGGTCAGAACACAGAGAGTCAGTCGAGGCCCGGAGGGTCGACACACATTGCGAGGCGTTAACCCATTTCTTGTGTCGACCCTCCGGGCCTATGATTGTTCTCATGCATTTCCGGGGCCTCACGGCCCCGGCAAGGGGTGTTTCGGGCTTCCAGCCCTCGGGCAAAAAACATCCGCAGAATTCTCACAGCCTGCCCGTGTTGACCGCACTGTAGCACAGCGAACCACTCGCCGCCTTACCGAAGCCAGCGGCGGAATCCTTCGATCGTCGACTTCGCTGTGACGACAGCATCGGGGATCGGAAACGCTTCAGCCGACGCGTAACCGCTGTAATCAAGTGATCGCAGAGCTTTCGCGATTGGCTCGTAATTCATGTGACCATGTCCAACCGCCTGACGATTGGAATCAACGAAGTGCACATGGCCAAGAAACGCCCCGGCATCCAGCAGGCCGCCTTCGATCGTCGCCTCTTCGATATTCATGTGAAACAGGTCAGCCAGCAAACGAACCGACTTCGTTGCCAATGGCGTCAGCAACTCAACTCCCTGCTTCATCGTATTGCACATGTTGGTCTCATACCGATTCAGCGGCTCATACATCAGCACTGTACCAAGCGTCTGCGCCTTCTCTCCGAGACGCTGAAGAGCGTCACGAAGATATCCGGTCGCGGTGGCCTGATTCACCTGATCATCCCAGCGGCCCTGCATCGATCCAATGATCGCCGGTGCACCGTACTGAGCCCCCGCTTCCATGATTTGGCCGATGAAAGCTTCCGCCTGCTGACGACGCGACGAGTCTGCATCGGTCAGCGAGAGCTTATGCACGACCATCCCGGCCCCAGTACCGACCGCTGCCAGCGACAGTCCGTACTGAGACAGCAGAGCGGGAAGGGGAAGCGAACTGATCACTTCCGCAGACGGTGCAAACAATTCAATCGCGTCAAACCCCAGTTCAGCCGCAGATCGACAGGCCGCTTCAAGGTCGCCGTGAAAAACAAACGGCCCCTTGCGAGCCTGCTCAACCAGACTGACAGTGATGGCAGAACGAATCATCGGATTGCGGCTTCTTGGTATTCAATGGTGAAGAAACGGTCTTGACTGACGCTGATCGAAGCCACAAGTCATCCCCAAAAACCTCCCCACCCAAACGAAGTTTGGGAGGGGTCGCGCGAGCGTCAGCAAGCTCGGGGGCGGGCCACGGCCACTTAATGCGGGCTCGGAATCCCCAGCGTCTGCAGAGGCATCTCTTTCGCCTCTTCGCACAACGGCGTCACACTGCCAGGAGCAGCCAGCATCTGAGCCACCGTCATCTCGCGGAACATCTTCTCCGCAGTCGCCATGGCGTTGTCGAGGTTTCGATGCAGCGGGCACAGTTGACCACCATGTGAACGAATTCCCAGCGGACACGCGGTAATCCGCTGAAATGGCTCAAGAACATCGACTACTTCCCACAGCGTCAGTTCCGCGGGCGACTTTACGAGCTGGAAGCCACCATTCGGCCCACGCTGTGCGGTCACGATTCCGCCTCGCACAAGCGACTGCATCAGCTTGGACAGATATGGAGCTGGCACAAGGGTCGTCGCTGCAATCTCTTTTGCCGTGCAGGCTCGACCGGGATTCTGAGCAATCGTGACGATTGCTCGCAGTGCATATTCGACCGTTTGTGAAATCATCAGTCAGTCCCAACTGCGTACCATCAGAGTGAAGCCAACGTGTCGGCTTTCTGAGTCGGAGTGGCGCTGGACATGCCAGCGCTGAATCTTCAGATCTTCGTCCGAGCTCGAAGAGTATCGAACGTCGTCCCTCGGAAACAGCGACTGACCACGATTTCACCGGGAAGTCAGAGGCCCAGTAACCCATCAGGGAAATCTGTTGAACAGATGTCCCCACATCACATTCCAATTGTGATAACCATAGTAACTGAGACAGCGGTTGAGACCTGTTCTCCGCAGCCGACAAGTTAGCTGAACACTCCTTGCTGGCGAAAATGTCAGTTAACGATGAGAGCCGTTCGCTGTCGGTGTTCCCGGCGGATGCATGGGACTGAATGGCATCAGTGATTGATAGGTTCTTCGAATCTGCCGAATGAAGGCGATGCAGGCCAGAAGGCTGCAAACAGTCATAACCCAGTTGAGGTC
>JAEUII010000403.1 GCA_016795145.1 Planctomycetaceae bacterium
AGCGAACTCCTTATCCAGAGCAGCGACCTGTTCCTTCTGAGCATCGGTGAGTTCGATGCCATTCAGGAATCGCTGAGTTGCTGAGGGGGCTTTCTTTTCCTTCTTTTGCTTTTTCTCATCGGCCTGTCCGCTCACGCAAACAGTTAGCAGCAACGCAAAGCAAAGACACGACTTAAGGAACTGCATTTGAAATTCTCTCTCTGCAAAATGTGGAAGGTCGTCAGGAGACCTCGCCGCAGGCTTCGGTCAGACAGTGCATGGAACCGATGCCGAAGCGGACTCACATATTTCAAGTATTTGAGGACTTTCGGATTTTCCCGTCTCTGCCCGATCTTCGACCATCTTCAGAACCAGTGCCTGGCCAATTGACAGGGAATCCGGCCGATGTTGAGATGGTTCCATGAGTCGCGAAACACAGATGAAGCTCTGGAAATGGTGTCCTCAATGAAAAACCCCGCACTGGCCGCGGCTGTCTTCCTTGTCGCAGCGATCGGTCTCATTGCTGCAATGGCCTACCGCGGAACCGAGACAATGGTGCCGGAAACGTCGGTCCCCACGACAGCGGTTGCTGACAGTGAAGAATCCCCGTCGCTGAGTACTCAGGTACGTAAATCCGAAAATCCTTTGTACCGGGAAATGGTCTTCCTTCCGGGCGGACGCTTCACGATGGGAGCAATCGATTCACAGCCCGACGAGTTTCCACCGCATGAAGTGGAACTTGATGGCTTCTGGATCGACCTCCATGAAGTCACGAACCGTCAGTTTGCGGAATTTGTCAGTGCGACCGGCTATGTGACGACCGCAGAACGTCCTCCGGAACTCAGGTCACTTCAGCCTGGTGCAGACCGTGAGGCGCTGAAGATTCTTCCTGAGATGAACAAGCCGGGATCCATTTGCAGTTACCAGCCGAAAAGCCGCGACGAGATTGATCCTGAAAAAGGAGCCTACTCGTGGTGGCAATACGTAGCCGGTGCAGACTGGAAACATCCGGATGGTCCCGAGTCTTCCATCGAGGATCGGATGGACCACCCGGTCGTGCATGTGAGCTGGCTGGATGCGATGGAGTATTGTAAGTGGGCAGGAAAAGATCTGCCGACGGAAGCTCAATGGGAATACGCCGCGAGGGGCGGGCTGAAGAACCAGGTGTATCCCTGGGGCTCGTCGCGAAATCCCGATGGCAAGTGGCTTCACAACATCTGGCAGGGCGAGTTCCCGGTACAGAACACCGGCGATGACGGCTTCCTGCACACTTCTCCCGTTGGAAGTTTCCCGGCAAACGACTTTGGACTCTTTGATGTTTCGGGCAATGTTTGGGAATGGTGCAAGGACTACTACCAGCCCGAATACTATTCCGACAGTCCTCGTTCGAACCCTCCGGGACCTTCGTCAAGTTTTGATCCAATGGATCCCGCTGTCATCAAACGGGTTCAGCGAGGAGGTTCGTTCATGTGCAGCGAACAGTACTGTATTGGGTATCGCAACACGGCCCGAATGAAAGGCGAAGAGGATACAGGAGCATTCCACACCGGATTCCGCTGTGTCATCAATGCCGGATTTGAAGACGACCTGGCTCGCACGAGGCAGAAAGATCCAATGACCGCTCAGCCGTAGTAGTCAACATCAACGGAGTGCCGTTGAGCATTTCGCCGCTACTGTTCCTGATCGGAAGGGCTCGAGTAGGATGCCGAACGCACTGGCCCCGACAGCGAGCCTTGCTCTGATGGAGGCCCTGCAGTTTGAGTTGGAATTCCCTCCACACGTCCTGCCAGCATGGCATTTCCCTGCTGAGGATTGCTGACGAGCTGGTCCATGGGAACTCGCCCGGTCACACGGTCATCCAGACGCCAGAGGGCACCTGACGCCGCATCAATCACAACACCTGGCACACCACCGATAACAATGTTCCCTGCCGTCCACCAGTTGATGTTCGGATCCAATGGCTGTTCATGAACGCCGGTCGTGGAGGCATAGACAATGCGATACTTCGCCGGACGGAATGGCCCCGCGCTGGATCGCAAGGTGACTTGCTGCGGCGTCAGGCCGGACTGGACCACTTTGTTGTCCCGATCCATTACAGAGAAGTACGTGGGGCCGGCGGCGTTGTCGATCGTCACCTGGTACGAACGGTCACTCAGGAGCGTTGCACAGCCGGAAAGGGAAGGGCAGAGCAGCATTGCAAACAGCAGAGACAGCATCTTCGAACACGACATGTCACTGGCTCCTTCCAGTATCCGTGCAGGCGTAAGCGGTGCGACAGCGCGCACCGGAGATCCAGTGTCCGGGCAGGCCGAAAATTGGACAAGCCCTTTCTCACGGAGGGCCGAGCAGAGTCGTCGTATAACATGCGTGAACGTGAGTTGTTTCGGCAGAAACGGTCATTCCAGACAGTGTGTGGCGTACTTTGCACTCACTCCATCGGCAAGAAAAACACCGTCGAACTGTCAGACTTGAATAGATACGGAATTTCCCGCGGTCATCTACCATCCGGGATCAACTTTGCCGTGTCCTTTCCAACAACTCTGCTTCGACTACACTTGCTTCGCAAACGACGGCTGGAATGCGGATCGCTCGTCGGCAATTTGATGACTTCCAGCTTGTTTCGATGACTGTTTTTGGCTTCGTCTGCGAAGTGAAAACGCGTTTCTTCCAAAGGATACACGGTGGTTCAGGTTCTGCCTTTGAGTGGCTGGCGATTTGATCTCAGCCAGGTTGGCGCTTTGTCTGAAGTGCTCGCCCCGAATTGCCGCGCGATGTCGGAAGATCTCCAACGCACGCTCTACCGACAGCATCCATGCAATGTTGTTCGACTGATCTCGAATCGCGAAGAGCCTGGTGATGTCAGCGTTTCTGAGCGGGCACAGCGGGCGGATGACTTTTTTCGGCTGTGGCGAAAAGAGGGCATCCTTGTTCCGGAGCATGACCTGGCATTCTACGTGATCGAAACAACGTACGAGTCCGTGGAAGGTCGCAAGTCGCTTTGGTCTGTCGTCGGCCGACTGGAGTTTTCCGCGTCACGGGATTCGGCCAGCGCAGGCAGCAGCAACAACGAACCATCACTTCCTGTCGTGCCGTGCGAGAATGAAACGCAGCGGCTGCTTGAACTGCGACAGGTCACTCGAGGAGATTTTTCCCCGGTCGTGATTCTCGCTTCATCGACTGCTTCCACCGATGATGAAGCCGAGACAGACCTCTGTGAACTGCTCGAAAAAGCCGTTCGACAGATGACGCCAACAGAGTGTCTGACAGATTCCGGCATTCGCCATCAGTTGTGGCCAGTGATGAACGTATCACTCCGAAATCAAATCAGCCACGCCTTTGCCAGCTCGAATCTGACAGTGGTCGACGGGACCGAGTATTATCTGGCGGCGAAGCAACATGCAGCGGACTGTCGTCGCTCGAGCGCTACTTCAGGCGAACACGATGCCACGCAGACGGTGCTGGTTCGACTGATCCCGGCAGAGCAGCCAGATCTGGTAGTGCTCCCGGACCTTCGAAAATCGTCACAACGTCTGACCGCCGACCAACTGACGACTCAATTGACGGCCGCCGGGTATCAGTGCCAGCGAGTCGGTGATGAGCCCTATGCGTGTCTTGATGCACTCGAACTTGCGGCATTGAATGAACAGCAACCGTGCTTTGCCGTGGGATCGACAGACGGAATTTGGCACCTGGCGTTTCGATCCGATAACGGGACGATTTCCGAGATCGCGGAACTTGAAACTGAACCGATCTACTGGCCCGAGACCACAGAATCCTCCGCCGACGTCCTTCAGCGTCTCGCGAACAAAGCCACTCGCGACGTGATGGTTGTCCGCCCCGCACGTTCTGTAAACGACGTCATTCGTGCCGAGGTCGGAACATTAACGCGCCACGAAACGCAAATTGCCCCCGCACTTCCATCAGGCCTGGTGCTGTCGTCGCTTGATCGTTGACGGTGCTACATCAGTTAGCGGAAGGGCGCAAGCCCTCCGGTGACATGCCGCGCCCATTTGCCCGAAACCGGACGGCTCGCGCCGTGCCGCTACAACTTTCGCGCCATGCCAAACGTGTCAATCGAACGACTTAGTTGCACGCGGGTGGCGTCGTGACGGCCTTTTCGACTTCATCCAGCATCTGTGCCCTTCGAAATGGTTTGTAGAGCACAGCCTTCAGGCCTTCCTGCCGAGCTTTCACGATCGAATGTGACGCGTCGTAACCAAACGCGGTCATCATGATGATTGGCACGTGGGCATTGATCTCACGCAATCGACGAAAGCACTCATACCCGTTGGCATCGCTAAGACGGATGTCCGTCAGCACCACGTCGTAGTGGTAATTTCGAAGCATCGCACAGGCCGCAGTCGCGTTCTGAACTGCCTCGACTTCACAGCCCATCTGCCCAAGCAAATTATGAGCATCCTCACGCGCCGTGGCGTCCTGATCGACCACGAGTACTCGCTTGCCAATCAGAGCCTTTCGAGGCGGACGCTGAATCGTTGCCGGATTCAAAGTGGCCGCAGTCTCCGTCGTCTGGCCGATGTTCCCAATGTCGGACCGAATCTTACGAATGCGATCGGTGATCAAATGCAGTCGTTCGCACACATCCGGATCGTGACCAATGTAGCGTTCCAGAATCCACGTCGCTGCGTTCAGGATTTCGTCAGACGGTTCACTCACTTCGCGCCGCAGGCGATCGGTATTCTCCGTGGCGGCAGTGACCTTTTCCGCTTCCAGCAGTTGCAACTGGTTCAGCGAACTCGCGACGACTCGACTGAACAGCGTCAGGAAGTCCAGGTCCTTCTGATCGAACGCCAGAGTTCCTGGACTTTCCACATTGAACGTTCCCAGAACAGAATCACGAATCATCAGCGGAACGGTCAGCGAACTGCGAGCATCCGTAGCACCACAGAGGTAGAGCTTGTCGTTCTTCGTGTCAGCGCACAGGTAGCTTCGCTTTGCGAATGCCACAAATCCTGTGACGCCGTTCCCCGACTCTGCGGCGAACAACTGCCGGCTCGCAGCTTCAGGCGCCATTCCGAATTCCAGCAGAGGGATCAGTTCATTGTTCTCGGAATTCAACAACCGAATTTCGAACGTATCGTATCCCAGAACCTCCTGAGTCAGCTGGAGAATCTGATCCTTCAACAGAGCCACTCGTTCTTCCGGAGTCATTGCGGTGACTTCATCCGGAGAGAGATTTCCAAGCTCAAGGCCGGCACGGTAGATCGCGTCCTGCTTCTGTTTTTCCAGCACCTGGCTGGTCACGTTGCGAACCGTCAGGATCAGAGCGTTTCGGTTGTCGCCGCCCAGTGAGATCGTTGTGCGAGCAAGGCGAAGCGAAAACACGTTCTTGTCTTCGCGTTTCACCAGCAGCGAAGCAGCTTCGCCAGGAGAGGCCGGCACGGAGACGCGATTCAGATCCGTTCCATCCGCCGGCGAAATCACATCCTGCAAAGATCGGCCGACAATTCGTGTCGTGCACTGCAGCAGCTGTGAGAAAGTTTGGTTGTGCCAGAGGATATTGAGTTCGTCGTCGAGCAGCACGACACCGTCCGGTAACGCGCTGAAGAGCCCCATTGCGCAGACCTGGAGATCCGATGCCAGCTGAGGCTCGGTACCGTCGACCACCAGGAAATCCGCGGCGGCGTTCGGCATCGCCACATCGGACTGCGAAACGACATCAACACCTTCACCCGCCAGTTCCTTCATCCGCGGAACCGTCGTCGTATTTCGTCCAAGGACCAGCATCTTCGGTCGTGCAGCGGCCACGTCAGGCTCCTCTTCAGGCATGGCAAACGGACTGTGTCGCGCCCTCCTGATCCTGTCACAGAATGGCCCTGGTCACCGCCGAGCTGCCGCCCTCCCGAATTCTGCCCTGCATCTCCCAACTTGGCAAGAAGGATTCTGCTCAACACAAAGACAGCGCGAAATCACTGCTTTTGAGAACCACGCTTTGACCACCGGACCAATAGCGGAAGGGCGCAAGCCCTCCGGTGATGTGATTCTATTGGGTCGAAACCGGACGGCTTGCGCCGTGCCGCTACAACACTTTGCCCACTGGGCTCGAGTGACTTCGCGAGAAAACCGCGAGATGACGAATCAAAAGCCCTTCAGGAACTTGCTGAGTTCCGGGTCGATTCCTTCGTCGTCGGCCTTTCCGCCTTCTTCCTCGGCGTCGACGACTTCCACGTCATCGACAACCTCAACCACGTCGTCATCCAGCTCGACAACTTCGGCATCGATCGCAAAATCATCGAAGTCTTCAACCACTTCGACGCATTCCAGAGGCTCGTCTGCGATCTCAGCGACTTCGACCACTTCTACAACGTCGGCTTCTTCGACCACCTCGACGTCTTCGACCTCTTCAACAACCGCGACGCCATCGTCGATCACCTCGACCGATTCCACCTCTGCCATCGGGGCGGAGCTTGCTGGGCTGGCAAACTGAACTGGCATCGAATTGGCCGAATCGCCTCCTGAAA
>JAEUII010000404.1 GCA_016795145.1 Planctomycetaceae bacterium
ACCACGACCGGAATCACCGTGACAAATCCGCTGGGCGGAACGTACACTGTGAGTCTGGCAGCGGCCATCACCAAACTGGGCCAGCCTGTGGCTCAGGGCGGAGCCGGAATTACGCTGGCTGCCGGCACACCGGGATCTGCCGTCGTGAACATCAACGCCGAAAACGAAACCAGCTTTTCGATCAGCGACGCCCAGGGTCGATCGCTGATGTCGGGGATTTTGCATCCGTACAATGCGGTGTCGCCGAATACTCCCGGCGCCCTGCTGACCTGGAGCTGCCAGGTCCCGGACATCACAGAAACCATCAACAGCTGTTACGGGCCGAATTGATGTCGTAGTTTTGGCCGAATTGAGAGTGTAGAGATATCGGCATCATTTTCGGGGGTTGGCCGAGTTGTTGAGAATTCCGGAGGGGTGATTTGGGTCGGTGGTCGAATTGTAATCGAAGCCTTCGGTGGTGGCCGCGCTGTCATCGCAGTTTGCATTCGCTGTGATCTTTCGCATGCGGGTGATTGTTGTCAGCGGTTTCAGTGTTTCGGGCTGTGACGACCAGGCCCGTTTGGAATCGCAGCGACGTGATCTACTTGTCCTGCGATCGGTGGGGTGTTGCCGATTGCGTGGGTGGGTCGAGGTCATGACGGGCCGACAGACTGGTATCAAACATGCTTCGATTCAGCGGAGCCTGCTTGAGTGGATCTTGCCCCGGATGGCTCCTTCATCGGCCTCCCGCACGACAAAAACGGTTCTCTCATTCCCAGCGATCACAGAAATGCTCCAGGAGGTTGACGCAGGCTGAGTCAGCGAAGCCAGGAGCAATCTCTCTTCGTCTGTGAGCTTCGCCTTCTTCACTATTGCATCAAAACTCGCTGTCGGCTCCGCATCGAACGCTCTCAGAAAGCGAGTCATCAAGCCACGGTGGCCATATGCGGATGCAAGCTCAAGCAGCAGTTCGTGGGAGGCACGCTGGTAATTCAGCCGGCCACTCCCCCAGCAGGTCAATTGTCGGTCAGGGGATTGCAAAAAACTCTTCAGTTGTTGTGGCTCGGCTGCATCCCGAAACACGTCGACAAACGAATCGAAGGTCTTCCCATCGACGGCCTCAGCAAAAAAACGTGAGCTGAGTTCTGCTGCTTCCAGTTCATCTGAGTATTTTCTAACGAGCCCCGCAGCACGTGCGGAGCCCAGCGTCGCGCGGAGAGAGTTTACATTCAACAGAGCCGATTCATCGGTGACCACCACTCGCAATTGTGCCTCACCGAGCGACAGATCGAGAACTCGTGAAGTCGCTGACTTCCCTTCGCGTGCATCTGCTTCCGCCAGCACGCTTTCCGCCCGCCCCAGCAGAATGGTGATGGCCGACCACACCGCCCAGTCCTGCTGCAGTCTCTGTTCCGCGGCACGCAACTGGGTTGCGAGTCGCAGACTTTGCGTTGCCAGACGACTCAGCAACAGGACTGACAATGTGAGAATCAGCAACGCTAACAGCAGCACGAAACCACAGTGTTACGGGCCGAATTGATGTCGTGGATTTGGCCGAATTGAGAGTGTAGGGTTTTGAGCGTTTTCCAAGCCCGTTGGCCGAGCTGTTGAGAATTCCGGAGGGGTGATTTGAGTCGGCGGTCGAATTGTGATCGAATCCTTCGGTGGCCGCCGTGTTGTCATCGCAGTTGCATGTGCTGTGATCGTCCGCATGCGGCGCACTGTTGTCAGCGGTTTCAGTGTTTCGGGCCTTCGGGGCGCAGCGAAGTGATCTAGTTGTCCAGCGATGGGCGGGGTGTTGCCGATTGCGTGGCAGGCCGATGTCATGACGGTACTGGTGCAGCCCGTGTTTAGGTCGCTAATCAACCTCGACCGTCACGCGAGCAATCTCTTCGATCGTCGTTTTGCCGGATAGCACTTTCTGAAGTCCGTCGGTTCTCATTGGCAGCATACCGTTTTTGAGTGCGATTGTTCGGATCTGAGCGGCATTTGTTCGCTGGGTGATCAGGCTTTGAACTTGATCATCAATTGTGAGCAGTTCAAACACTCCAAGTCTTCCTCGGTAGCCGGTTCCGCGGCACTGTTCGCATCCCTTGCCATGGTAAGTCGCAGATGGCTCGTGGTCGGATACGAGATCTTTCAACAACTCCTGTTCTGCCTGCGTTGGATGGCAAGTTGACTTGCAGTGCGGACAGATTTTCCTCACTAGCCGCTGAGCAAGGACGGCCAGCAGGGAGCTGGCTGCGAGATATGGCTCGATGCCAAGGTCTAGCAGGCGTGTCACGGCACTGGGGGCGTCGTTGGTATGCAGGGTCGAAAAGACCATGTGACCGGTCAGCGATGCCTGAATGGCCATGACGGCCGTTTCTGCATCTCGTATTTCGCCCAGCATGATGATGTCCGGATCCTGCCGCAAAATACTGCGTAGCCCGCTCGCGAAGGTCATACCCTTCCGCGTATTGATCTGAGTCTGGCTGATTCCGCTCAGCTCGTATTCGATTGGGTCTTCCAGCGTCACCGCGTTGCGTGCCTTGGTATCCAGTTCCATTAGTGAGGCATAAAGGGTCGTGCTCTTGCCACTGCCTGTAGGACCGGTGACCAGCACCAACCCATGTTCCTGACGCACGGCCCGGCGATAACATTCCAGCGTCCCAGCGTCCATGCCCAGTTCCTGCAGCGTGTAGAGTCGGGCACTCTTGTCCAGAAGGCGAATCACAATTCTTTCGCCGAAGCTGGTGGGCATCGATGCGATACGCAGATCGATGAGCCGCTGACCGACCTGCACGGTAGCTCGACCGTCCTGAGGCAGCCGCTTTTCCGCGATGTTCATCCGGCCCAGCACTTTGATGCGTGTCAGTACTTCTTCCTGAACGGCTTTGGGAAGTGTGTGAGTATCAAACAGAATGCCATCAATCCGCATGCGGACGTTGACACAATCCTCGACAGGCTGGACATGAACATCCGATGCAGTCGCTCGGACGGCTTCAAAGAGCAGTGAATTCACAAGTTGGATCACCGGTGCCTGCTGACCTGATTCCAGCAGGTCGTCTCGCTCGTCAGAGATATCGCTGGTGACATCCCGAACCTGCTGCCCAATTTCGCTCAGCAGACCTGTGGTTCTGTCCGTCCGATGTTCATAGGCCGTATCAATTGCCTTGAGAACAACACCCTGAGAACAAAACACGAGCCGCAGTGGCGTATTGAGCCAACGGCCCACCAGATCGAGAAACTGCAGTGACTCCGGCCGCGAAATCAACAGCAAGTTTGATGTACCGGCTGGGTGACTCTGAGGTTCTCTGATATCTTCTCGGAGATCC
>JAEUII010000436.1 GCA_016795145.1 Planctomycetaceae bacterium
ATGGAACACTGCTGCCCCGCTCGCATCCGAATGCAGTCATTCACGATCCACAAGCCATCACAGCCCGAGTCCGTCAGATGCTGCAAACGGGCCGAGTCGCAACAATCGACGGCTCGTCGATTTCACTCGACCCCGAAACAATCTGCGTCCACAGCGACACTATTGATTCCCTTGAGATCTTGAATGCCCTGTCGCAGTTGTAAGGCGGATTCAGAGACCCGCCCCATAGAAGTTCAGCCAGTTGCCGCGACTGATGTTGCAATGTGTCGCGAGAGATCTTTGGCAGTGTTGAGTTTGTGACAGGCGTTCTGTTCGGCGGAGCGAACAACGACTTAGTCGCGGTTCGCTCTGCGAACCAGGCGTTTTTCTGCCGCGTGGCACAATCTGCGTTGCCGGCGTCGCCCAGGCCGTTCTGTTCGGCGGAGCGAACAACGACTGTGCTGGTTGGTGCCGGGCTTTGAGTACCTACTGGAGATGGGATGGTGTCACCTCGCTTGCCAACCGAAGGCGGCACCCTAAGATCACGACACAGTCAGAATCGTACCTCCAGCAGGCTGAGAGAGATTATGAGCAATCGTGAAGGCATGTATTACGTCGGCATGATCACGGGCATGATTCTTGGTGTGACGCTGGCTCGTATGATGGGTTGGCACCAGTTGGTTGGACTGCTTTGCGGGGTTGCCGCCGGGGTTCCGATGGGGATCGGGGCGGAGCGGTTGTACGTTTCGTTTACAAAGAAGCCTGATTCGAATCAGGAATTGACCGTCCGTTGTACTCGACCCGGTTGTGAATGGACCGGGAATTCTGGCGAACATCGCAACTGCCCACGCTGCGGCCAGGACTTGCCGATCCGTATTTGATGTTTCAAAACCGACTGCGAAAGTGGTTGGCAATTGGGGCGAATTCGTTTGATCGTGCCGATGACTGAACGCCTGGTTCGACGGAACGAAACGCGACTTTCAGCAAGATTGGTTTGGCGAAACTGCCTTCGGCGTGCGTATACTCTCGACGACGTTCGCCCAAAAATCCGCGATCTCTGCTCAGGGCGATCCTTGCAACTTAACTCCATTCCATGAATCTGCTGAATCCACGGTAATGGGCTGTTTCAACACCACAACACGACAGTCTCTGCGAACCACTGCACGTCACCTGTGCTGGCTGTTGGTCGCGATGGTTGTTTGGACGGCTGCTTCCATTGATTCTTCAGCCTTTGCCGAAACCTGCGGTCATTATCTGTTTCGCAATGGCCATCCCGTCGGTGCAGACAACGCGATGGTCACTGGCACTTTTGACTCGGGTTCAGACTTGGGTGTTGCGTTAATTCCTGCGGATTCTCCCTGGTCGCCGGCACCCTGCGACGGGCCCGGCTGTCGTCAGAATTCGATTCCGCTTTCAGCACCTCCTGCAACGCCCGTGACATCTGCGGCTTCCGAATTTGCAGCTCTGGTACAACTGCTGAATGCATGTGATGGTGCCGCCCAGACTCACGCGCTGCCGGTGTCCGAAGACGGACATTTCTTCCTTTCACAGCCAGTCTTCCGACCGCCAATTTGCGAGGGCTGATGGGCTAGTGATCGTGCCAGTTTCGTGGACGGTCGCGGGCCCCCTCCCGATCTTGCTGCGCTCGGTCGACCTCCCCCAAACGGGGTTTGGGGGAGGAGGTTTTTTGGCTCGTGCCGTTGGCTTAGATTTTCCGTCAGCCACAAGCATTTTCTCAGCGCCAGATCGGTCCTCAAAGCGAACCCCTGCGCTGGTGTGTCTGCGGCATCGTTATGGCCGCATGATCATTCTTTTATTATCGATTCCGGACCATGCGCGTCCGATGATTATCAGGAGTTATCAATGCCAATTTGTAAGTCACTTGTTGCTTTTGTTCTTCCCGCTTTGTTCGCATCCTCCCTCGCAGCCGCATTTGGTGATGATGCGGTGAAGACACCTCGCCCAGTTCCCGCCACTCGACCTGAGATGAAGGAACTGCTGGAAGATATGAAGAAGCGTCCCCATCGAATTCCAGTTCCGGAGCTGACAGATAAGGATAAGGAAGCACTGGGCGAGCGAGCGAACAACTATGAAGCTCGCCTGCGATACCACTACGTTCCGACGACAGAGGGTTCGGTGTTTGGAGCGGCTCGAACTGGCGGCACAGCAGGGGGGAATGCCGGTGGTAATGCCAGCAAGGATGGAGCAAAGACGGGTGCTGGTCGTGGGAACGACTTTACCCGAAACGCTGATGAGAACATGTCACTGACGTATCAGTTCAAGACAAAGCTGTTCTGGATCGTTTCGCGTACGAACAACTGTCAGTACTGTCTCGGTCATCAGGAATGGAAGCTGTCGGCCACCGGCATGACGGACGATCAGATTGCAGCTCTGGATGCAGACTGGGGTGTCTATGGAGAAGATGAGCAGGCAGCGTTCGCCTACGCACGACTGCTGACCTACGAGCCTCATCGGCTGAACGATGCAGCCATCGACGCCGTGAAGAAGTACTACAACCCCATGCAGATTCTGGAGATGACGATGTCCGTCTCCGGGAATAATTCCATCAATCGATGGAAAGAGGGAACCGGGATTCCTCAGTCGGAAGGAAACACGTTTGCTGGTCGAGGTGGTTCGGCGGAGGTTGCTCACTCCAACGAATTCACCACGCCGACATCGTCAAAGTACCAGAAGCTGGTCTCCATCGTTGCTCCGCTGGAACTCCAGGAAGGCAAAGCAACAGGGCGAGGACTCAGTACTCGCCCTGTACTGGAATCCCGTGAAGCGACACTGAAGAAGATCAGTGAACTCAGCAAGCGGACAGAACGTCTGCCGCTCGTGGACGCGGCAAAGACATCGGAGTGGCTGAAGGAATCGAAGCAGGACGTCCAGCCTTACAACTGGACTCGCCTGCTTGCCAACTTCCCGAATGAAGGTCGCGGTCGACTGCCCGCACTGATCTCACGCCAGCGACAAACGGGAGAACTGTCGGAACTTCAGAAGGCTCAGATCAACTGGATCATTGCTCGTCAGGATCACGCGTGGTACGCAATCGGTCAGGCCTACCGACATCTGAAGACGCTGGGTCAGAACGACGATCAGATCTTTGCACTGGATTCCGACCTGACGAAGCCAGTGGCTGGGCTGAGCGATGGAGATCGAAGTTTGTTTGTGGTCGCGCAGCACTTGGCCGCATCGCCAATTGCTGTGACTGACGAAGACGTTGCGGCCGCGCTGGCTGCGACATCACCGGCTCATGTGGTTCAGACGATCAATCACACCACCGCATGTGCCTACTTTGATCGACTGACTGAAGCCGCCGGCCTGCCACTTGAGGAATAACAGTTTCTTACTGGTTCCCAGATTGCAATGAACGAAGGATCGCGAAAGTGATCCTTCGTTTTTTTGTTCATTGTTCTTGGTTGAATCGCGTTTGTTGCTGCGGTATGCCCGTCGCGGGCAGTCCTCTTAATCCTAATCTTCATCCTAATCATAATCCCGAGGCTGAGCCTTGCGCGGACGGGCGACGGATGATCCGGCAACGACTCGTTCGCCGTGGTTGTTTTGCCTTCGCGATTGAATCTGGCATAATCCGATTCCCGCCGTTTCGCCCCACACGTCTCTCCTCAGAGGGCACAATGATGATCGCTTCTCGCCGTTCATTTCTGAAATCGACTTTTGCAGGTGCTCTGTCAGTCGCAGGACTCGCTGCGTTCAGTCGCCGAAGTCTCCTTGCAAATGGTGCTGTGGTTTCCGAATCACAGTTCGAAGTCGTCAAGGTGACGCGGACTGCGGTGAAGCTTGAATTTCGTTCGGTGCCGCGACGCAACATGGACCGGGAGATTCCGCATTGGCGCTATTCGGAGCTTTGCGATGTGACTCTGAAGTGCGGAGCGGTCGGGACTGGTGAGACGCTGCGTTTTTACACGTGGGGAGTTCCGCCGGAAGAAGCCTATACGAAGATCGTGGGTCGCAGCGCGATTGAGATGATGTGGGATGACTCACTGGGGGCCGGAGTTCAAATGGCTTTGTTCGATGCGGTGGGGAAGGCCGCCGAGGTTCCGGTGCACTCCCTGCTGGGCAGTAAGGTGTATGAGAAGACTCCGTTGTCATGGTGGAACATCGACACGTCGGCCGAAGATATGGCAGCGGAGTGTCAGGAAGCCAAACGTCTTGGCTATATGTCGTACAAGACAAAGGGGCGACCGTGGTTTGATGTGATCAATCAGGTGGCGGTAGCTGCAAAGAACCTGCCACCGGAATTCAAGATCGACATGGACTTCAACGACACGCTCCGCACGGCAGAACGAGGACTTCCGATCCTGAAGGAACTCGACAAGTATCCACAGGTCGACATTTATGAGTCACCCATTCCGCAATCAGATGTCGAAGGGAACCGAAAGATTGCCGATGCGACTCATGTGAAAGTTGCGATGCACTACGGAACTCCTTCACCATCGACCGTCGTGAAATCCGGCTGTTGCGACGGGTTTGTTGCCGGCGGCGGTGCTTCGAAGCTGCTTGGCATCGGAAAGTTCTGTGAAGAAACCGGACTGCCCTTCTGGCTTCAGCTGGTTGGCAGTGGAATCACTGCGGCCTATTCCCTTCACTTCGGCGGTGCTCTGAAGCAGGCACTCTGGCCAGCCGTAAATTGTCATCAGCTGTTTGAACATGACCTGCTTCAGCAAACCATTCTGCTGGAGGATGGTCACGCAGCGGTTCCTGATCGACCGGGGATCGGTTACGACATCAACCGTGATAGGGTCGAGAAGCTGCGGATCGAGCTGCCCGCTTCCAGACCGGATCCTGACCGGCTGATCGAAACGTCATGGCCCGATGGTCGGAAGATGTACACGGCCAACAACGGTTCTGTGAACTTTATGCTGACCGCAGCGAATCAGGACAAGTATCCGTTCTTTGAGACCGGCGCGGAGACTCGCCTGGTTCCCAATGACGGCTCAGACCTCTGGCGAAAGCGGTATGAGAAAGCTCGAAGCGGTGGACCGTTCATGGAGAAATAGCTGCGGGGCAATGTCAGGAGACTTGGTGGAAGACACCCGCGGCTAGCGCCTTGCGGCTCAGTTTTGCGGCTCAGTTTTGTGGGTCAGTTGAGGCGAGAAAACGCCTGGAGTGCGGTCCAGCTGGTGGCAAGCATCGGGCGAATTTCCGGAGCTGACAGCAGCTTCATCTCACTGAACAGAATCAGGTTGCCATTTTCTGCAGCAAGGCACAACTGTGGGTTCTTTTGAAACAATGGTGTGAGTGCTGTCAGGCATTCGAACAGGGCGGACATGTCAATGTTGCCTTCACAGCCGATGTGGTAGTTCGCGGCAAGCGGCAACTTGCTAAACCGCTGGTCGGCACCGTAGTTCACGAGCTTCCCCAGCATCTTGTCGGCTCGCCCCTTCGGCATAATGCGAAGTTCGAATTCGTCGCTGACGGCATCAGGAAACATCAGGACGGTCTGTTCGCTCCAGGCCGTCGCCGCACCATAGAAATGCTCACTTCGAACATCGGCAATCTGAATGTCGACTCCATCCTGTTCGGTACAAATCAGGTTGGTAACGACAAACGAAGTTGGATTGTCCCAGAGTGACATCTCCTGAAGCATCTGAGTTTCCTCGGATGTTGGCTTCCATAAATACTGGTATCCGACAGACTCCGCAAACTTTGCTTTCTCCAGTGAACGGCGAGCGATCCTGCGACTGCTTCGGACCATTAGCGCCAGTGCAATCGCCGCGACCGCTGCGAAGGGCGAGCACAGACCAATCGGTGCGGACACATTGCTTCCGGCGATCTTGAATGCAATGGCTGCCACAACAAGCATGAGGACCGGGCCGAGGACGATTCCCAGGACACCCATCCAGAAGAGTTTGTTGAGTCGACCATAATGTCGCTGAACGTCGGCTTTGGATTGATTCGACATGTCTAATTGTCCGTGTGGCAGGTTGTCAGGGTCGACAGGTCAGCGCAGTGATGGGCATTCATGACGGCCACAGTTCTGGGAATGCATGCGTTGTCGACTGAAAGGCGACTCAGGGATCTTTAGCAAGATCCACTACGACCAACGCGCCTTTTTGTTCTGACGACGCACTAAGATCGATTTGTCGACATGCCAAGTTTCGCCATCACGGCATTCCATTCTTCCGAAGTCAACTCCGTCGCTTCGTCCACGATCAGTCGCGGGATTCCTTCCAGCACTGGATAACGCAGTCGAACATCCGGATTTGTGCAGACCAGTGAATCTCCGTCCTGCACCAGAGTCGATCGACACCTGGGACACCGGAGCATGCTTTGATGAGCATTCAGTGAGAACACCATATCTTAGAATCCTCGCAGCTCTCGGATGTCTTTGAATGTTCTGAGATGGTAGCCAATGCCTGCATAATCCAGCGACGAGCACAAAGCTCGTACGGCAACGCCCATACCATCCGGCCCGCTGAAACCGCCGAACTGACCGCCGCCTTTCAGATGAGGCTCAGTTTCCAGGTAAAAGCCAGGCAGACCAAGTTTCTTCAGTCGAGGTTCAATGGATGCCAGCTGGTCGCGGAGATCGCGGAAGATCATTTCGTGGCCGGAATCACCTTCGTTGCATGGCACAAAGTTCTTCAGACGCTCTTCGTCGACCGCACCTTCCCAGGTAAGAGTCGGATCGATGCGATAGTCCTTTACGTGCATCCAGCCCAGCCATGGCAACGTCGCTTTGTATTCAGAGAACACCTGAATCGCGTTCTTATTCTGTGCGGCCACGTTGCCACCGTCGAAGATCAATACGGCGTTAGGATGGTCAACTCGTTTGGCAAGTTCAGCCAGCAGCGGACCGGTTTCACCAATCAGGTTTGGTTCAATTTCGATCCCGTACACCAGTCCTTCATCCGCGCATCGCTGAGTGATCGTGCGAATCTGATCGGCCGCCTGGTCCAGATGCTGTTCCGGTTTCGTGCCGCGAGGATGATAAAAGGAGAAGCCGCGAATCAGTTTCGTGTCGAGGGCTTTCGCAACACGAATCGTGCGAGCCACTTCCCCGGTCAGGTAGTCTTCGAATGGCACAAACTTGTTGTGTGAGCCATCGTCAACATTCAGCAGTTTGACCTTGCCGATCCTGGCACCAATGCTTGTCACACTGACGCCGTACTCTGCATGGAACGCCTTCAGCTTCTCCAGTTTTTCCGGAGTCAGTTCTGTGACGTGTTCGACTTTGCCTTCGCCGGTCACATCAATAAAACGCGGGCTGTAATTGCGAATCCCGACGGCCGCCAGGGCCGTCATTTGTTCCAAAGCCGTTCGACGGTTGGCCGCTTCGTCAGCGAATGCACTGATGATGACTGATGGTCGGGTCATGGGACTTTCTCGTTCTTTTGTCGTGACTGAAGAGCTGAAACGACTGAAGGTTCATTGATCGCTGGCATTGTTCAGGCATCACTGCTCCGACACAAGTGACAGCAGCAACGGGCCGCACCGCATCACTTCCGGATGTCGTACTCTTTGATTTTTCGATACAGAGTTCGCTCGCCGATGTTCAGCATCCGAGCCGCCTCTTCTCGATTGCCGTCGGTCAAATCCAGGGCTCGCTGGATGTAGTACTTTTCCACCTCTTCCATCGGCTTGCCGATCAGCGAATCCGCGCCGGATGGCATGTCGAGATCCGGTTCGGGGATCTGGTCTTTCACCAGTCCGGCGATCTCTGGCGGAAGACCGTCGATGTCCAGAATACCGTCCGAGTCCAGGACCAGCATGCGTTCGATCACGTTGCGAAGCTGTCGAATATTGCCGGGCCAGTGATACGCCAGCAGTGCTTTGCGGGCCGCTCGTGAAAAGCCCTGCACTTCACGTCCCAGTCTGCGCGACAGGTCTCGAAGGAAGTGCTCCATCAGCAATGGAATGTCGCCCGTGCGTTCTCGCAGTGGCGGAAGATAGATCGACACCACATTCAGGCGATAATACAGGTCTTCGCGGAACTTTCCTTCTTCCACATTCTTGTGAAGGTCAGCGTTCGTCGCAGCGACCAGACGAACGTTGATAGGCAGTTCGTCGTTGGCGCCAAGGCGAGTAATCTTGCGGTCTTCAAGAACTCGAAGCAGCTTCACCTGAGTATCCATCGGCATTTCGCCAACTTCATCCAGGAACAGTGTGCCGCCGTTCGCGTGTTCAAACTTCCCGATGCGCCGACCGAGAGCACCCGTGAACGCACCTGCTTCGTGACCGAAGAGTTCGCTTTCAAGAATACTGTCCGGCAGCGCGGAGATATTCAGTGGGACGAAAGGCTTGTTCTTGCGAGGACTGTTCTGATGCAGAGCGCGGGCGACCAGTTCTTTTCCTGTGCCGTTTTCACCCTGAATCAGGACTGTGCTGTCGGTCGGTGCGACGTTCTTCAGAATCTCAACGATCGCGTGCATCTGCGGGCTGGTGCCGATCACGCCTTCAAAACCAAAACGCTCATCCAGTGAGCGTCGCAGTTCAGCATTTCGACGAATCAGTCGGAGACGCGCGGATGCTTTTTCGACCGCCGATCGCAGTTCGCTGATGTCGAGCGGCTTGGTGAGGTACGTGTAAGCACCGTGCTGCATTGCGGTCACGGCTGAATGAATGGAACCATGCCCGGTCAGGACGATCACTTCCGCTTCCGGCAGCTCTTCTTTCGCCAGTCGCAGGATCTCGAGCCCATCCACTTCGCCCATGCGAAGGTCAGTCACGATCACGTCCCATGATTCCGCGTGAATCAGTTGAGCACCTCGTTCGCCGGACCCCGCGACTCGACAGTCACAGTTAATCCGTGCCAGCGCGTCAGCAACCGCCTGAGCGTGTCCTTCGTCGTCGTCGACGATCAGGACTCGCACCGGAATTGTGGAGAGGTCGGAAGGATCGCTTTTCGTATCGGCCATATTCGTTTCATCATTCTCGGCAGAGCACTGGTCTCGGCCGCTTCACGTGACTCATTGTTGAGTCTTGTCCCGGCCGCCGGTCAGAACCATGTGGCTGGGCTGATTTGTCGAGCGATTGTCCTCAACCGCTCTGGACACGCCTGGACTTGCTGCAAGCCTTACTGGATCAACCCCTGAATCGAAGCGAAGTCAGACTTCAGTGATCGATACAGTTGCTGATAAATCGGGTAACCCGCATTGTAGGTCTTTGTCGCGGCCGCCTTGTTGGCTGTCTTCGTCACAACGGAGATCGTCGCCTTGCAGGCTTCAACGACGGACTTATAAGACCCAGTGCCAGCGGCCGCGAGCAATGCGACGCCGTAGGCCGGACCTTCAGACGCGTTGATCGTGACAACTGGCTGGCCGTAAATGTCTGCCTGAAGCTGTCGCCAGAATGGACTTCGAGCACCGCCGCCGGAAAGACGAATTTCCTTCACCGGGATATTCATCGAACGAATGATCTCAAGCGTATCTCGCATCGCATACGTTGCACCTTCCATGACGGAACGTGCCAGATGCGGCTTGCCATGACGAAGGCTCAGGCCAATCCAGCAGCCGCGAGCATTCGGGTCGGCGTGCGGAGTTCGTTCGCCCGTAAGATAAGGAAGGAAGAAGAGTCCTTCGCTGCCCGCAGGAGCATCCGCAGCCTGAGCAGTGATCAGTTCGTAAGGATCGATCTTTTTCTTCTTTGCCTCTGCGATCTCGGCCTGACACAACTGGTTGCGATACCACTGCAGACTTCCGCCAGCCGACAGCACGCAACCCATGACATGCCACTTGCCACGAACCGCATGACAGAATGTGTGAAGGCGTCCTTCCGGATCAACCTGCACTTCATCGCTGTGAGCAAACACAACGCCGCTGGTTCCCATCGTGGCAGAAACAACTCCTCGTCCCACGATTCCGTTTCCGATGGCACTGGCCGCCTGGTCTCCGCCGCCGCCGACCACCGGAATGCCAGCACGCAGTCCCATGGCCTTCGCTGCAGATTCCGTCAGAACACCAGTGACATCTTCGCTTTCGTAAACCTTTGGCAAAAGAGAAGCATCCAGATCCAGTTTGCCCAGCAGCTTGCTGGACCAGTTACGATTCACCACATCCAGCAGCAGAGTCCCCGAGGCATCGCTGACTTCTGTTGCAAAGTCGCCCGTCAGACGAAAACGAACATAGTCCTTGGGAAGCAGAACCTGCACGGTCTTGTCGAAGTTCTTCTTTTCCTTGTTTCGAAGCCACAGAATCTTTGGCGCTGTGAAACCCGTCAGTGCCGGATTCGCCACCATCTGGATTAGAGCAGATCGGCCACCGGCGCGAGATTCAATTTCGGTGCACTCGGCCGCCGTGCGCTGGTCGTTCCATAGCAAGGCGGGTCGAATTACCTGGTGAGCCTTATCCAGGAACACGCTGCCATGCATCTGTCCGCTCAGGCCAATGCCACCGATGTCGGCAGGCTTGAGCTTTGCCAGCTTCATCACTTTCTTAACGGAATCGACGGACGCCTTCCACCAGTGATCCGGTTCCTGCTCTGACCAGCCTGGCTTCGGACTGCTAAGCGGATACTCTTCGGTCGCTGAAGCAAGGATCTCGCCCGAGTCCTTCATGGCCAGAGTTTTTGTTCCGCTGGTACCGATATCAATTCCCAAAAAGACGGGCATGACAAACTCACTGAGTGGTGGAAAAGAAAGGATGAAAGCTCAAAAGGAATTCGAACGATGAATGACACTGAGTCAACGTGAGCTGGTTCAGGAGATCTGCCATCGAACTCCCAGTAGCGTCAGGAACTCACGACAGAACGCCGGATGAGCTGGCCAGGCGGGAGCAGTCACCAAATTCCCGTCGACCAGGGCCGCATCGAGTGCGATTGCGGTATAGACACCGCCAGCCAGAGCGACTTCAGGACTACACGCCGGATAGCAACTGGTCTTTCGACCTTTCAGAATTCCTGCGGCAGCCAGAATCTGTGCACCGTGGCAGATGGCCGCAATCGGCTTCTTCGCGGCATCGAATTCTCTCACAAGACTAATGACCGCCGGGTTCAGTCGAAGATACTCGGGTGCACGTCCGCCGGGGATGAGTAGTCCGTCGTAGTTGGCAACTTTGGCGGACGCGAAATCGGCATTCAGAGTGAAGCCGTGGCCCGGTTTTTCGGAGTAGGTTTGATCGCCCTCGAAATCGTGGATGGCCGTTCGAACGCGATCACCGGCCTTCTTGTCCGGACAGACCGCATCGACCTGGACACCAACTGTCAGCAGCGTCTGGAACGGGACCATGATCTCGTAGTCTTCTACGAAATCGCCAGCCAGCAGCAGTACTCGCTTTACGGTCATCGTGTGTCCTTCAGACGAAATTCCATCACTCGAAACGCCTGCCAGATTGTCAGACAGGGCGTGGTTGCCATTGTGACGGTTGTAACAGAAAGTGTTATCGGCCAACACGATAGCGACTTTTTCCTGTGTTGTCGTCTCTCTCGGAACCGGCGATTGCTGAATTGACGGGGTTTCGCGGAGGAGAACGCTGTGCGTAAAGTGATTTGACACTTGAACTTCTGGCGAATCTGCGTCAGGATATAGGACTGTTGAGTCCGCGGATGTGTTTTGCAGAAGGGTGAAAGAAGTACTCAGGATGGCAAAGGAAGAAGCAATTCAGGTAGAGGGCAACGTCGTTGAAGCCCTCGCGAATACTCAGTTTCGCGTCGAGCTGGAGAATGGTCATCAGGTGATGGCTCACGTTGCCGGCAAGATGCGTAAGCACTTTATTCGTATTGTTCCTGGTGACCGGGTTGTGGTGGAAGTTTCTCCCTATGACCTGAAGCGCGGTCGCATTGTGTACCGCGAAAAATAGTGCCACGTCCTGAAGACCAGTCGTGGCTGACGAGCATTGAAGACACTTGCGCATGACCGCTGACGCAGCAACACCGTCGTTCGTTCAGATCTTTACCGACGGCGCGTGCAGCGGGAATCCTGGCCCTGGAGGCTGGGCCTGCATTCTGCGCCATCCGGCAAGCGGCAAAGAAGCCGAGTTCAGTGGTGGTGCTGCGGAGACCACGAACAACCAGATGGAGCTTCAGGCAGTCATCGAAGGTTTGAAGCGACTGACTCGACGATCGCGTGTCGAAGTTGTCACCGACAGTTCCTACGTCGCCAAAGGTTGTGCCGAATGGCTTCCTGGCTGGAAGCGGAACGGCTGGCAGCGCCGTGATGGAAAGAAGCTGGTTCCGATCAAGAACGAAGATCACTGGCGAGAACTCGACGGACTGCTCGCAAAGCACTCCGTGAAGTTTACTCTGGTCAAAGGCCACGCTGGCCATCCGGAAAACGAACGCTGCGACGTTCTTGCGGTCGCTGCTGCCGAACTGTTCAAGTAGCGACGGACAGCTGACGCATCACAACCCGAAACGTGAGTGAGGGATAAGCAATTGCGTGGTCACCTGCAGCAGTCCCTCGCTGACGCGACAAGCCCTGCCTAAGAATCGATCCCTCGCTGACGCAGCGGGTTGGGATCATTCACCGATGCGGCCAACGACTGATCCGACGCTTCGGTGTGAATTCGAAAATGAGGACGCTTACTCGCGATGTGTGTCGCGGGAGCTGACGAATCCACCATTGATTCTTCCGGGCCAGAATGCCAGCGAAGCTTATGAGTCAGCACGAGTTTTTGGTCGCCGTTTTGTTCCGTAAGAATGCTGCAGGATTCCGGTAAATTTAGTCCGAAAGACCTGGCAAGTTCGACGGCGTTCCAGCGGCTGCTTGTGGCATCCTGCAGTGTTTCACTGCTGAAAAATTCGGCCAGAGATGGCGGTACGATGGCATCAGCTGCGCTCAATGACCGAAGCTCAACGGCGTCACTGAATCGACCAATGGTCTCAGCAAACTCTCTTGTTTCATCGCCGACGGAACGAACCGAGAGTTCGGTTCGCAGACGATTTGCCATCGCCCGAGTCAGCTCATCGCGTTCGTTGAACGGTGCGGCTGAAGCCTGTTTCTGAATCCAGCTGTGCGTGCAGTGGGACATCGCACTGAACGCCAAATCTGATCCTCGCTGCTGTGGCAACAGCGACATTCCGGAGAACACCGTCCACCGCGCCGATTCGACGCAACGAGCCGCGAGTTCCGCGGGGCCATTGGATGGAAGAATGATTCTCTGACCAGGCTCCGGCAGCAGCAAGAGTCCTTCCGGAATGGTCAGTGATTCCAGTGCGATGATCTCACACAGTTCCAGAATCTGATCGGTGCAGGGAGTTCCGTTTGACAGAGTTTCATGGAGTCGACGCATCAGACGCATCTGAGACTCCATTCTCCAGATCTGATTCTCCAGACGCTCGGTCCACTTTGACTGAGTGACAATCAGGCGACGCAGGTCGGAGCACATTTCCTGTCGTCGTGTTTCCGGTGCTTCGTCGAGACTGATCAGAATGGCTTCGGCGAGACGAGAGACATCGCGAATCTGTTCGCGCAGTTTCCACAATGGACCATCGGCGGCCAGGCGGTGCGAAAACGGTCCGGCGGCTCGGCGATTTTCACGTCGCAGCTGTTCACGAAGCTGGTGAAGGCGACGTGAGAATGTTGTGGATTCGCCAGACTGTCTCAGCAGGAGATCCGTCTGTGGATCCTCCTGGTGATCGTTCATTCGAAACTTCAGCTGCACGTTGATTCTGCCTGTTATCCGGAGTGAGTCGTCACTATGTCTGGCCATCGTGTGATCCAGGCTCGGCATACATTGATGGCGAGTGATTCTGCCCGGCAGCAAAGTGGCTAACGGGCGAGAGGTCGTTCAATGGGAGTTCAGCACAGGCGTTAATCGGCAGTTATTGCTGGTCGGTCACAGAGTTTTCGGGTCAGGGAGCTTTGGCAAGGTAAGAGCGACTGGACGTGTTGTGTCTGCTGTATCGCCTGAGGCAATCGAACCGCCTGCACGTGTTCTTCCCATTGTTCAGTTGGAGCGAGCTGCCTGCCGATGTTTCTGGGGCTGTCCGGAGTTTCAAATCGCCAACGCTGGAGTACCAGTTTGCGCAGAGGCTTGGCGACAGCCGGTGAAGCCACTGAAGAAGTTCGTGGTTGCCACCGAGGCACACCCGCTTCTTTTCCTGAGGATCATTGAGAACTGCCATGCGTGACGCTGCTGCTGAGTCTGTGTCTGTGGAACAGATCGCCAACATCCTGCTGGAACAGCTGGGATGTTGTGGCGGCTGTTGTCCCGACACGGCTCCGCTGCCATCTGTCGAAAACGTGATCGGGCTGATTCATGATCTTCGCGATGTGCTCTTCCCGGGCATTCATCGCAATCGACGACGCGAACCCGGCTCGGCCGTGGCCGATTTCTCGTCGCAACTGACTCGCATCCAGTCGCGCCTTCGTCTGGAAATCAGCCGGTCGCTTGTTCATTCGCGACAGGCCATGCTTCGAATTCACGGAGCCGAATCTCCAGCGATGTCTCCGGGAGCTGGCGAGCTGTCGGAGCGTTTTCTGGCACGTTTGCCTGAGCTGCATCGAGTGCTGCTGTCGGACGTGGAAGCGGCTTTCAATAATGACCCGGCCGCAAAGACTCGAGAAGAGATCGTGCTGTGTTATCCTGGCATTGAGGCAATCACTGTTTACCGAATTGCTCACGAGCTGCTGGTGCTTGGAGTCCCCTATTTGCCGCGAATTATGACGGAATGGGCACATCGCCAGACAGGGATTGATATTCACCCTGGTGCAAAGATTGGTGGCTCTTTCTTCATCGATCATGGGACCGGTGTCGTGATCGGCGAGACCTGTGAGATCGGTGTCGGTGTGACACTTTATCAGGGTGTGACGCTTGGAGCGTGGTCGTTTCCTCGGGATGAAGACGGGAACCTGATTCGAGGCACGAAGCGGCATCCAACGCTGGAAGACCGGGTCACGATTTACAGCAATGCGACGATCCTTGGCGGTACCACGGTCATCGGTGCTGGCTCACAGATTGGCTCAAGCGTCTCTCTGAACCGCTCGATCCCGCCAAACACGATTGTCACGATCGAAAAGCCGTCTCTGAAGTTCCGCGAAGCCGCCTGAGAGTGGAGTTAGCCACTCAGAACTCGGGGATCTTTGGCAAGATCCACTACCGAATATCTGGCAGGTTCGCCAACGCATTTTTCCCTGTTTGCCAGCCCGTTTGCCGCGCCAGCCTCAGCATTCCTGAGCCAGTTGTCATTGACTTGCCCGGCAAACACGCCAACGACTTGCCGTCTTCAAACCGGGAGAGATTTTCCGTGGGAATCGGTTGTGCTCAAGATTACGAGCGCTGCGGTTCGATGATGACCACGATAGCGCTCGGCTGGAGACCGGCAGATATTGCCGAAACATGCGACTGTGTCGAACGGATTCGATATGTACGAAACACATTTTGGATTTCATCGCCAGCCGTTTCAATGCGCTGACCTGAGCCGAACGTTTTACGCGTCCGAGTCTATTCGCCGCATCCTTCCTCAGATCCTGCACACACTTCGCTCAAGTCTTGGCATCGCATTGGTGACCGCTCCTCGAGGCGCCGGACGGACGACTCTTCTGAAACATCTTCAGAGTGTCTTCGACCAGGAAGCTCGCACGGTCATTCTTCCCGGCGCTGGACTCGAAACATCCGCCGATCTTCAGCGAGCCTTGTTGCTGGCCGCCCTGCGCCATGCTGGCAGTCCGGCACAGTCGCTCTCAACAGATCTCAGTCACGCGGGCCGCTGGAATGTTATTGAGCAGCTGCGTCGAACGATTGAATTCTGGGGACCGGTGATTGTCCTCGTCGATGATTGCCAGCTTGTTCCGATCAACATCCTGAATGAGCTGCGTTCGTTTACCGAAGAGGAGTGGAATGGTCGTGGCCTCGTTCGCGCTATGGTGACAGCTCCTGTTTCGTTCGAAGAAGAACTTGCGAGGCCTGTCTACGCGGACTTCAGTCGTCGCATTCGATGCCATGCATTTCTTCAGCCACTGACGACGGTTGAGTCCGTTGAGTTTCTGAAGCGTCACATCGAAGCCGTTGGCGGAAAGCTGCCTCAGGTACTTTCGTCTGATGCGGTTGAACTGCTGACATTGGCCTGCGAAGGACTGCCGCGTTCATTGTCTTTGCTGGCAGATGAAACTCTGCTTGGCGCTTCGGAGCTTGGCAGGAAACCGGCCGATGCCGCAACCGTTCGCGGTGCACTGGCGCGATTGCAGCATTTGCCATATCACTGGAACGTGCCGGCAGACGCGATGCATGATGAAGGGGGCTCAGAGTTTTCGATGACTGAACACGAAGGTTCAGCTATTGAGATTGCTCCCACGGTTTCTCATCAGGCAACTTCGCACTCCGCGATTGTTTATCAGTCAGCAGGAGTGATCGAGTTCGGTGCTCCTTCGACAGACTTTTTGCCGTCGCCGGCCGAAGTCGTATCGCGAAGGCCGAGCCCTCCTGTTGAGACTGTCGTTGTCACGGATCATGTTGATCCTGACGAAACGACGATCGAGTCTGATCCAGATCTGATTCAGTCAGCATCCACCGCAACAGACCTGCCGTTGCATGTCACCATGACAACTCCGGCTGACGAAGATGCGATCCCGGAAGTTGCTTCAGAGTCGTCTGTCGTTGAGTTTGACTTCGAAAGCACGGACTCGCCCGCTGAGCTGGATCCGGGAATGTGGGCTCGCCACATCTCTGCACCCTCAGCCAACGAAGATGCACCTCGATCCAACGCGATTGAAATCACGAAACCGGAAGACGCGGCGATTCCCTCTGACTTCGAGGTCGGTCGACGATTCTTCGCGGCATCAGGTGCCGCAGAGTCTATGGAAGCCGTCGACGACGGCCAGAATTCTGCTGGACTGAATCGCGATCAGTTCATGGACCTGGAATCGGCTGAGTCGTTTGTCGATCTTGCCGACGACCAGGATCCGAATTCCTCACAGACTTCGCAGACTTTGAGTGAACCACGGATCGATGGATACAAGGTCGTCACCTATTCGCATCAGCCTGTCGAATACTATGCCGACTCACAAATTGATGAGACCTCGCTGGAGGACAACATCGAGGCTGAAGTGTCCATCAAAGAAACAGCAACAGTTTCTCAGATCGATGGGCGATCATCAGGTTCCCTTTCACTGCAGGGATTTTCGAGCCGCATTCCTGTCTTTGATCGATACACCTGGCTTGCTCTTGGGCGTGAGGTCCCTGCTGGCCGTTACTCGGTCACATCGTCCTCTGCCGCAAAGCTGTCAGCACGAGGTCTGTCGTCGGTGCCGGGTGAAGTTGCCGGAGCGGCTCAGAGTCTCGAGTCCATTCCAATGCTGCTGACAACGGACGCCGACATTGATCGTTGGCTTTCCGGGACAATGACTGCACCGACTGAAGGCGAGTTTCTGCTGACGTCGCCAACCGGTTTGTTGCCCGAGGAACATTTCCTGCCGCCAGTAGCAACGGACAAAGACGATGTTGCCGTCGGCGTTGAGTACTACAACGCAACGGGGCTTCAGGAGTTAGAATCAGTTCGTCCTGGATCTGCCGACGACCGTATTGCTTCCGTCATTGAAGTCGCGACGGCTCAGATCCCTCCCGAGTATTCACAGCCTGCAGCCTTTGATGCTCTGGCACCAGTGATGTCCGATGAGAATCGTCTGCTGATTCGGGACGCTCTTCGATCAACGCTGCGAGCGGAACTCGATGAACTGGAACCTGCCCGTAACGAGTTGCCTCCACCACTGCCATCAAACATGACCGCCGAGGCCTGGGCCGACGGTTCGCTTGTGTTTGGCCGAAAGACTGCTGACGCTCAGCCGGAACAGACTGAACCGAGCAGCACTGAAACAACGCCAACGGTTCCAATAACCGCTGTTCCTTCGAGTGCCGATCGATTGTTTACGATCCCCGTCGATCTGCATTCGATCGACTGGGATCTTCGTTCATCGATCATGGAATTCCCTGAGGTCGCGCCGCTGGCACAGTCGGTCGATGCTCTTCGTTCAGAAGTTTCTGACTTCCATGCTGCCGGGCGAAGTGGAAGCGACGATCATGCGAGTGATCGTGTCCGAGCAGATCTGCCATCTACGGACGACGAAAGTCTTCTGGCGAAGGCTCGTCGGCGACTGTACTCCGCTGCACTGGCTGACATCACGGCCCCTGGCACTCTTGAAGTCAACGTGCCGGCAGAAGAACGAGCGCTGGAAGCCGGTGAAGCAACTCCTGCTGGAACCGAATCGGATGCTCGATTCAGCACGCTGTTCACTCGCCTTCGAAGCATGCGAACGTACCGCAAAGATTCTGTTGAATAGTCGCCGGTCTCGTGTCATTCGGGTTCCGCAATTCGCATTCCCGTGATTTTTCGTGCCTTGCCAGGCCGGCAGAACTCTGAGACAGTTTTTCGATGTTCGAACACTTTCCGATCGCCCGATGCACGGCGATTCAGGTTCGACGACTTCCTCCCTAGCGAACGGCGAGTGACGATCATGGCGGCTTCGATCATTGATGGCAAAGCAATCTCCGAGAAAACACGGGATGAGGTTTTGCAGGAAGCGACAGAACTGAAAGCCAGGACCGGCATCGTGCCGCATCTGGCCGCAATTCTGGTTGGCAACGATCCCGCAAGTCAGGTCTATGTGCGCAACAAGGAGCGTGCGTGCGAAAAAGCAGGGCTCCGAAGTACGCTGCATCGGCTTCCGGAAACGACGACTCAGCAGGAGCTGCTCACGCTGATTCAGCAGCTGAACTCCGATGCCTCGGTACATGGAATTCTCGTGCAGCTTCCACTGCCGAAGCACATTGATTCAGTCACCGTTCTGGACGCCGTTCATCCGCTGAAGGACGTTGATGCGTTTCATCCGGAGAACGTTGGACTCATGCTGCAGGGGCGTCCTCGTTTTCTGCCGTGTACTCCTGCCGGCGTGATGAAGATGCTTCAGGTGTCCAACGTTCAAACCGCTGGACGCCACGCGGTTGTGATCGGGCGAAGTGACATCGTCGGTAAGCCAATGGCCGCGCTGTTGATGCAGAAGGGCGCTGATGCGACGGTGACTCTTTGCCACAGCCGTACGACCGATATCCGTCGGTGGTGCCTGGAAGCCGATATTCTGGTGGCAGCCGTTGGCATTCCTGAGTTTGTCAAAGGCGACTGGGTGAAACCCGGAGCTGTCGTCATCGACGTCGGTATCAACCGCGTCGAAGATCGCCTTGTGGGCGATGTCGAGTACTCACCGGCTGCCGAGAGAGCGTCTATGATCACTCCGGTTCCCGGCGGTGTCGGACCAATGACCATCGCGATGCTCCTGCGCAACACGCTCACCGCAGCAAAAATGATCTGACAGAAAACTGTGTCACGAAAAAGGCGAGCGGTTGGGCGTCAGCCCACCGAGTCAGACGCGTGTTACTGCATCGTTCTTCCGCTCCTTCTTGCGAGTGTTGCTGTTCCCGTTCATCCGCGGCGACTGGCTTGCGTCAGGTTCCCGGTATTCGTTCCTTTGCGTCAATAACTTGAAATCACCGCGGACCGCCTGGCGGGCCGAAGGCTCCAAAGGCTTTGGGGATGTAGCCGTCGGATGTGCCGTCGAGTTGTGCTTTGATGGATTCGGTGCGTTTGTCGATGAAGAGTCTGGGTGGCATGGACTGGCCAAACTGCATGCCTCCGAATCCAAAGCCCGCCTGCTTCTCATTGCGTTTTGCGACAGCAGCTTTCTCCTGCTCTGCGGGTAAGTTCAGAGCTGCTTCGATCGGTTCGAGGATGGCGAGAAGTTTGTCCTTCCGAAACTGCTGTTCAAAGAGTTCACGGACCAGGGCGTTGTAGCGATTGCGAAAACCTTCATTCGCCAGAATGCGATCCAGCAGTTTGTTTTCACCCGCATGAGGATGACGCAGGCTGAGTTCCACAAGCTGCTCGGGAGTTCCCACTGCCGGCCACGTGGCGAGTGACAGGTCCAGGTCCCACGGAATGAAGACAAATCTGTTCGTGGATGGAACCAGATACAGATAGTAGTTGTGGCCAAAGCCAAGGTAGCTATCAAGGTTCGAGAGGATAGCATTTGCAGCAATGAACTTCAGAAACGCATCCACGTCCAGACATGTTTCGATTTCGGAAGCAAACTGTTCGTCAGAAGCGTGAGTGATGGTGTGAGCCAGCTTGATCAGACGCTGCTTCTGCTCATCCGATGGTTTACCTTCCGGGTCGTAAATCGAAGCGTAGTCCTTCCATTTCGTCCCAAGGTACTCAGGCCCCTTCATCAGATTCTCTGGCTTCAGCAGCATTCCCTCACCACTGCCGAAGTGACGCTCCAGAAATGTTCGGTTGACTTGTTCCGTGACCGTGTAGACGCCCACAAGTTCCCGTTCGTAGCGGCCAGGAACGGTCAGTGTCACTTCGGCAAAACACGTGCGAGGCGCGGGGATGCCGGCATCTCGAAAGAACTGGAAGGACATGGATTCGCGAGTCATCGTAGGGTCACTGACGCCGCAGTGAAGATTGACCATCGACAGCCCATCAAGCGTCTGATCATCCACGAAGCGATCGAAGTCCAGCTTGAAAGATTTCTTCAACGCCGTGGCGGTTGCCATGTATGTGAAGTTTCCCTTGTAGCGAATCCCGATCTTTGAAAGTGCCTTTCCGTTGAATTCCAGATCCGCCTGCGCCCATGAGAACTCAACGCCGAACGTATTTCGATGCCCCGAACCGTCCGGCGCATTTTGCGGCGGTGCTGAATTACTTGGGCTCGGTCCACCAAATCCTGGAGGCCCACCTGGAGGTCCAAATGGACCGGCACCGCCCTTTGGAGTCAGCTTGTCGAACTCGTCAGGACTGATCGAAAGATGAAGCGTGTGAACTTTCGTCGTTCCAAAGAACTCATCCCCCGGCTTCGGCTTTGGCTCCTGACCAGAAAGAGAACCAGGAAGACACGCCAGCAGGAATACCAGTGCAGGAAATTGAATCCGCATGCAGGTTCTCAGTGCAAACAAATGGTGGAAATGTGTACCGAATTGTTCGGTTGGGGACTGAACACCGGTTTCGCATTTTGGTTTCGGCGTTCTTCGGCAGCCAGCAAGGCGGGCTCGTTTTTCAACGATCAGGCAGCATGTCACAATCTCGCATCGAAAGCCGTTTTGGATTAGATGAGTGACTGGCGGTTTTTCGCATCGGCTCTGAAACGTGAAGCTCGTCCGCTGAAACAGCTCACTCGTTCATTGGAGAAAACCGTGATTGACCTGATCGTTGTGCTCAAGATCAAAGACCAGCAGAACCTTCCGCTGTTGCGTGAGTTGCTGGCGCAGCAGATTCTGATGTCGCGTCAGGAACCGGGCTGCGTTCGCATGGAAGCTCATGAGTCTCAGGCGGAGGCCGGTACATTCTTCCTTGTGGAGCAGTGGGCTTCTCAGGAAGCTCTGGACGTCCATCGAAAAGCACATGCCTGCACGACGCTGTATTTTCCGAAAGTCGTTCCGCTGGTGGAACGCGTGCCTCATCCGTCTAAGCAGCTGCCGGGCACATAGTCCCTGTTTCGACCTGTTCGGAGGAAACGGCTGAGGACAGCCGTTCTACACTGGGATGTTATCGAGGCCCGCGAGGCTGCTTGATCGAAGACCGGAAAAGCGGGCAAGAGTGTTCGTCGCTGACCATTTGTCAGAACAGGCTGAAAGCGCTGGCGATTCGACTTTTGTTGAGTAACATTTGTGTCCGTTCTGGCACACTTCGCAGACATCGCCCATCACTCCAGCGATTGCGTGCCCTTTAGAAGACAGGTTCCAGGGGAAATTCATGGTTGATAATAGTGTGTTTCGTGGTTGCATTCCGGCACTGATGACTCCGTGTTCCAAAGCAGGAGTGCCGGACTTCGATGCACTGGTCCGGACGGGGAAATCCTTGATTGCCGCCGGGATGCGTGCCGTTGTGTACTGCGGTTCGATGGGTGACTGGCCGTTGCTCACGGATGCTCAGCGACAGGAAGGCGTGCGTCGCCTGTGTGAAGCGGGAGTGCCGGTGGTTGTCGGAACCGGTGCACAGAATCCGCGACTGGCCGCTGAACATGCCGCACATGCTCAGTCGGTTGGAGCTGCAGGCTTGATGGTGATTCCTCGAGTGCTTTCGCGAGGCACCTCACCGGCGGCTCAGCGAGCCCACTTTGCCGGCATTCTGAAAGCCGCCGAGAAGATTCCGGCGGTGATCTACAACAGCCCTTATTACGGCTTCGAAACGAAAGCTCCTTTGTTCTTTGATCTTCGCAAGGATCATCCGAACCTGGTGGGCTTCAAGGAATTCGGCGGCTCCGATTCACTAAGCTACGCGGCCGAGCACATCACCAGCGGCGACCCGACTCTGGCCCTGATGGTTGGCGTGGATACTCAGGTGTTCCACGGATTCGTTCGCTGCGGAGCGGTTGGTGCAATCACTGGTGTCGGCAATGCACTTCCAAAGCAGGTCCTGCGTTTGATCGCACTCTGTGAGAAGGCGGCAGCAGGGGATGTGGAAGCACGACGGCTGGCGGCAGAACTGGATGATGCTCTGAAAGTGCTGTCTACGTTCGACGAAGGTCCGGACCTGGTTCTGTACTACAAGTATTTGATGGTTCTGGAAGGTCATGGCGAATACGAGTACCAGCTGAATGCGACAGATGCACTCAGTCCGAGCCAGAAGGCCTACATTCATGGTCAGTGGTCGCTGTTCAAAGCGTGGTGGGAACGCTGGCCAGGAGCAAAGTAGGTCGAGTATTCACTGATTCGAGCGACGAATCAGAGGCACGGCATCCGTTTATGGTGCCGTGCCTTTTTTGTTGAATGCCATCAGTTTGGCAAGTTCGTCGGCGGCGAGGTCCGCTGCGTTAGGGCATGCCAGTCGGCTCGCACCTTGTGCGAGCGACCGGCATCGATCCTGATCCCGAGTCAGATCGTGCAGGATCTGAGTCAGGTGCTGTGCGGCGTTGGGGGCATGCTGTTCCATCAGCAAAGATGCACGAGCGTCACGGAAGTACTGAGCATTTTTCAGTTGATGCTGTCCGGCAGACTCGGGATGCGGAATCAGGACGGAAGGAACTGCCGCGCAGGCGATTTCGGCGAGGATACCGGCTCCACTTCGGCTGATCACAAGATCGGCATGCGCAAGAGCATCCTCCATCCGGACGAAGGGCCGGGCCTGAATGTGTGGATGTGGAGCATAGAGCTTCTGATAGCGTTCCGCATCACGATCACCGGTCTGATGCGTGACCGTCCAGCCGTCCGGTAGGACTTCTGGTGCGACAAGCACCTGGCTGACAAGCTCGTTCATGTTTCGGGCACCCTGACTGCCGCCGACTATGAGCAGTGATGGTCGCCTGGAGACCTCGTGCCGTCGCGTTGATGCCACTGCCGAGATCGCAGCTCGAACAGGAACACCGGTCGTCACGACTGGACAATGAATTCCCTGGGATGCATGATCGGCCAGCGGAAGTCCAGCGAGGATGACATTCGCATAGCGCGAGAGAAAACGAGTTGCCCGGCCTGCGACAACGTTCTGTTCCATCAGCGCGAGCGGGACTTTGCGGCGAGCACACATCATGGATGCAGCAACGCTGGCGAACGCGCCGATTCCGACGCACAGCGAAGGACGATGTTCTTCCAGGATTCTCAGGACTGTTCGGCGTGCTTTCAGCATGGCACCCGGAACTGCCAGGATCCGGCGAAGTCGGCTTCCCGCAGGAAAGGCGACATCTGGTCTCCACTGAATCGCCGGAGTTTCTTGTACGGCGTCGGACATGATGCGTGCATCGATGTCGCGAGTGCTTGTCAGGAACAGAACGTGATCGCAGTCGCCGCGTTCAAGCATTCGCCGTGCGACGGTGAGCGCAGGAAAGAGATGCCCTCCGGATCCTCCGCCGGCAAACAGTATCGTACGCTGTGTCACGGTCGAACTACGCTTCACAGAATTCGCTGACACCGTCCGCGGAAACCAGCAGCAGGCGTCGCGTCAGCGGATGATGCATCGTGGAGTAATCATCCTTCACTCGCGTTCGTACCTGTTCGATCAGGTCCTTTTCTTTCAGCGACACAGCGACAAAGAAGTCGCGGTTCGGAACACCCACGACAAACTCTGGTCCGAACATATTGCGAAGGCGACTGTGAAACTGAGGATCCAGGATTCGCGAGCAGTTGTAGGCATCCGGCTTCACCGGCATCATCATTCGGGGCGTGTCTTCATCGCCCATGACGGTGACTTCCAGAGGATTGTCGGACGAGTAGCGCTGAAGATTCTCGATCGCGATGTCATGCAGCTCATCGGGGGATATCGACCATGACTGCAGCATCTGTCCCTGGACATAGCGATACGAGTCATCTTCATCCACCACGTAACCGATCGACAGTCCGCCGACCCATGGCGTGCGAATGCGTTCGTCATGGCGTTGATCATCGTCAGCGGAGAGCATCGGCAGGATTCGAGTTCGAACGTCCTGCAGTGTTGGCACGAGCTGCTGTGGGCTTAACTCCTGAAGACGTACAACGGACGTCAGGCCAGGCAGCATGATGCGACGAAACTGATCGGGCTGCTGCAGGTACATTCGGTAGAAGTTGGACAGACCGATTTCGCTCTGCCCCAGCTTCACAGAAAATCCGCGCGCTGCCGAAGCCTGAAGCAGAGGAAAATGCTGGCGAGCAAGTTCCAGCACCTGCTTGAGGAAGATATCCGGTGGCCATGCTGGCTGGTCGGCGACTTCCAGTGACATCAACACAGTTTCACACATCGCAAGTTGTTCCGCGGAAAGCGGACGGCGATCTGCGGATTGGACCGTTGCAACGATCGTGAGTCGACCGTGACGGAAGGTCCACAATCGCCATTGATAGTGCGGTCGTCGCCCGAATACTCGAGCAAGCCAGCAGCCACTTCGGGGTCGTCGTGAAATACCGGACCAAACCTCGTTCCTGACGATCGTCGGCAGCGGTGGCTGAGGATGCAGAGAGACAACCTGCGGGAACAGAAGCGAGAGATCCGGAGTATGCCGGTGCCCGTCGTCTGACGAGGATTCATCCCACCACGCCACCATCGACAGCAATGCCGGGCGCTCGGATTCGCGATGTTCGCCTTCTTTGCTGCTGGGAGCCTTCCGACGGAGTTCAATCAGCGTCTGACTCTGAAAAACGTCCACCTCTTCCGGACAGCGAAACGTGAACCAGTTCGCCGGGCCCCGGCAAACTCGCCATGATTCAGGAGGATCGCGTCTTGGTGAACTGTCCGCCATGCTTGGCTCCACAGAAATCAGAGATCCGACAGTGTAGCCAATTGTTTTCCCGGTTCGCAATCGTGTTCCAGCCTGGAACTCTGTGATGCGGGCCAGGTCCGTTGCCTCGGCCTGTTGAGTGGGATAATGTTGCCAGCCATGTCGTTCTGTCGCTGTTGAATTGCTTCCAGTTTCGCAAGAGGCCTGCTCACGATGTTCTTTTTCGGGGTCACCAAAGAGAAAGCCAATAAGAAGCTTCAGCGTGCCTTCACGACTGGTGATTTCTCTGACGCGATCGCGGCCTTTCGCAAGCTCATCGCAAAGACACCGGATGACCATGAGTTGTACAACAACCTTGGGACTGCCTGTCTGGAATCGGGGCTGCTGGACGAGAGTATTCAGGCTTTCAGTGCAGCGAACGAACTCTGTCCCGCCTCAATGCATTACAACAATCTTGGTCGAGCGTTGCTTCAGCGAAAAGACTTCAGCTCAGCCCGTGCTGCCTTCGAAAAGGCTCGACAGTTAGACGCAAAAGATCCGAAGCCCTGGTACAACCTGACTGTCCTTCTGCGTGAAGAAGGCCGTGCAGAGGACTCGTTTCGCGAGCTGAAGAACTTCCTGCGGGTTCATACGACTCATGCAAACGGATTGAATGATCTGGGGTGTCACCATCTGGATCGTGGACAAACCGGTGACGCGATTCGCTGTTTTGCGGAAGCCCTTGATCATGATCCCGCTCTGTGGACGGCGCGTCTGAATCTCATTCGTCAGCTTTGTGATGCGAGTCGATTCCCCGAGGCAAAACCTCACCTGGAAATGCTCGCTCAACAGGGCATGAACGTGCGAGTTCATGCGGAGAATGGTAACGTTGCGATTGACCTCAACGGAGCACCATTCTATCGATCCGGACAACGCTGGTAGGACAGCAGGGTTGAACATCATGCGCATCGCTGTCATTTCGGACATCCATGGTAACCTGCCTGCACTGGAAGCGGTTGTTGCCGACATTGGCCGCCGCGGTGTTGATCAGATCGTTTGTCTTGGCGACAACCTGTCCGGGCCCCTCATGCCGCGCGAGACGGCTCAGTACCTGATGGCAGCGAGCTGGGTGATCCTGGCCGGAAATCATGAACGCCAGATCCTCTCGTTCTGCGAAGGCGTCAGTGGGCCTTCCGATGCTTACGCACATTCGCAATTGAGTGATGCTGAGTTTGCATGGATTCGATCGTTGCCAGCGACTGTGCAACTTACGCCGGACATCTTTCTGTGTCATGGAACACCAGACAGTGATTGCGAGTATCTGCTTGAGTCCATTCACGGTGACTCACTGGCTGTTGCTTCAGAAACGGAAGTGCTGAGACGACTTGGTACGGTGCAATCCCGCGTCGTTGCCTGCGGCCACAGTCATCTGCATCGGAGCCTGCGAATTCGGACCGGGCAGCTGCTTGTGAATCCCGGCAGTGTCGGCCTGCAGGCATATTCGGACGACCATCCGCATCCGTACTTTGTTGAGAACGGAACTCCCGATGCTTTCTACGCAGTCATCGAACCGCGTTCAAACGTCTGGAGTTGTACTCATCACGCGGTCCCGTATGACTTCGCCCCGATGGCTAACCTGGCCGCTGAACGAGGTCGCCCGGACTGGGAACAAGCGCTGCGCTGTGGATACGTTCGATAAGTCGCTTCGCTCCCCATCGCACTGAAAGTCCTTTACCATCAGTTCCCCACGTGTGATCGCTGAACGCCGAAAGGCACTATTGATGTGCATTAGGCTATTCGCTGTCGCGCACTCTTCCCCGTTGCTGAAAGTCTCACCCATGCGATGTCGATTCGTTCCTGTCGGTCTTCTTGTGATGTTGCTGACTCTTACTTCAGACGTTTCACGCAACGTTCTGGCTCAGGACGGCACGACTCCGGCAAAGTCGACATGGAAGGCGACACCTGGTTTGCTGCAGCCCTTTTGGAAGGGAACTGTCGTTGACGGAGAATCTGTGTTGTTCGTGAAAGATGCACAGTCAGGAGTGGCCACGGGGCGAGTACTGTTTCCTGTGAAGCGAGTCCTGCGGATCACGAAAGCCTCGGAATGGAATCAGGCCGACTCCGTTGTCTTTGAAGAAGGGAGAGACTTTGTTGTGAAGGCTGGCTCCAGCGAGATTACTCTTCCGGCTGGCTCGCGCATACCGTCATTCGGGGACGCTGATCTTCGTCGCCCGGCTGGAAGTCAGAAGTACAAACTGACTCATCGCGACGGTAACGGCGAGATCTATTTCGGCGGTGCGGATGAATACCATCAGATGCAGGTCTGCGTGACGTACGAACATGAACCTGCAGAATGGCCGAATGCTCCTGCAGCCTACGATCCAGCTCGACTGCCAAAGACCACAGCAAAGCTCAGCCATCGCGAACCGCTGTCGATCGTCTTGCTTGGAGACAGTATTTCAACCGGATGCAATGCTTCTGGCTGGGCCGGAGTTGCTCCGTATCAACCGGCCTATCAGGACCTGTTGCTGGATCATTTGAAAGCGGTCGTTTCACCCAATGTGACGCTCACAAATCTGGCAGTCGGAGGAACATCGACGCCATGGGGAATCACGCGAGTCCCTGATGTGCTCGCCGCAAAACCGAATCTTGTGCTGCTGGCTTTCGGGATGAATGATTCATCCGGACGCCCTGCGGCTGAATACAAAGCCAACATGGAATCCATGATTGCTGAGATTCGCAAGGCGGCACCGGAGACGGAGTTCATCCTGATCGCCACGATGATGGGAAATGCCGACTGGCTCACTTTGAAGCAGGACTTGTTTCCTCAGTACCGTCAGGCCCTTTCGGAACTCACCGGCCCAGGCATCGCACTCGCCGACCTCACTTCGATGTGGCAGGAGATGTTGAAGCGAAAGAAGGACTGTGATCTGACAGGCAACGGTGTGAATCATCCAAACGACTTCGGACATCGTGTGTATGCTCAGGTGCTGACGTCGATCCTGCTGCCGGAAAATCAAACGGCTGCAACGCCAGCACCAGAAGCACCCAAGGTCATTCGCCTGTGGCCTGATAAGGCGCCAGTTGATAAGACGACGACGGAAGAGTCAGACGCAAAGATCACCGTTCATCTTCCGGAATCTCCCAACGGAACATCGATCGTCATTTGCCCAGGCGGTGGCTACGGCGGCCTTGTCACCGGCGCGGAAGGGCATGGGATTGCGGAGTGGCTGAACAAGCATGGGATCGCCGGCGTGGTGCTTGAGTATCGTCTTCCAAAGGGTCGTTCATTTGTTCCTTTGATGGATGCTCAGCGAGCCATCAGGATCGTGCGAGCCAATGCCGCGGAATGGAAGTTGAATCCAGACCGAGTCGGTATCATGGGATTTTCTGCCGGAGGACATCTGGCCTCCACCGCAGCGACTCATTTTGAGGCGGCGAGGCCGGATGAAGCAGACCCGTGGAACCGGCCATCGTGCCGTCCTGACTTCGCGATTCTTGTCTATCCGGTCGTCACCATGAGCGACCTGACTCATTCGGGGTCCAGGAACAATCTTCTGGGACCAAGCCCAACGGAGGAAATGATCACACTGTTTTCGAATGAGAAGCAGGTGAGTGCTCAAACGCCACCGATGTTCCTTGCTCATGCCCTTGATGATAAGCCGGTTCCTCCCGAGAACAGCAAGATGCTCTACGAAGTCCTGAAAGCCGCGGGTGTCCAGACGAAGTACCTGGAACTTCCGTCCGGCGGGCACGGCCTAAACGGATACAAGGGACCGATGTGGGACGCCTGGCAGACTCAGTCGCTGGAGTGGCTCGGAGATCTGAAGCTGTCGGAGAAAAGATGAGTGACAAAAAATAAGGCGAGCGGGGCGACGTCAGTCCCCTGATTTCGATTCTGCACTGATGAACGCCCCGTCGGGTAGCACGTACGAAGTGCGTGTGCCGCAGGCGCCGGAAGCCCGCGTGTGCACGTGGCAAAACCAACGCATTCGCCACGAGGAAAAGTGTCGGACAAAAGATGAGTGACAAAAAATAAGGCGAGCGGGATGCGTCAGCTTCCCGGTACCCCCACCTCATTTTGCATTTTTCAATTTCCAATAATCACTAATCACTCCCCCACCGCCGCAAAGTGCCGCTCAGCAAGCTCGGCAATAGGCACCGACCGAAATCCGCGACTGCCGGAGAATTGCCGACCGACGCACATGCGAATTGCGTGTGTCGCAGTTTCCGGTCATGATACGGCGACTCTTCAGTCAGCTTCCGTTCGATCATTCGATGCTTTGAGCCATCATGCCAAAACACTCGTCATCTGTTGAACTTCCGTGTTCCCTGGAATCCCTTCGCGCGTATCTTGGAACGCCGGCCAACCTGCCTACGATCAGTAATCCGGACATGGAGCTGGAGATTCTGAACGCGCCGGCGATGGTGACAAAAGGCGAGAAGATAGAGTTTCGAATCTCCGCGTTAGGGTTCAAGCAGAAGGCGACTCACGAATATCTGATTTGTGAGATCGACGAGATTGTGGAATCGATGGTCGATGGAGTTTTGAAGCGCTGGGTTCACCGGCAAAAGATGGAACAGCTGGATTCTGGTCTGTGCCGGCTGACGGATGAGATCGAGTTTGAACCGCCAGGCGGCATGCTCGGCTTTGTGCTCACTGAAGATCGAATTCGCGAGAACATCACGGAAGGCATGGAGCATCGCTATTCGACACTGAAGGAACTGATCGACGAAGGCGTGATTCAATGAAACAGCCCGCGAAGCAACCACCGACCGTCGCCATCGCTCTGATGGTCGGCTTCATGATGACGATGTGTTTCGTAGCCATCGTGGCGGCCGTGCTTCCACAGGTACTGTTCATGGTCGTGACCGGTGCTGGCCTGGTCCTGTTCTTTGTGGCTCAGTATTTCCTGTGGGCACGATGGATGTATCCCATCGTGGTGAAGATGGAAGAAGATGCTACACGAGCCGCAGAGGGTACTGAGCCAAAACAGCCGTCCCTCTCTGAGTGACGCTGTGCGATTCGCTTCTTCAGAGTGGCGAAGCCAGAAGGGGTGGACTGGGAGTCGCAGAACGCGGAATCGCAGGTCATCACTCGGAGAGTGATGGGCACATTGGTGCGGAATCGCAGGTCATCACTCAGAGAGTGATGGGTACAATTAATCCGGATGACCGTCGCCGGTGACATCGTGCCACTTCATGGCGTTTCGCATCGGTTCAATTCGCAGCACGATGACGCCATCCTGGAAGACTCGGACCGTTCCCGTAGATTCGGATACGGCGATGGCGATGGCACCCGTTGCCTTGGAGATTTCCGCGGCGGCCCAGTGTCGAGATCCCAGGCCCTTCGACAGCGTCAGACCCTCGGCGGATGCTCGCAGGTGACGACCGGCAGCGATCGCCAGGCCATCGGAGGAAATCACGAACGCACCGTCGATCTGAGCCAGCTCTTTGATGCTCTCTCTGACGCGAGGATTGCGAATCGATCGCTCGGACTTCGGATAACCACGGAACGGGTCATGAACCTGCTCCGTCGACATTTCCATCACCTTGCGATGATTGCCGACGACAAACAGCGTTCCGACAGGCTTCCCTTCGCGTCCTTCACGGCCGATATCACAGGCCAGGTCGACGACGATTCGAAGAGTTTCCAGGGGAACCTTGGTTTCCAGTCTCTGCAAGTCGCGGGAAGTCAGCTTGGACAGCTGTTCGGCCAGCCGAACGACGGTGATCGTATCGCAGATCTCTTTTTCGTAGGCGGAATAAACCACCACGACGACGTCGCCGGTCTGCAGAAGTTCGTCAGCGATGGCTTCCAGAAGCACCTGAGACACCTGGAAGTGGCGAGTCTGAGGCTCGTTCTGGATCTCGACGACATCGACGTCATCCTGTCGAGCCGCTTCCAGGACTTCCTTCTGGTCTGAAGCCACAATCAGCCGGAAGTCTTTGGACTCCCGTTTCAGCATTGCGAAGTCCAGAGCCCTTTCGGCCAGCAATACGACAGCAGCGGCAGACACGTCAGCGGCCAGGCGCGCGGCAGCGACGAGGATTTTTTCGAACTCTTTTGTGATTTCCTGGCGACTCATGGTTTGAGTGTACGTGAAACGAACCGATGGTCAACGAACGTTTTTGGTATTGTTTCCATAGATTTATCGAAGCCGGCCGACGAATTCGCAAAGTGCGTTTTCAGTGTGCGTCCTTCTTCGCTTGCCCACCCCACGTGCACGAAGTGCGGGCTGTTGAATGAGTCCCTAAAACTGAGCCGCAAGGCGCTAGCCGCGGGTGTTTTCCACGTGTTTTTCGCAGACTCACCCGCAGCTAGCGCTTTGCGGCTCACTCAATCAACATTCTGTGAAGTGCCCCGAAGAATCTCACACTACCCCAAACAGCTCAATGCCAAGTCCGCCGAGATTCCACGAACGGTTTCGACATGTCCCAGACGCGAAGGCAGGACAAACCGGAGCTCGCCGGACTCCGTCTTCTTGTCCAGCATCATGCACTTCAGGATGTCTTCGCCGCGAGTCCGCAGGTTTTCCGGGACTGCGACTGGCAGATGCAGGGCCGACAACAGATCAATCTGCCTCTGAGTCTCCACGGCAGTGATTCGCCCAAGCTTCTCGGCCAGGCGGCTGGCACAGACCATCCCGATCGAAACTGCTTCCCCGTGAAGGAGTTCGCCGTAGCCCGCCAGCGCCTCGAACGCGTGGCCAAACGTATGGCCGTAATTCAGGATCGCACGCAGTCCCGTCGTTTCGAATTCGTCCTGCTTCACGACCTCGGCTTTCAGCTCACAGCTGCGGGCAATCACGTGGCTGAGAACGGCGGGATCACGATCATTCAGCCCGGCGATGTTCTGTTCCAGGAATTCAAAGAACGCCGCATCCAGGATGACGCCATACTTCACGACTTCCGCCAGCCCGGATCGGTATTCGCGATCCGGCAGCGATTCGAGCGTTTCCTGGTCGATCAGAACGCCGACGGGCTGATGAAAGGCTCCGATCAGGTTCTTCCCGCGAGGATGATTGATGCCCGTCTTGCCGCCCACGGAACTGTCGACCATGGAAAGCAGCGTTGTCGGAACCTGAATGAACCGCAAGCCTCGAGCATACGTCGCCGCGACGAACCCCGCGAGGTCTCCGGTCACACCGCCGCCGATGGCAACGACGACCGTCTTGCGGTCCGCCGCCATGTTCACGAGAGCATCATACAGCCGTTGAGTCTGTTCCCAGCTCTTGGACGTTTCACCAGACGGAATCACGGCCATCTGAACGTCCGCTCCAGCGAGGCGAAGGCTTCCGAAAACTCGGGCCGCGTGAGTCACCTGAAGAGCGGCGTCGGCGATGATCAGGAATCTCTGTTTGGCCAGGTCCTTTGGAGCCGCCACCAGACCAGTCCAGTGAGAAAAAATCTCAGCCGATCGATCGAGTCCACGAAACTGGATGTCAATGTGGTAGCTTCGATGTCCAAGTTCAACCAGGACCGAGCGTGACCCGGCGAGTGGAATATTCATGATAAATTACGTCAATCTGTGACGACGAAAACTGTTTTGGCGAAACACCTGGCACCAGCCGGTGTCACTGTTGCACGGTCGGAGTCATGCAGGTCAGATATGTCCTGCTCCGGGACCAGTTTGCAGATCAGGGACACCCGAAACAGGCGTTCCCACAACGAAAAGTCGGAATTCTCAATGCTCGCGAAGCGTATCATCCCCTGTCTTGACGTCCACGCAGGTCGCGTTGTGAAGGGCGTGAATTTCGTGAATCTCCAGGACGCAGGAGACCCCGTCGAGATTGCTCGCCGCTACGAACAGCAGGGCGCCGACGAACTGGTCTTCCTGGACATCACCGCCAGTCACGAACAGCGTGACATTATTTTGGACGTGGTGGCTCGCACGTCAGAAGTGGTCTTCATGCCTCTGACCGTCGGCGGCGGAATCAGAACCCTGGACGACATTCGAAGGCTGCTGAACGCCGGGTGCGACAAAGTCTCGATCAATTCCACTGCGGTCAAGAATCCTCAATTCGTCCGCGACGCCGCGCTGCGTTTTGGCAGTCAGTGTATTGTTGTGAATATCGACCCGAAGCGAATTCAGAAGGACGGCAAGGAAGTTTGGGACGTGCACATCAACGGCGGCCGAGTCCCCACCGGGTTGCACGCCGTGGAATGGGCCATCGAAGTCGAAAAGCTCGGCGCGGGAGAAATTGTCCTGACCTGCATGGACGCCGACGGCACAAAAGACGGCTACGACCTGGAGATTACTCGTGCCGTCGCCGACGCCGTTTCCATCCCCGTCGTCGCCAGCGGCGGCGCCGGATCGCCCGAACACATGTACCAGGCCGTCACCCAAGGCGCCGCCAGCGCCGCCCTCGCCGCCAGCATCTTCCACTACGGGACATACACCATCGCCGAAACCAAACGCTACATGCAGGAACGCGGCGTTACGGTACGGCTTTGACACATCGTGCCCCGTGGCTCCGCCGCGGGTGACATACCGTGATGTGATGCGTCCCAACTGAACAGCGTGATCACAACAATGCCCAGCCAGAACAAATCGCAAATCAATAGAAGCGGCAGCCCCCCGGAACTCGTCTCGCCGCACAGGGGCTTGGCTCGGAGCATGAACCGTCAGGAAAAACTTGCCAAGAGTTTGCGACGTGCCAGAAGGGTGGATGGCCCCGTTTCTGACCTTCCAAATACCAATCTTCCGGCTGAAGCCCCCTTGCCGCAATTCTCAGAGTGTCTCAACGCCGCCGCGAGTCCTTTTTTCGCACACGTTCCGCTTTCTTCTCCTTGCGTCGCTGCTTTTTCTCCAGTGACTTTCGAGCCTTTTCCCGTTCAACTCGTCGAGCTTCGATCAACGGCTTGTCCAGATGTCGGTCTAGCGTTCTGAGAATGTGTGCAAACGCATCATCCTTCGTTGAATACGACGATTCACCCAAAACCAAGTTGGCCTTGTCGGCCTGGTGGTACGCAGCAAGTGTTCCGTGCATTCCAGTCGTTGCCTGCGCCATCCAGTCGTCATCAATCGTGTCCCTGGCGATGCAAATCGTCCAACCCCGGTGATGTGCGAGGTGGTTGTCGACATAGAACGCCACGTTCCCCGCCACGGGGAACAGCTCTTTCTCCTTGCGCACCGGGTACACGGGGCGCTTGTATTCGTCATCCGCGATCTCCTCAAGATTGTTAACACCACCGCCGGACGTCATCACAAGGGAGCCATGCTGAAAGAGAAAGCCGTCGGGCGACAACGGGAGGTATTCACCAGACTTCGGGTCATAGACATGAATCGCTATTTCCCGGCCCTGAAATGGCTCCAGATCGAGCGGATGGTTTGCGAATGGATTGACGCAGACGTGCAGACCGTCCAGCAATGTCTCTTCGAACTCTGGTCGCGGCTTTGAGACATTGTGAGGATGGAGCCCATTCGCGTTGAACCGGGCTGCCGTAAAGATGGCGTTCAATTTGCCATTCTTGGTCAGCGCACGCACTTTGGTGATTGTGGCCGTGTTACTGAAGATGACCGCGCTGACTTCCGGCATCGCCGCTGTCGTAAAGAAGCCGAGTGGGATTGTCGCTCCATTATCCTTGATGATTTCAGGCAGCGAGGACTGGCCAATCGGCATTCGCTTTCCGTCTGGGGTTGGAATCCACAGAGGCTGGTCAAAGCCATACAGAACTCGTCGTAGCGCATTGTCGTTCTGGATAAAGAACGTGGGCTGCTCGAACGGAGCCGCGCAGATCACAAATGGCTTACCCTTGACGTGATCGAGTTCGGCATAGCTATCCTTTAGCTTCTTGTATTTTGACCAAATTGCACTCGCCAATCGGATGGTAGCAATGTGGACCGTTTCTTCCCGCTCGGCGTTCACCAACTGGTCGAGGGACCGCCGCCACTCCGGACAATACCCGTCCGCGTGACTGGCAATCACAGCCTCCGCGACGAACGGTACACCTGTCGCCGACTGGAGGACGAAGTCAGGGCGATTGAATGAGTAGTCGGCTGTGAATCCCAGTTCGCGGAACGCAGCGTGAAGATACAACTCCCAGAACGAGGAATTGAATGTCGTCTGGAATTCGCGAACGAACTTGCCGTCGCGGTCGATGAAACCATCCGACCACTTGTGCAGCGTATCCCACTCTTCGTCGAAGAATCCGGGAGTGATCAAAGCCCGAAAGTTGGGGTGAAGCTTGTTTTGAGTAACAAGCGGAGTCTTCAAGTCCATCACACGAATCCCCGGATTCAGCCTCGTTGTGCAACGACCGCCAGAGCGTACCATTCACACGTTCCCGAGCCGTAGCGCTCGAAAAGCTCCGTGCCGACCGCCGAATTTGGAGACACTGTTTCGACGACGTGGTTCGCTCACCCGCCGATCCTGTAGCCGCCGGACGGCATATGCCCAAACCAAAGATCGACTTGCAGCGGGAGCAAGGAACCACTCACTTCGGGTATCGTATGCGGATTGCCGCTCTGTACCAAAACACTTCCAGGCAGTGAACGCACAAATGCATGAACTCGGAACGTTCGTCATCACCTACCCCTGTTGGGCTCTCGTCCATAAGGATTCGATCACTCGTGTTGCCACTGGAAAGCCAACGAGCTTTACATCCCCAATGAAGCTTCTTGTTCTCGATGACTCGGCCGGCAAATCGATGTTTCCCTTTTTCACCGATGCCGATCTGGCGTCGCGTTTCAAAAAGGCAACGGGCGGTTTGGACGATTTCGTAATCTTCGCGGTAAAGGACGCTGCGATGATGGCAACTGAATTGCGAATGGTACGTGGTGAGGCCGACGCGCTGACGCTCGACAAACTGCAGGTGAAGGGCCGGTCCTACGCGATCTGGCCGCTTGAATATGCACTTGAGAAAGTGGAAGCTGGGCAGCCGCTGTAGTGATCCTTGAGCCATTGAATCAGAAACGACTGAAAGGCCATTCCCATGCGTTACACGATCCCGGATGTAACCGAAGAACTGATCCTTACGAAGGATGAAAGTAGATACTAAGAGGTGCTCGATTCCATCGCAGCGGCATCGGCTGTCACCGTTGTGACGTACAACATTTCCGAGAACCAAGACCTGTTGCTTGCGGCCCTCCACAGTTCGGATGCCAAGATCCGCATTATCACGACAATTCCCGCTCGCATGAACTTCTGCGCTGGAGCCGAAAGATGGTTTCCGCTGACAATGTGACCCGGTTGCACATCGCTGACGAGTGCGATGCAGAGTTTTACAGGTTGTTTCGCAGAACCGGTCGGATGCACGGGGGAACCAATGGTGTCTCTACGTGCTTCGCGGGTACACTCCGGATAAACCCTCGGAGAGTCATCTGTATGTACATCGCACGCATTCATATAAAGAACTTTCGGTGCTTTCTGGACACAAGCATCGACTGTAAGCCCGGCCTTAACGTGATCATCGGCGAGAACAATGCGGGAAAAACCACCTTGCTTCGGGCGATTGCACTCGTCTTCGAACGCCGCGGCCGATCCCGTCCGACGCTCCATGATTTTCACCGACTTGTCACCCCCCTCACAGAGCCCCCGACGATCACAGTCACAGTCACACTCCGTTCGTCCGAAAACGATACACCTGCGGATCGGGCGCTCGTCGCCTCATGGCTCACGGTCCTCCAAGACGCGTGGGAAGCAACTCTCACATACACGTTCTTTCTTCCCGATCAGCATCATGCTGAATTTGCAACGGCGGTCGCGGGGGTAAACCGGGACGGGTTCTTTGAAGTCGTGGAGGAGTTTCTTCCAAAATTCGTCTCCCGTATCTATGGCGGAAATCCGGCAACACTCGTCGTTGCCGATGGGGAATCGTTAGCCAGATTCGATTGCCAGTTCTTGGATGCACTGCGTGATGTCGAATCCGAAATGTTTGCCGGCAGTACACCGGTATTCCACGCACTGCTCCAAGAAATTCTCGACGTCGGGAAAGACGACGCGACACGACGAGGCTTGCGTTCGTCCTTCCGAACGAAGTCGAGAGATTTGCGGACGGAACTCCTGGCCAGGCTGGATACCGCGCGACTCTTCCAACTCGCGCAGGCCACCGGCGCGGCCGACAGCGGGTCACCATCGCTGCAGGGTGCTGTAGATGAGTCCGATTTCATGGCGGCACTCCGGCTATTCATTGCTCGGGAACAGTTTGCTTTCCCTGCCACTCATAACGGCCTCGGCTACAACAACCTGCTGTACATCTCACTGATCCTCGCAAGCCTTTCGTTTCGCGCTTCGGACCGGCGAGGGCAGAATGCAGCCATTTTTCCGATGCTTCTGATTGAAGAACCGGAGGCACATCTTCACCCTGCACTGCAGTACAAATTGCTCGCCCATATCGTGGATCGTGTCCAAGCCGAACCGAACAAGAGTCGACAGATCTTCGTGACCACGCATTCCACACACATCACCGCCGCATCCCGGCTGTCCCCCATCATTTGCTTGTCCGTACTGAACGACGGTTCTGTCGGCGTCGCATACCCTGCCGGAGTATTTCCGGATACAGATGAAGGTAGGGAGTCGCGTGGATATGTCGAGCGATATCTGGATGCCACCAAATCGGCAATGCTGTTTGCGAAGGCAACCGTCTTCGTTGAGGGGATCACGGAGCAATTGGTGGTGCCAGCGCTTGCCAAACGAAACGGTTGTAGTCTTGATGAACATCATGTCTGCGTTATCCGCGTTGACGGAGTCACGTTCAAGCACTTTCTTCCGCTCTTCGGTGGCACTACCGATCCAGCTGGGGCAGCGCACGCGCTCAAACGCCGTGTTGCGTGTATCATCGACGCGGATCCGTCACGAAAGGAGCGAGCCGCCGCACGACCGCGATTCAAATCGTGCTTTCCGTTTGCGCTGCAACGAAATGTCGCAACGTACGATTACGCGCCCGTCTCATCGACCGCCGTCAATCTCCAGACACAAATCGCGGGTGCCCCGGACATTCGCGTCTTTCACGGCGTCAAGACGTTTGAGTACGACTTCGCATTGGCGAATCACACATGCAAGAACATTGTGACGTCCGCCGTCAAGGAATCCGCCGATGTGGCGTCGCTGTGCGTAGCGCAGGCAGTTCTGCCGGATTCGCTGAAGGAATTCCTGACGGCAGAAGAGAGTGCAGACCTTGCAGCTCTTGCGCAGGATGTCGAGAAGCATCGCTTCGCAGCTATCTTTCTGTGTGCATGTAAGGACGCCAAGGGAGAACATGCCTTCGCACTGGAGCATTGCATTCGGACACTGCCGCCGGAGATCCAGGTGAACTATCCGCCATACATACATGATGCGTTACAGTGGGTCATATCCCCTCGTCCCGCTCCGCAGGCCGCTCCCGCAGGTGGCCCATGAATCAAGTGATTCCTCTCCAATCCGACGAGCGTCTGCCGGACACAGAGCACCACTTCCGAGTTGTTGCAGGCCCGGGAGCGGGTAAAACATATTGGCTTGCACGCCATATCGTCCACGTCGCGTCACATTCGAAACGACTGCCACCCTCGTCCAACATCGGCGTCATTTCCTACACGAATGTCGCCGTCCGCGAGTTAGTCGCGGATTTGGGCACCTCTGCCAACCTTGTGGACGCATCCACGATCCACAGCTTCCTGTTCCGCCATATTGTGCGCCCCTACGCGCATCTGCTGTCCTCCGCAGATCGAACTCCACTCATCGCCCACCACCTCGTCGACACGCACGGGGAGCACTTCCCCGTCTATACGCACCTGAAAGCCTGGCTGCAGACGCACGGAAAGCAAAACGTCCTATATCAAGATGCTACGCTCGAACGTCTGAAGAATTGTCTTCAATCCTTGACGGTCAGGGTTACCAACAACCAGCCGACGTACGCGACGACCGTTTCTCCGGTCCAAAACAGTCTTCAGGTACTCCTCACGCACGAAAGCATACTCGCATACAAAACCCTCTTCTGGAAGGAAGGCAACATTGACCATGAAGACGTGCTCTACCTCTCGTTTCGCCTCCTCCATGAGTTTCCGTTGCTGCGGAGATTCCTCAGCGACCGGTTCCCCTACGTCTTCATCGACGAATTCCAGGATACGCTGCCGGTCCAAGCGGCCATTGTTACGTGGCTCGCAGCGGAGGGTACTATTGTTGGCGTCATTGGAGATCCTGAGCAGGCCATTTACGGCTTCATCGACGCGAGCCCAACGCACTTCCGGAATTTTCAGCTGCCGAGTTTCCGGAGTTACGAAATATCAGGGAACCGCCGTAGCACGGACGCAATCATCGGATTGCTCAACAAAGTTCGAACAGACGCGTTACAACAGACAGGGCTCCGGAACGAGGCGGGGACAGCCCCACTTGTGTACGCAGGCGACCTCGGCGCCGCCATAGTCCATGCTGCAACGCAGGTACCGGAGAACGTCGGAATACTGGTCCTTGGACGCAAACACGACGACATCGTGCTGGCACGCAGAGCTGCCGAGGGGAACGTGAACAATGATGACCCATGGGAAGTGCTGTCCGGAGCCGATACCGACCGCATGCGGTTTCTTTTAAATCTGGCAACGGCCACAGACCTGTTCCGACGAGGCATCTACGACACCGCAGTGCAACGCCTCGTTCAAGGAATATCATCCAGAAACGGCTTTCGTGACCCGCTCCAATTCACTCCGGCGGTGGATATCGTGCTACGACGGAGTGTCGCCATGTCCCTGCTGCAATACTTGGTGTCGAATCACGCTGAATTGAACGCGCTCTCGACATACACCGTCTACGAGCGGCTTGTCGCACAGGTGCCGGGGTTTGCCGATGGACTCCGGCTGAAAGCGGTTCGAGCGGGCGCATTTAGAACGGCAGCTGAACACGTTCCTTACCGCGATCTTCTGCTAGCGCTCAGGGTTCCCGATGAAACGCGCACCATGAGAACTATTCATCAGGCGAAAGGTTCGGAGGCCGACGCTGTTTTTGTCATCCTCGGACGCGGGCATGCCGCTCATATCCTGTCTCCGGCGCCCGACATTGAGGAGCAGCGAGTACTGTACGTGGCGCTCAGTCGCGCGAGAAATCACCTCTTCCTGTACTGTCCTGATGCGCGTCTTCTAGCACAGTTTCAGACTCTCGGCTTACGAACACATACCGTTTCCCCAGGTCCACAATCTCAAGTTGCGGGTTCGTAAAACCCGCCCTATGCAATACACAGAGCAGTTGGTGCTCTGATTTCAACCAGACATCCTTATCCGCTTCACTGTCCCAAGTGAAGTTGGAAACCCAAACTTTATCGTAATGCAAGTGAATCCATGCCACTACGCTCTTCGTGTGACTGCCGAACAGGAAGATCCTATCTTCCATCTCAAGTGGTTCACGCCAGATGGCGGCTTTACTTGGTATGTCTGCGAATACGATCCCATCACCGGAATCGCCTTTGGGTCCGTCGTTGGACCGTGTCCTGAATGGGGCACTTGCAGCATCCATGAAATCCGCTCTGTCCGTGCAAGATCCGGGGCGGCAAGATCCGGGGCCATCCACCTACAGCCTTGATCATTTTGTCAATGCCGCACGCTTCTGCAACAGACTTCCAACTGCCACGATTGCCCTGAGTTCTTTTCCGGGTGCAGCGGATTTGGAAGTTGCCGGGCGGTGAACCCGTTCGGGGTTTCGGCTAGCGCCTCAGGCTCAGGAGGGTGAGGGATCAATGTGGATGGCACCGGGGCGTGTTGCACCGGGGCATGTTACTCATTCGCATTGTTATTCAAGCCCAAATTCTTTTGTCCGAACAGAGTTTAAAGAAAACGCTTGTTGTACCGGTGGGTTGACACCTCACCGCTCGCCTTGTGGTTTGGGTTTGGGAGCTCACCCGTCTTGGTGAGCAGAGTGTGTGAAGAAATCGGGCTCTGCAGGTAGCGTGCGAACCTCGGCTTCAGACGGGGCAAGCCCGTCTGGGAGCTGTGGATTTGCGGTGTTGCGATCTAGCTGGCGAACCGCGCGCTCCAGTCGGGCAAGCCGACTGGGGGCGGGAGAATTGGCCACCGATGGGCTTGTCCCATCGGAGCCAGTGGTTCACGGCTAGACGCGATTAGCTGCCACAAACGTACGGCCCAACGCAAGACCCCGACGGGCTCGCCCCGTGTGGTGAATCAGGCTCCGGAGCTAGTCGTGCCCGTCATTTTTCTGCCCAGCATTTTTTTGCCCAGCATTTTTTTGCCCGATCGGTCGTGGCGGAACAAGCAGGTGTACCGGTGGGTTGACAACGTTGACACCGCACCGCTCGCCATGTTTTTGCCCAACATTTTTCTGTCAGAACAGCAGAATCGCAATCAGGGGACTGACGTCGCCCCGCTCGCCTGTAGCTACAGCCGCCGCTGCGCCGAGCGGCCCAGGCGAGGCAAATGTCCTGGCCGGAAACCGCAGGAGATCATTGGAACACGTTTCGAATTCACTTCATGAACCAAAACGGGCTGTTTTCGAGGGATGTCGCGGGTCTGGTCAGTCGGGCGGAGTGCCAGGAGACGCAGAATCTGTTAACATCTTGAGAATTCTGGAGTTCCGGCGTCGTCCGGGCTTCCTTACCATTCCACCGCCTGCGTGATGTTCGCGGGCACCGGAAACACTCGCCTGAACCGATTGGGTTCACCAATGGGGGCAGGATTATTGAAACATTTTACTCAGAAAATTCATTCCACTGGGGTGCCTGAATGGCCAACGATCCGTACTCGATGTGTCCCTGCGGCAGCGGCAAGAAGCTGAAATTCTGTTGCGGCGATATCCTGACCGAACTTCAGAAGGCTTTCCGCCTTCGTGAAAACCAGCCGGAAGCCGCCGCCCGCGTCTTTCGAGACCTGCTGAAAAAACATCCCGACAAAGACGTTCTGGTCCGCGAACTGTCCGGCACACTCTTTGAGCTTGGACAGACACAGGAAGCTCGACAGGTTTGCATCGACTACCTCAAGGCTCATCCCGACCAGCCCAATGTGCTCGCGTCACTTTCAGAAATCTGCCTGAAGGAAGATGGCTTCGATGCATCACGACGACTGCTGCATCGCACGTTTCAGCTCTGTGCGAAATCCAACCCGCTCGCCGTGGCATATCTGGCCGCTTTGATCGCCTCCATGATGGCTCGATCCGGCTGTCTGATGTCGGCCAGAGAACACCTGGCATTGGCCGTCAGAATGTCGACGGGCGAACGTCAGCGCAATCTGGTTCTGCAGCTGGTCAGCTTTGAATCTGAAGCGTCTCTGCCATTTCCATTTCGTAGTGCGTATCAGTTGCTGCCGGTCAACTTCAACGACGACGCGACTCAGCAGGATCTGCGAGCTCGCAAGCTAAGCGTTCTGGGATGCTGGGAACCAGCGGCCATCATTTACAATCGTCTTGCCGATGCTTTCCCGACCGAAGGATCTGTCTGGTTCAACCTTGGTTTGTGTCAGGCATGGGACGGTCGTCTGCGCGAAGCCGCTTCGTCGCTGCACCATGCGGCGTCACTGCTGTCCGACTTCGATGTGGCGACAGATGCAGAAGCACTTGCACAGCAGCTTGACCTCCAGTTGTCCGAAGAGCGATATTCCACTCTGTCTGTGAAGCTGGAAGTGCAGTCCGTTTCGGAACTGCTGACTCGCCTGGAATCCGATCCAACGATTCGTCGTCACGATACGCACGACCACAGCGAATGTCATCATCATGACGGTACTCAGCATGTGGCTGAATTTGTCATGCTGAATTCGGACATCACTGGTTCGGCGATTACCGAAGCAAGCCAGATTCCGGAATCTGTCGCAGACGTCGATCTGTTTGATATCGTCGACGACGAAGAAGCCTCGGAAGGCGACACGACACAGCCGTTCCTGGTCGTCACGACGGTGGAGAACAACATTGATACAGCGATCGTCAAACTGCGAGCGCTCGCTGGTGATCTGATCGTGACTCGCGGTGATCAGGAAAAGCGTGAGACGGTTGAGTTTGAACGACCCCAGGCGCGGCCGTTCGATCGGCGTTTCTATTGCCCGGAAGGTCTGACTCAGAAGGCATTCCGGACACTGACGCGACAGATGGAACCTGCTGCAATTGAGCAGTGGCTGAGCCTCCCACTGTCAGCACTCGGTGGCAAGACAGCTCTGGAAGCCGCTGGCGATGCCTCATTGCAGAAGAAACTGGCGGGGGCTTTGCTGGTCATGTTGTCGATTGCAGGCCGCTTCGATCAGTCGCCGGACCTTGATGCACTGCGAACGCGACTCGGGCTGCCTGCACGACAGCCGATGGAAATTCCGGAAGGTGCGGTCGTTGCAGCGATGCCGGCTCTGTCGTACGAGCGACTGGTTCTGACAAAGCTGACGGACTCACAGCTTCAGGAACTGGCGAATCGGTGTTCGGTCCTGGGACTGCGTGATATCGTCCGCAAGGCACTTGATGAGATCA
>JAEUII010000009.1 GCA_016795145.1 Planctomycetaceae bacterium
CGTTTCTGGCTGGCATGATTCGTGAAATGAGTCATGAACAGGGATTCGCCGGTGAGCTTTCGTTTGGCGGCCCCCAGCAGCTTTCCCATGAATCCCTGATTTGGCTCCGTTCCGTCACCCATTCTTGCTTCAAACTGAATGCCGTCTTCCACATAGTTCATGGCACCGGCTTCTGCGATAACGGTCTCGCCGGGATCAAGCTCGACCTCAACAAGCTGCATGTCGTCGCCAAAAATCTGATAGTCCACTTCATGGCTTTTCATGGGTCGGCTCGCAGTGTCTTTAGAAGGAGCAGGGAACGAAAGTGTCCCGCTTGTGGTGAGTTGTAAAACTTCCCGAGCGAATGTGCCCGTTTTGCGTGTCATCAACCGGAGGGCTTGCGCCCTTCCGTTAGCTAGTTGGTAAGGGATTATTTTGAAGGAACAAGGTTCAGGCAGACCAGCCAGTTCTCACTGCGAAGGTACATGCGGCCATTGGAAATCACGGGAGCGGCCCATGCCGGATAACCAATTTCGTCGAGCGAAAAGCGGCCGTGTTCCACGAATTCCTTATCATTGATGTCGACGACCGACAGCGTGCCTCGTTCGCCGAGGACGATGAATCGCTTGCCGACCTGTATCAATGACCCTCGACCAAAATACGGATAGGGAATTGCCTTCCCTGTCTCGATGTTGATTACATTTCCGGATGCAGGGTCACGGCGCAGCTTGCCAAGATCGCCGTCGTAACCAGCCGTGTTCCACAGCACCTTGCCGTCAGAAATCCGAACGCAGCGAAGCTCACCTTCATTCTCATGTCGGCCACTGAATCCATAGACGCAGCCGTCGGCATAGATCGGAGTCGACCAGTGGGCCAGCATATTGCGACGATTCTTCCAGACGGAAGTCACTGACTTGCCGTCCGGAACCACCTTCAGAAGCTCTGACCCCACCTGGTAAGCCGCCGAAAGGAAAATCTGATCGTCGACCACGATCGGTCGTGCTGCGTTCACCGATTCATGAACGGTTGCTCGGAACCAGTGTTTGAAGTTCTGCTGTCCCGTTGCAGGATCAAGTGACACGAGTCCCTGCCGCATCAGGCAAAGCAAATGACGACGGCCATGAATCTCCCGAATGATCGGAGACGAATAGCTCGCGACCATTTCCGTGCCGGTCCACGAATACGTTTCGCCGTCGTCGGATTTGGTTCCGTCCCAGGTGTCCTTGCCGACGGATTGCCAGGCAATGGAACCATCTTTTGTATTGAACGCTACGACGCCCGAATTCGGCTGACCACCCACAAGAACGATCAGGCGGTCGCCGTCCAGAATCGGAGAGCAGCCCATTCCGAAGAACCATTCCGGCAGTGTGAATTTCTTCTGAAGGTCAATTTGCCAGACGGGTTTTCCGTTTGCCATAGAGACACAAACCAGCATGCCTTCCGCGCCGAGCGTATAGCAGTGTTCCTTCGTCAGGACAGGTGAGCAGCGCGGGCCGTTGTTGTATCCGTAGGGATCCTGGAAGGCCGTCGGGTACGAGTGCTTCCAGACTTCTTCACCCGTGCTGACTTTGCGACAGGAGACAACCTCTTCATCCTTCAGGCGATGGTGCAGAACCAGCATGTCGCCCAGAATGGATGGTGCACTGTAGCCGGTTCCGATCTGATGCTTCCATAGAACAGGCGGCGCGGATTCTGACCAGTCGAGCTCGATGTTGGTTTCGCCGGAAATGCCCGTGTGGTCCGTGCCCAGAAACCAGGGCCAGTCTTCTGCGGTTGCAGACGTGACGCCGACGAAATTGAGGACAAGCAGAACAATCAAGTGAGCGGGACGCACGGGGGGCTCCGAGGTTCTTTCGAACAGGACCGGCAGGAAGAGTGACCTGTTGACAACAGTACAGGATCACGAATCCTGGCACAATTGGTCAACTTGAAGTTGGCCACAGTGCGTCAGGTGGACATTGATTCTCGGAATGGAGCATGGCGACGTTTCAGGGAGACGATTTGGCCGATTCTCTCGAACTAGTCCGGTGCTTCTTCGAGCTTTGAATTTCGGGTCGTGAGACCTTGCATACAGGCGCTGCGACTGGGGGGATCTTTAGCAAGATCCACTACTTCGAAACCGAAGTTTTTGTCTCGAAGAAACGCTAATCAAGCGTCGCCTGTTCGCCCGTTCGGAGAATGTCGAGCACCTCGGCCGGCGTAGACGCCGTTCGCAGTCGTTCGGGGATGAACTCGCTCTCGTCCAGCAACGTCGCGATGACGGCCTGAAGCCTCTGGTGAACTCGAGGCTGGCCGGCGGGAGTCAGCAGCACGAACAGCAGGTGAGCCCGTTCGGAGGTTCCTCGGTACGGAATCCCGTTCTGCGATCGAATCACCAGCACGATTGCTTTCTGGATGCCCTGCAATCGAGCGTGCGGCATTCCAAGATGACGACCCAGATACGTTTCGATCAGCTTCTCACGCTCTTCGACGGCGCGGACAACTTCATCCCGGGGAATCGGCAGTGACTCCGGTTTCATCTGGAACAGCGCTTTTCGAACGGCAGCAATTGTGCTGTCCGCTTCGATGTTGAGGTGAATTCGGTCTTCGAGCAATGCGTCGGCGAGGTGGACCGGCTCCTCGTCTTCGAACTCATCTCGAATCGTGCCGACGATTTCTTCAATTGCGTCTTCCAAAGTCAGGAAGCCGCTCCAGGCTCCGTTAGCATCTCTCACAAGAGCCACGTGCACGCGTTTCTTCTGCATCTCGGCGAGGACCGCTTCCAGCAATGCCGTCTCCTGGACAATGATCACGGGCCGCACCAGAGTGCGAAGGTCACAGTCTGAATTTCCGCCCAGCAACAGGTCCTTCAAGTGGACAAAGCCGATCGGGAATCCTTCGCCGTCAATCAACGGGTATCGGCTGAATCGAAAACGGCGAGCAATCTGGAGGTTCTCCTCCATGCTGCTATTTGTGTTCATGCAGCGAACCTGAGACCGAGGTCGCATCGCGTCGCGTACAATCAGCTCGCCAAGGTCAAAGACGTTTTCCAGAAACAGCAGTCTTCGAAATGTCATCATGCCGGAAGACTGCGACTGGTTCAGCAGAATCCTCAGTTCGTCTTCGCTGTGCGTTTCATGACCACCAGATTTCCCAAGCCCCATCAGTTTCAGGACGAAGTTAGCGGATCCATTCAGAACCAACAGCGGCAACGCAAACAATGTTCGAAAGATCCGAAGCAGTGGGGATGTCAAAAGAGCAGAACGGTCGGTCCGGCGAATCGCCATCGACTTCGGCACAAGTTCGCCAATCAAAATGTGCGCATAGCTCATGATGAGATAGCTGAGTGCGAAGGCAACGGCGTGAGTCGACAAGAACTGGAACTCTGAAGCTTCCGGTGCGGAACTTGGCTGAGCAAAAACCCCGGTCCAGACGAGCAGCGGTTCAATCAATCGGACGATGGCAGGTTCGCCGACGAACCCAAGGCCAATCGACGTGAACGTGATCCCGACCTGGCAAACGGAAAGGTACTCGTCGAGGTGGTCCTGAACGTGCTTGGCCGCTATGGCACCTCGAACCCCGTCATTCACAAGTTCGCGGACTCTGGAGGGTCGCATCTTGACGGCGGCAAACTCTGCCAACACGAAAAAAGCGTTCAGCAGCACCAGCAGTGCAGCCAGAAACAAATAGACGAATGCCATCCTGTTGGATACCCCTGAAAGTTCTTCTCACCTTTACTGCATCTTAGAAGTTCCTCCCTGGGATGCCAGTGTGCTCCCAAAACGGTATCCTTTGGATTCATGAACAGAGAATTCGCTGTCTGAGGAGAGAGAAATGTTTCAGATTCGACGTATCGTCGTTGGCGTAGAGATGCCTGCGGAACGTCCCTGGAAGGCTGCGAAACTGGGCCTCCCGAGTCGTCTCTCAGTCCAGCACGCGTTTCAGGCGGCCGGCTCATCACGCATTCCGGTGACCCTTGTCAGCGTGCTTCCCAGGCCAAAGGCAGGATGGTTTGGTTCTCAGGACGAAGCGGAACGACAGGCAATTTCTGATCGAACTTCTGCACAGGCACTGCTGGAGGAACTGAAGAGCGAAATGTCTCCAGGGGATTGTCCGGTGGATCTTCAGATTCGTTCTGGCGACGCATGGGAGGAGCTGATTCGTACGGCTGGAAATCGCCCTGATTGCCTCTTGATCGTGGGGACTCGCGACCTTGGATCTCTGCGACGAGTTCTGTTTGGAAGTACGGGGCTCAAACTGCTTCGACTGTCTCCAACCGCCGTTTGGATCCTGAAGCCTCGTATCGATGACAATGATTCGACCGACATTGTCGCAGCGACGGATCTGGGACCCGTTGGAGCAGATGTGATTCAGACATCGGTGCGGCTCGCTCGGCTGCTGAATGCTCGACTGCACGTGGTTCATGCGGCCGATGGTTCGGAATCCGCAGCGGATGTTGAAGCGAAGATTCAGGCACAGCTTGCCGAGACCGATTATCGAACGTTGCCGTTTGGTATTCGAACACAGGTCCAGACAGGTTCACCAGACACTGTGCTGCTGGCGGCGGTTGCCGAATCAAAGGCCGATCTGGTCGTGCTGGGGACATCGTCCAAGACGGGCGTGTCGGGGTTGCTGCCAGGCAGTACGGTGGAACGGTTGTTGCCGGAACTGACCTGCTCTGTGCTTGCACTCAAGCCCGAAGGATTTCGGTCCATGTTGCCGAGCGATTTCTGGTCGGTTCAGCGATCGGCAGAGGTGTGATTCTGTGGACGAGGGCGGCGACATCGGGAGTCTGATTGTGCCTTGTCGATTCTTCCTGGCAGTTGTTCACTGAGGGAGCGATTCACATTTCTCGCCAGCAGCCTGAGATGACTCATGTGCAGTTCCTGACCAGCGGAGGAATCTTCGAAGGGGTTTTGCTGCTGATCGCTTTTGGGGCGGGATGGCAAACAGGAGTAAATCCGACGCTTTGGCTGTCGTGGTCCATTGAAGATGCT
>JAEUII010000038.1 GCA_016795145.1 Planctomycetaceae bacterium
TCAAAAGAGATCTCCGAGTCGACTGACTCGCTCGTGAAGTTCGTCTGGGAAACCCGCGAAGCACAGCGCCGTCGCCTTCTGTCAACAAAAGAACACACTCCATGGCAGATCATGCACGGTCTGCTTGGGCTTCGTCAGGACTTCCTGATTAGTCACAACGGTCAGGCGATCAATGGGCTGGATTGGATCTACACAGGTCCAACCTACATGAACGAATCGTGGTTCCAGAAATCACCGCATGGCGGTCGAGCTCACCCGTTCAGCAAGCCATACTGGTTTGAAGGACACATCAACCAGTTTCTTGCCATCCTGTCGATGTGCAACATTCCACTGGATCAGCAGTTTGCGACTCCGCAGGGTCCCATCACGATGCGGGACATGCTGAAGAACGCGCAGATGACTGTGAATGCCAAGGAAGAAGTGACGTGGACGCTTTGGGCACTTTCCACCTATCTGCCATCTGACGCAACCTGGGTGAATGCGGCCGGCGAACAGTGGAGCATTGAGAAGCTCGTTCAGATTGAGACCGGCAAGAAGGTTGGAGGCCCAACTTCACCCTGTGGCGGTACTCACGGTCTCTTCGCTCTCGCGCGAGCTCGCAACGTCTATCTGCGTACCGGCAAACCGCTTCGAGGCGTCTGGCTGGAAGCGGATCAGAAGATCAAACGCTACATCGAAACTGCACGGCTTCTCCGAAATAACGACGGCTCATTGTCCTCTGCCTTCTTCAAGCAGAAGGAATACAAACAGGACTTTGACAAACGGATGGCGAGTGAAGGACACGTGCTTGAGTTTCTAATGATGGCCGTCTCACAGGAACAGCTGAAGGAACCCTGGGTCCGCAAGGCGATTGAGAAGACCGCGAACGATTTGATGAACAACCGAAAAGCCTACGTCAGCTGTTCGCCGCTGTATCACGCAACGAATGCACTTTCGATCTATCTTGAGAGAGTCGCTCCGACGGGCGTGAAGGAAATGGCGAAGAAGCCAGAGACAGCTACATCGGTCTCCAACTCAAAGACTCTCGGCCCCGCAACCGCAGGAAAGCCTGGTCCTGTACCGCCTGTACCTTCCTCCGGCGTCCCTGGAAACAGCGGTTCGCCAGCGGCCCCGGCAGCCGTGACTTCGCCAAAAGGCACAGCGCCGGCTGGGGAAGCGCCGAAAGCAACGACTCCATCACCGGCGGTGAAGCCTTTGGTTGTGCAGCCCCCGGCTCCTACAATCCCGTCAGCACAGAGCCCTGCGAAAGACGCGGTTCCAAAACCTGATGAGGCAAAGGTGACTGTTACTGTTCCAGCAGTTTCAGTTCCCGTTCAGAAACCGGCGGAAGAAAAGTCAACCCCGGCGAGCCAATCGCCAACACCAGCCGCCCCGGCGACTGTTTCGCCCACGACTTCGGCACCTACCGCCGTGGGAACGGCCGGAGAGAAACCTACTTCGACGACTGCAGCCCCTGCTCTGATGCCAACACCTGCGGCACCGCAAGTATCCCCTCCACCGACACCGGATCCGGTACCTGCGAGTCAGTCGCCTACCGTTGTGCTGCCAGCCCCGGCTGAGCCCATCAGTCCTTCACCACCAATTGATTCGGTGGTATCCGCTTCTCCTGGTTCGTCCTCCGGACCAGTAGCCGATGCCCGATTCGATCGTCCTGTGGATACGGTCATCATGCCCCAGCCGCTTGCCGCGGTGTTTCGGTCTGTCAGCCAAAGCACTCCTTCTGTCCAGGAAGTCTCAACGGCTGCGAAGACAGAGAACGGGTCTACGGAAGGGGGCAAGGTGGCTCCTGAGATTAGTCCTGCGTCTCAACCCGTGCCAGGCCCGGCTTCGACCTCAGGGCCAACCGTGAAGCCGGCACAGCCTTCAAATGGAACTCGCCGAAGCTGGAGACCAGCCTCTCGGTCCGGGCGTTCCGGCAGCGGACTGATGCGTCGGTAGCAGAGTGAATCTGTTGCCTGAGACCGTCGTCTGTTGATGTTCCGCCACATACAGCAGCGCCGTGTTGCGAGCGTGCAACGTGTTGTTTTGGCAACATCATCCCGAGTTTTGCCGCGGATCGATTTCTAAACTGTTACCAGGAAAGGACTTGGAAGTGCGTTAGGCCAGGCCGGGATAATTCGTCTACTTTCGGTTCACACTTTGCATCACCGTTCAGATCTCCTCACACGGTGGCAAGGTTGAATGTTCCTGAATCAGGAAGTCCGAAAGCAGCTTTCATGAGTTCCCGAAAAAAGCAGCGTCTCAGTGTTCGAATCGAGGGTGATTTCGCGGTCGTCGCTCTGGACGATATGGAAATCTGGGATGGAGCCGATCTGGCTCTTCTTCGCGAAGCTCTGTCCGCATTGATTGAGAAAGATGGGTTTCGGGCCATCGGCGTTGACCTGACGTCAGTGAAGTACATTCCCAGCGGATTTTTCGGGATGCTGTTCGAGTGGTACGAGCAGGGGCTGAAAGTTCGCCTGTGCTCACCTCAGAAGAACGTGGAACAGATGTTGTGGTTCCGAATGTTCTTCGTTCGGGAAGACGCAACTTCCTATCGACTGAGCGACGACGAGATGCGTCACAATACGCCAAATGAGCAAGTGGAATACCATCGCCGGGAGTTCATGGAAGACCCGGAACTTCAGGACGAAGATGAGCTGGAAGAACACATCAAGGCCGTCCGCTTTGGAGTGAAGGCGACAGAGCCAATCATCTAGCAGAGTCCTGGTTCATCGTAACCCGTGGCGTCAGCGAGGGATCGTTGCGATTCAAGCCGCTTCATTGATTCCTCACTTACGTTTCGGGTTGCGAAACAGCAGGCAATCATTACTCCATCGTAACCCGTGGCGTCAGCGAGGGATCGTTGCGATTCAAGCCGCTTCATTGATCCCTCACTTACGTTTCGGGTTGCGAAACAGCAGACAATCATTGTTCCATTGAACTGAATGTGCTTATCTACTTCCAATAGCAAAACGGCCTCAGGTTTTCCTGAGGCCGTTTGTGTTTGATTGATCTCGAGTCGGATGATCAGGCAACAGTCGTCGTGTTCCCTCGAACGATTCGCGTCACCGCATCAGCCGCATTGGTCGTCTCCTGCACGCAGCGTGAGATATCGCCGGTGGCAAGTCGCTGTTCGTCGGCTGCTCGAGCAATTTCCTGATTCACTGAATCCACTTCGCTGATCACGTGGAAGATCTGGTTAATGTCGCTGACCGTGGTGTCGGTAGCGGCTCGCATCTCATCCAGGCGTGCTCGGATCTCCTGTGTGGCTTCGCTGGTCTGGCGAGCAAGAGCTTTGACCTCGTTGGCGACGACAGCGAATCCCTTACCTGATTCCCCGGCACGAGCGGCTTCGATTGTGGCATTGAGTGCAAGAAGATTCGTCTTGCCGGCGATGCTCTCAATCAGAGCGACAACACCATGAATCTGTTCGGCAGCGTTGCCGAGGCTGGTGACAGATGTGCGACCGCGGTCTGCGACTTCCGACGCTCCGCGTGAAACACTGGCCGCACGTTCCGTGTTCCGTGCAATCGTGCTAATGGAATAAGTCATTTCAGTGATCGCGGAGGCTGCGGTACCGGTGGTCACTCGCAGTGCATCAACAGCTGTTTCAATTGGTGTTGCGACAGCTTTCGCACCACGAACACCAAGAATGAAGGCGGTGATGAGGCAGCCCGCAAGAGGAACGAGAATCGCCATCGCTGCGATCACCTGAGACCAGCGAACTCCAGCGAGGATTTCTTCAACACAATCGTCGGCTGCGATTTCGATTTCTCCTGCAAATCGCAGGAGTTCAGTGGAGACATTCAGATACTCGCTCTTGGCACTCTGCATTTTCTGGTAAGCAGCGATATAGTCATCCATCGCCGCCGCGGACTCGTCGAATTGACTGCGGCAAACATCGGCCATTTTTTGTCCCGCATACTGGCCACCAAGATCTTCATTTGTGAACGCGACATCGAATGTTCCAGTGGCGAGCATTGAATCCATCGCTTCACGATGGAACGCGCGAGCTTCCTGGATCTCTTTCATAGCGTCGTTGACGTTGTGTCCGGCATTCAGCTGTTCAAGGTAGTACAGCTGCGTCAGAAAGCCAATGCTGGCTTCCATCCCACCATCTGCGGCCGCCCATCGAACACCGATTCCGCCATTCCAGGTGAATGCTGTGTCCGGGTTTCCTTCGAGGCTTTCAACCTGTGAGTCACCGATCACTTCAAGATGCTCACTGACCTTCATGAAGCTTTCCGCCTTGGTCTTGAACGTCGCCTTGGCTCGTTCATATTGCTCATGGACGGCTAGCAGGCTTGTCAAAGTGTCTTCGTATTTCGTCGTCCAGCCGTTGAGTGTTTCCAGTTTGCGGCTTTCAAGCAGCCCCGCACCAGCGACTCGTGCGAGATTGTCTCGCATGTAACTGCGGCTCTCTTCCAATTTTTCCTTATTCGTCGAGGGATCAACCCCATCCAGAATGTTTGAGGCCGCAATCATCTGTCCATGAATACCGATCGATGTCATCATCGCTCCGTCGGCAGTCGTCCAGGCTGGCCCGGAAAGTCGCGAGATCAGCCGACTGAGTGAGAAGATCCCGAAGGCACTGGCCGCACCACACACGATGACGAGAGCTCCGACCACGACGTAGCCGGCAGCCATTCGTTTCCACAGAGTCAGATGTTCCAGCTTCATGAGTTTCTAGATCCTGAACAGGATTTGTTCGTGTCACTGTCTGAAGAATGAGGACACCGAAATCGGATGTTCACGACGTGATCAGAACACCGATTCAGATGGGCCACCCCAGTCTGTTGCCCCTAAGAAGGATCGTTATCGAAGCCGCCCTGAAGGACTGAACGCGAGTTTGGATTTCTCATAAGGCAAATTGGGAAGAGAAGAGAAAACCATGGGGTTGTAGCGGATGAAGCAATGGGACATGGGGAATGCCCGCCTGGCTCCCTCCCTCGTGCTGCCGCAAAGGCGGGTATGCCCAGCCCAACAGGCTGGTGGCAATGCGGGAGCCCAGCGTATTGCCCGCAAATTCAAACGATGTACCAGCATCAGGTTCGGGATACGGGTTTGTACGAGTGCTTTGCATGCTCCGTCGAGATGCCCTGCGGCGTGCAAGATGTGGGTGCAGCCACTACCATGCGAGTCTCACCGTTCTTAGGCGTTGCTGCACGGCTCAAGCAGCACCCATCGCCTGACTCGCACTTCGAAGAGCCCTGAAAATGAAAGTGGATCGCATGAAATTGTTGCAGCGAAGTTTGATCTTCCCTGTTGCCCTCCTGGTGACATCTCTGAATGCCCAGGCTCAGGATGCCAGTCCATCCGCCGACAAACCGCTTCCTGTGTCTGCGGAGCGAGCATTTCCGAACCTGACGTTCGAACGCCCGATCGTGGTGACTCATGCGAATGACGGATCGGATCGCGTCTTCGTGGCGGAACAGGACGGTGTGGTTAAGGTGTTCCCGAACGATCAGGAATGCGAAGAAGCAACCGTGTTCCTCGACATCAACGAACGCTGCGTGTATGCGGACAATCAGAATGAAGAAGGTCTCCTGGGGATGGCCTTCCATCCGAAGTACAAGCAGAACGGACAGTTCTTCCTGTATTACACTTCGAACGAATCACCACACCTGTCCGTCGTCTCCCGCTTTACGGTGTCAAAAGATGATCCGAATCACGTGGATGATAAATCCGAAGAAGTGCTGATGCGGATTCCTCAGCCATTCTGGAACCACAACGGTGGCACCATTGAGTTTGGCCCCGATGGTTTTCTCTACATCGCACTCGGTGACGGCGGAAGCGGAAATGACCCGAACGGCAATGGTCAGAACCTGACGACTCTGCTCGGATCGATTCTTCGCATCGATGTCGATCATCGCGATGGTGATCTGGCCTATGCGATTCCCAAAGACAATCCGTTCATCAAGACGGAAGTTCCTGTGGGGCCTCGGGGCCAGACGGCGAAAGCGTGCCCGGAGATCTATGCCTATGGTGTTCGAAACATCTGGCGTCTGTCGTTCGATTCAAAGACAGGTGACCTTTGGGCCGCCGACGTCGGACAGAATCTCTGGGAAGAGATCAACATCATTCAGAAAGGCGGCAACTACGGCTGGAACGTCCGCGAAGGCAAGCACTGGTTCCGCCCGGATGGAAAAGATGTCGACCGCAAAGACCTGATCGATCCAGTGTTTGAGTATCACCACGACATTGGCAAGTCGATCACGGGCGGAACAGTCTATCGCGGGACTCGCGTTCCTGAGCTGGTCGGCAAGTATGTCTACGGCGACTATGTTTCCGGACGTCTCTGGGCACTGGACTACGACGTCAAGGCCGGCAAAGTCAAAGGCAACTATTCGCTGACGGGTGAAAACCTCCCGATGATGAGCTTCGGCGCTGACCAGTCCGGAGAACTGTATTTCACAACGCCGTTTGGCAGCCTCTATCGTTTTCGATCTGACGCGAAGTAGTTTGTGGAATTCCTTCGAACTTTGAATCTTGCCAGTTTCTCCAGGCAATCAATTCGTAGCTTACTCGATCCGTGGTTCGTCATTGACGGGCCACGGATTTTTTTTGCGCATTGCGGAGCACGAAGGTAACCACCTATCCGTTTTCCCGATACATCCAGGCGGAACTTTGAAATAGTCAATCCTCGATTCCCTCCTATCCTTTAGTCGAACCAATAAGAAGGAGGGCGACATGATCGAAGAACTCACAACACCACAGCGAAAACGACGGCATGAGAGGATTTCGCTTGTTCATATGGCAGAAGACGCGGCACTAAGAACTGTACCGGTCCATCGAATGGACCGTGGAGTGCCGCATCGAACGTCGCTGAATGATCGAAATCAGTTGCTTCTGTATCGTCTCAGTTCTGCCGGGGTTGACCACACGGACGCTATGCGGTTCAACAAACAGAACTGGCTGTGCATCCACGATGGCGATGGTGACTGAAAGCTGGTCGCAACGGATCAGCGAAGAGTGCCCTTCACATAGACATTGAGCAGTTTTTTCCTGAAGTAATCGTCAGACAGAAAGAGGAGAGAGGACACATGGACATTGAAGTTTTTGAGCGCAACGTGACCCTGAACAACGAGCAGAAGAGCCTCATCACGCGGCGTCTGGAATTTGCTCTTGGTCGCTTTGAAATGCACCTTGGAACAGTGAAGGTCACAATCTGTGATCTGAACGGTCCTCGTGGTGGCTGCGATTTGCAGTGTCGTCTGCAGGTGGCAATGAGGTCCGGTCGTGAGGTTTTGGTGAACGAAGTGGGTGAGACAGTGGAGGCATCCATCACCGCCGCCGCAGATCGGGCGGCTCGCACAATTGCCCGTCGATTGCAGAAGAGTCGTGATCGCCAGGGACTCTCAATGTCCGGGGAACCTCGATAAACAGAACTCCCCAGCAACAATACGCTGGAAGCACACCACCTGTGCGATGAGCATCTTCGAGAGCACAGGTGGTGCTGAAGATCGGGACACTTAATCAGGAATTCTCAGGCAACTATGGGTTCTTGCTCTGCAACCGACGCGCACGGTGCGTGTTGGTCTGATGCAAGCGAATAACACGAGTGGGGGCTGGCTACGAGCTGGCAGGCTCCCTGACTCAAGGGCTTTTCAGCCCTCTTTAGGAGCAGATTGTCGCAATGGAACTTTCGTACATGGCATGGCTGGGATTCGGCACGTTTCTTGTCGGCATGCTGGCGCTTGACCTTGGGGTCTTTCACCGCAAGTCCCACATCGTCGGGTTTCGTGAAGCCATGATGTGGACTTTCGTCTGGGTGGCTCTGGCGTTCCTGTTTGCGTTTGGTCTTCGGATGGTCTCAGGGCCAGCAGCAGCGATGGAATTTCTGACTGCGTGGACGATCGAGAAATCTCTGAGCATCGACAACGTGTTTGTCTTCGCGCTGATTTTCTCCGCAATGAAGGTTCCAAGACACTGCGAACACAAAGTCCTGTTCTGGGGCGTCTTTGGTGCTCTGGTAATGCGAATTGTGATGATCTTCGCCGGAGTCAGTCTGATCAATCGGTTCCACTGGCTGATCTACGTCTTTGGTGCTCTCCTGATCATCGCAGCGATCCGAATGCTGAAGTCGGGCAAGAGTGAGATTCGTCCAGAGGACTATCTGGTCGTTCGATTCTTCCGCAGACTGGTGCCAATGACAGAGTCTTATCGCGATGATCGATTCGTGGTTGTCGAAGACGGGCGACGCATGGCAACGCCTTTGCTGATGGTGCTCCTGTTCGTAGAGTGGTCAGACCTGGTGTTTGCGGTGGATTCGATTCCCGCGATCATCGCGATTTCTCGGGATCCCTTCATTGTCTTCACGTCGAACGCGTTCGCGGTCCTTGGCTTGCGGTCGCTCTACTTTGCTCTGGCCGGTCTAATGGACCGTTTCAAGTATCTCCAGACTGGACTCGCAGCAATCCTGGGCTTTGTTGGAATCAAGATGCTGATGATCGACCTGTTCCACGTTCCTGTGGCGGTCAGCCTCGCCATCATTGTAGCGATTGCCGCAACTTCGGTGGTCATGTCACTGCTTCGAACGACGCCGGAGACTGCTCCGGATTTCTGCGAATAGCGTCCGGGCGCGAGCCCTCCGGTGAGTCTGCGTCATGGTTCACCGGACGAATTGCGCCGTTCCGCTACAAATTCCTTCACAGCGTCGATCGCCGGGGCAACTTGGCAGGCTGGGTGCAATCACTTGTGCGATCGAGTGTCTACCTCGATTTGCGAGGTTCGATCGTAAACTCGGCTCGATGCTCTTCCCGGGAATTCAGGTCGATGGTGCGGTTGATCCAAATGACCAGGTTCTTGCCGGTTGAAGTCGTTTCGATGCCGCTTCGGTAGTCGCTTCCCGGCTTCAGCTTTTCTCCATCAACCGTCAGCACAACAGCTGCATCATGCTTCCAGTTGGGAATCACGAAAGCGGGCTTCGCAATCCACATCGTCCCCTGAAGATGTTCGTCGTCGTAGATTGCGTCCAATGAAAACACGACCTTCTCGTTGCGAATAGCTTCTGCTGGAACAACGTAGGCTCGCTGAGTCTGATCATAGGTGAACTGGCCGTAACGCCCGGCACTGTCATTGGGTGACAACTTTGCACCCGGCCACTGAAGTTCTGAGGGAACGATCCAGGACCAGGCGAGCGGCAGGATCTCGGCCGACGGATCCTGTTCGTCTGTCATCCCATGCAGATAGACCTGTTCGATCGTCTTTTCCGTTCGTCGAAAATGCCACCAGTTCACCATGTGCCCAATGGCCGACACGTAGCCAATGCTCTGATCTTCGTACCCGGTCCACGTTGCAAACGGAAATCGTTCATCGTCTTCCCAACCGTACGGCTGAACTTTGACGCCATACGGCAAGCCCACTGTGAATGGTCGAAATTTTGATTTCGAATTCAGCACCATCACATTGGCATCATGAAACTCCCCAAAATCCGACGGCGGACCTTCCGGCATTGCAAAGGCAATGTCCTCTGACTCACCATTGGGATAGACCGCACCAGGCTGGCGGCCGAACATCCGAATCAAAGTCACCGCTTCGCGTTCCATGTCGTCCGTTGGCACGTGCCCCGCTGGGCCAATGACGATCGACTCCATGAATTCATGCACGACCGACGGTGGTTCTCGGTAGAACCCAAACGGCTGACTCATCGCCGCAAGGCCCGTATGAACAGTCATGTGACGAACGTGAGTCGCGTCGGGGTAGATCGTGAATCGCTCTTCCGCCCAGTCGCCTTTACCGCCGTTGTACGGGGAATCTGTCTTCAGGTCGGAATGAGCAATCTGGTACTTCGAATTGTTCAGGGCGTAGCGAATGCGAACCACGACCCGAGCTTCGGATTTGTGTTCGATCCAAATGCGAACGAAGCGACCTTCCTTATCCATCCCAGGTTCGAAAGATGCATCCGCTCCCTGGCCATTCCAGTCGCGCGGGTCGTAGGTCTCCGCCGCAAAGTGGGCGAACTTAAGTCCGTTCTCGGCGACAGAACAGAAGTGCCACGGCAGATCGAATGACATCGAGACCGGTTTGAGACCAAACGAAACCTGCACGGCGCCGCGGAACTGATCCGGCTGAAGTCGCTGTTCTTCACGCGGTCCCTTCGCCTCAAACTCCTGAGCGTTCACCGTGGTTATGGCGCTCATGACCATCAGCGAAACAACGATCACGGACAGTCTGCGACCGGACGGCCGATCGTTGCGTCCGCCATGCTCAGTCTTTTGCATTGAGTTCACAGTGAGTTGTTGGCAGGCTGTCATATCTGGCCCGGAGTACGATTTGATGACCCAGAGCCGGACTTAAAGGAATGTCTTTGCCGCCCACCAGCCGGCACCAGCAAGCACAGCAAGCGTGATGATCGCAATCAACAGTCGTGACATTAGCTTTTTACGCCGCTGCTCTTCCGCCACGTTGACGATGCGAATCCCTGTCTTGCCACCAAACGTCAGCACAGAACCGTGTTGCAGGATGCAGTAGCCTTCCGGCTGGCCGTTCACATAGGTTGGAAACTTGCGAGACTCCTGGCGGAACTGCCAGTTCTGGCCATCGTATTCGATCCAGCACTGGACTGAATCCGCCTTTTCCTCCTGAATCCGAATGTCCGATGCACCCGTCCCGACGGCATTCTTCGTCTTCACCAGCGGCTGCCGATGCTTCTTCTTTCCCAGCACTTCAATGCGCCAGCCGGCAGGAGCAGGGCCTTTGTGGACAACCCGCCTCAACGGCGCCGTCGATGATCCTCGATCAGACTTCGATGGTTCAGGGGAATTTGATCGAATCGCCGGGGTATCCGCCTGAGCAAAGCTGTCCGTCACTCCAAGATCATGGCCATCGGTCGCAATCCATCCGGACGCAGAAGTGATTGACGACTTGGGTGCCGCCGCCTTTCGACCGGTCGCTTCGGCTTTCGCTTTTGCCTGCTTGGCGCGAAGAGTAATCAGCTCACGGAAATCGAACTGAACGTTCTTTCGCTTTGCAAACGGTCGAAATGCTTCGACGACTTCCGCAGCTGTCTGATAGCGGCGTGCCGGATCCTTCTCCATCATCTTAAGAATGATGGCCCCAATCTCGGGCGGAATCTCCGGTCGAAGCTCACACACGTTTCGAGGCTTCTTAGAACGCTGAGCTTCCAGCTTGGCCTTGTTTGATTTTTCAGGGAACGGAACATGGGCCGTCAGTGCAACGAAGAGAGTCGCGCCGAGACTGTAAATGTCAGCGCGAGCATCGATGTTGCGGCTGTCGAGTGACTGCTCGGGAGAGATGTAGTCCGGGGTACCGAGACAGTCGTGACCGAAGACCATCGACAATGAAAATTCATCGTCACTCACATCGCTGATCATCGCGAGGCCGAAGTCCAGGATACGAGCGACTCCGTTGGGTTCGATCAGGAAGTTTGCCGGCTTGATGTCGCGATGAATGATGCCGTTCCGATGAGCAACATCGAGCGCTTCGGCGATCTGCATCCCAACGTCACACGCCATGGATGGTTTCAGAGGACCATTCAGGGCAACAAGTTCATGCAGACTGATTCCTCGCACCAGTTCCATCACCAGGTAATGAACCGCACCGGTGGAATCGAGCCGATAGGTCTTGATGATGTTGGGATGATCCAGCTTCATCCCGGCGGCTGCTTCCAGCTTCATGCGAGCAAGCATGCCTGCGTCGAGAGCATGCTCCGCCGACATCACTTTCAGAGCCACCTTGCGTTCGACATTGGGATCTTCGGCGATGAAGACACAGCCCATGCCTCCGAACCCCAGCACCTCGCGAATCCGGTAACCGTCGATGACGAGACCTCGGTAGCGACCCTCCAGCAGTCGCTCCGCCTGGAACGGCGTGAGGACTCTTTCACGCACCAGCGTACGAGCTGCCGCTTCGGCGGAAGCGTCCGAACTGATTTGCAGTTTCTCCTGAATCCTCTGCGCACGCTCCTCGGTCACCAGTCCGCTCTTTTCAAGCAGATCGAAGAAATCACTGGCTGCCGTTGGGGCCTGCATGGAAGGATCCGGACAGAAAACGAACTACGCGGGTTAGGCTCTGAGTCAAAAAGTGAAATTGAACGGTGACAGAGTACCAACCACAGGATTCGGCGAAAACCGTAGCTGCCTGTTGATTTATTGACGTTTCGTAACCCGAAGCGTCAGCGAGGGATGAACATCGAAGCGTGGCCCCGAAGAATCCCTAGCTGAATGAGTCAAAGGCCGCCAGACCGCCGTAGTGGATCGTGCCAAAGATCCCCGAATCCCATCACCTTTCGCTCATTATCCCAACCCGAAGCGTCAGCGAGGGATCCTCAGGCAGCATCTGCCAACCCAAAACCAGGCAGAGTCCGCGTCTGTCCGCCGAAACCACTATCAGTGTGCATGCTTGATCACAAAATCAACCAGCTCCGAACACTGAAAGAAGCCGTCCCACATATTGTGCCCCTGTCCCTTTGGCACGATCAGTTCGAGTGACCAGCCTTTCTCCTCCAGACGCGATTTGAGTAACCCGGTGTTCTTTTCCAGGGGGACCACCGTGTCGACGTCGCCATGGATCGCAAACAACGGCACCTTTGCTTCTGCCAACGAGTCAAAGCGGTCGACCGGGTTGAATTCGACAAGCCGCTTTTCAAGGTCTTCAGCCGACAGTTCAAACGCCGATGCAGCGTTTGAAAGTCCGGGGTAGCTCGAGAGATTGCAAACCGGATAGATCCCTGCCCAGCCACCGACTTTCTCCGGATTGTTCACAGCCCACGAAAGCGTCATCAAACCGCCACGACTTCGGCCTAGCAAAACAGGCTTCTTCGAGTACCCTCGGCGTTCTGTCAGCTCTTCATACAAGGCCGAGTACAGCCTGTTGCCATTCGGGCTGCCGTACGATTCTCCTGCGTCGATCCCTGCGATCGCGATTCCGGCCGCAGTGAACTTCTCAAACATCCACTTCTCTGCATCGCTGGGAAGGTTCGGCAACGTTGGTGCATACCAAACCCACGGAACTGTGGAGCCAGCTTTGACGTTCTGTGCAGGAATGAGGAACGCAACATGACCATTCACCGTGAAAACCTCACCGGCCAACGGCAGAGTTTTCTTTGGAGCATCCGTCTCGTCAGCACTCGCCATCGGCAAGCAGAAGCAGATCGACCAAACCACTGCGATCAGGACGTATCGAATGGAAAGGCGAGAAATGTTGTTGGACATTCGTGGTACTCGGTCTTCGGAGGCGGGGAATTCGCTGCCAGTTGATGTTACAGGAATCACAGCCATCCCCCAACGTCGCATGCTGTAGATCCTCTTTGCCGTTGAGGATTTTCGCCGCCAGGCGAACCCCAGCCTGGAATTGGCGTGGTGGACTTCCGACAGAAAATCGGTGACGGAAAATACCGTTCCTGTCCCACGCACGCAATTCGCCCCGGCGAGCGGGATGCGTCAGCTTCCCGGTATGCGATTTGTTTTTTGCGAACCACAGATTTCGCACCGCGAATGGACGCGAATTCACGCGAATAATGCAGAGCAAGCCTGATCACGCTTCCGTCGGTCCCGCACCGGCGGAGCGTCAACTGGCAAGCTACAAAAAACGACAAAGACTGCCCCCCGCTTTCCGTCGGTCTTGCACCGGCGGAAGCAGCAACTGTGAGCTACCGGCGAGCGGGGCGACGTCAGTCCCCTGATTGCGATTCATCCTCAAGCATCGTCGTTGGAACCACTAATGGTCACTAATCAACGCTAATCAAACACAGTCAATGCATCATTTTGGGGGTTAGACCGTCATTCCCGCGCAGGCGGAAACCCAGCAACGCGATTGAGGAACCACCAATGGACGCGAATCCATGCACTGCCATTGGTAACGGGTCTCGTGCGATTCCGGACTAAAGGCCCACACATTCATCCAGCCTGCCCATGCAACTTCGAAGGCTGGCTTTCGCTCGCCACCGGCTGGCAAGTAAGAGTTCCATCCGACGAAGATCAATCGGATCCTGCTGGGCGACGTGGGAGGAGAGTGCTGACGGTTCAAATCTGACTAGTCCAGTTGCCACTGTCGGTTCTGGACGTCATCGTAAACAACCGTGGAGTCCCAGTGACTCACGGTGTTCAACCAGCTGCAGGAAACTCAACTATGCGAATTGATCTGAAGAAGGACTTTGAGCGAGTCGTAAAGTGCCTTGCAGAACGCTGCAAAGATTTTCCAGTTTACGTCAATGCTGGCCCTGGCGAGGACGAAAATGCGATTCGACTCATCACACTTGGGTTCCAGTTCGATCAGGCCGGCTGGATCGCACTAGTCTTCGACACTCGGCCCGAAGCGGCATGTGACGGCGAGTGGCAGAGCTACATCGAAGAAAATGCAGAGCCGTTTCAGGGCTGGTTCAAGGCGTTTGACGACATGGTGGAAAACGATTCCGTCCTGTCGCTGACGCAGCACAATGGCACGCGGCGTTCTTTCACTGCAAACTCAGAACTGCAAGACATTGCGGAGTGCTTTGGTGTGATGTGTCGCGATGCACTGTTGAAAGCTCGCAAGATGGGGCTGTTCAACGAGCTTCCGCTGGCGGACGACTGCAAGTTCTCCGTCGAAGAGCATAATGGCAACTACGCCTGGCTTGAAGGCGATATTTCAAAGGACGCAGTCAGCGACGACGAAGTCATGGATTCCATGCGGCGTGCTGCAAAGAAACTCTCGAAAACGATGCAGATCGAGTATTGGATCGGCCAACTCGATCATGTGGCAGCCGGAAAACTAGGCGACGCCTCCACGATGGTGTATTCGGTGGAGTTTATTCTCAAGGAGATTTCAAAACTCGGTAAGACGGCCATCATTCCGCTGTTGAAGTGGGCGAACACATGGGCTGACAAACCTGAGTTCAGGCCGCCGGAGACAAGGAAGAAGGGAGAAAACATCAGCTTTCCGAACCAACACGCTTTGTTCAGCGTCTTCAGGGCATTGATGGAGTGGGGAACCAAAATTCCGGACGCTGAACCGCATATCCATGAGTACATTCAAACGGCAATCAAGGTAAGGAGGTCAGATGGACATTTCGGCATCGTCCCGTTCCACGCTGCTCGACTTCTCCACTACAACTACGACAGTTACCCGGAGCCAGTAGTTGAGGAATCAACCAATCAATTGCTCAACGCAGAACATTTCACGGGCGGACTACATTCGCGATAAAAACGTGCCTGGAAATCTCCCTTGGATACTCCAGCGTTGCTGGTGGTCACGATCGAGGAAATTCATCACGGCTATCGCTGCCATGTCCCGCGGAGCGCTCCCCGTGAGTTGGGCAAATTGGAGCATACGTTCTTCGTTCCCGGTCTTGGTTCCTTGCTGATGGCGGAAACGATGCCACGTCGAAAGGGTATGAGGAAGCCGTGAGCGGTGCGGTGTGGTGTGAACTTACCGGTACATTTGACACGCCGGAGTTTCCTGGGGCGGACAAAAGAATGGGGGACAGAAAAATCACGGGGTGACCGTGTTTGATTAGCGTTGATTAGTGATCATTAGTGGTTACGCAAACGGTGCTTGAGTATAAATCGCATACCGGGGAGTTGGCCGAAAGAAACGAAAGAAGGGGGCAAAAGGAAGGTTGGCTTGTTTCGTTCTTTTCGGCCGGGTGAACGCTGGATGAGAATCATAGAGGGAAGGAAAAATCGCAATCAGGGGACTGACGTCGCCCCGCTCGTCTGTAGCTAAAAGTTGCTGCTTCCGCCGGTGCAAGACCGACGGAAAGCGGTGCAGGACCGACGGAAGCGTGATCAAGCTTGCTCTGCGTTATTCGCGTGAATTCGCGTCCATTCTCGGTTTCAAATATGTGATTCGCAAAAACGAATCGCATACCGGGAAGCTGACGCATCCCGCTTGCCGAGACAGGGCGTGGGGCCGAACGAAACGGAGCTAACGGGCAGTTCAGTCCAGCCAGAAGGCTGGTAATTTTGTCGTGACTTCAATCTGGCCAAAGGACGGTGTCTTCTTTGGGCCGGCCTGCTTGACCCACGCGGCCATTTTGTGAAGGCCGTCTTCAACGGACGTCGTTGGTTGTTTGCCAAAGATCTGATCGCACCGAGTATGGTCGGCCCAGGCGAACTTGACTTCGTTGCGCGCTGGCAGGAATTCCAGTTGAGGCTCGATGCCGAATTCTCGACAGACAGCGTGTGCAAGTTCCAGCACGGTCATTGGAACAGAGGCTCCGATATTGAAGACTCCGCCATTCGCTGCAGGCACAAGCGGTGCTGTTGCCAGTGGCTCCATCAAGTCACCAGCGTAGGAGAATGCTCGCTTCTGAAGACCGTCGCCAAAGACCGGCAGCGTCATTCCCTGCAGCAGCCGGTTCATGAAAATTCCAACGACGTTTCGATAACGATCGCCGACGTTTTGATACTCACCGTAAACGTTGTGAGGACGAAAGATGGTGTAGTTCAAACCAAACTGCTCGTGCGCTGTTTTCAGATCCAGCTCAACCGCGTACTTCGCAATACCGTACGGGTCTTCGGGCAGCGGTGTTGTGGATTCCAGCATCGGAACCTGAGCCGCGCCGTACACGGCAATCGAGCTGGTGAACACCAGGTGCTTTGTTTTGTGCATGATGGCAGCATTGATCAGGTTCGTGCTGCCAATCAAATTGTTCGTGTAGTTGAATCGACGAATGAAGTGACTGAGTCCCTCCGCGGCATAGGCCGCAAGGTGATAGACATACTCAAACTTGTGAGTTGCAAACAGCTCATTCACCAGAGCGTGATCGGTCACAGATCCTTTGACGAATGTCAGCCTGGGCGACTGTGGAAGATTTTCGACGAAGCCGCCGGAAAGGTCATCGAGCACCACAAGAGAGTGCTGCTGAAACCGACTGTCTCCCAGGAGAAATCGAACGAGGTGTGCCCCTAAAAAACCGGCCCCGCCGGTGACCAAAATCATGACCAGGTACTTTCCTGACGAATTCTGATTTGCATGTGCCACTGTCTTTCCGGAAGGCTCTCAGAAACGTGCAGCGACTGCAAGTTGTGCATGATGAGAAGAAAGCCATCGGTGATGCGACGACATCGCGGGGATCTTTAGCAAGATCCACTACGTGAAGTCTGACTGTTTGTCTTGAAGACGCACTATGCCAGTCGGCTCAATGGGTTGTCCTTGCATTCTAGCGGCAGCGAGATGGCGGACTGACGAACATGGGATTCGAACACCGCCAGCACCATTTCTACTGCGCCGCGGCCTTCGTACATCGAACATCGAGGTTGCCGGTCCTGTTCAATTGACTCAATCAGGTCCAATGCAGCCGCCGGATTGCCACCGTCGTAACCTGTCCGAGTGATCGGTTCTGGTTTTTCGATGCCCTGTGAGCTGATCGGACGCCAATGGACGTCTTTCCCGCTTGTCCCCCATTTTGCATCGGACAGCAGAAACGCGGGATTCGCAAAACCAGACGTCGTATCGATCACTCCCTTGCTTCCGAAGATCTGGAGACCAAAACGATTCGGGTTCCCGCCGGCGCCTTTTTTGGAAGAGAAGTAACCAGTGACGCCGTTTGCGAATCGGTACATCGCGTCGACTCGATCACCCGCCAGCGGACCGAGCCCTTCGTTTCCTTCCTTGACGTGATCCTTCGACACTGGTTTCCCCTGAAACTGCAGCGTGGCGTAACACGAAACCGGATCGCCCGCGACTGCTCGCATCAAGTCAAGCACATGAGTCCCCAGCACCCAGAGATCTTCCGCGCCGCCTCGCTGGTCTTCCTTGCCGCGAGCACGAATCTCCAGGAGTTCTCCGATCTCGCCGTCCTTCACCAGCCGCCGGATGATTTCCAGTTGAGGCGACCAGCGACTGATGTGAGCCACAGCCAGCTTGAGATGCCGCATCTCACACGCGCGGATCATTTCGTCCGCTTCACCCATGGTTCTGCAAAACGGCTTTTCAAGATACATGTGGCAACCATGGTCAGCACACGCGAGAACCATGTCACGATGCTGGTCGACCCAGCGAGGACAGACGGCGACGATGTCTGGTTTTTCCTTATCGAGCATCTCCCGGTAGTCCGCGTACGCGCGAGCTGCCCCGGTTCTTTCCCTGGCTTTGTTGCGTCCGATTTCGTCCGGATCGGCGACACCGACAACCGCGCAGGAATCAATATCCTTCCAGACGGCGTCCAATCCATGACCATAGTCTCCTCGACCAGTGCACCCGATCACCGCAACTTTGTAGTCTTTCATGAGACGGTCCTTCCGAGGGAGAAATTTTGACCCGCGTGGAGATTCTCGCGTTCAGCGGGGATCTGCGAGTGTAGACGATCGGCAAGATTCTGTATTGTGACCGAGTCGCAGTTTGGACGCCGGTTGATGGAAGATCGCAAGACAAATTTCACACGCAGCGTATTCAAAGACTGCAGCAATACCATTGTGCATCAAGGAAGCTCCGGATGTTCGTGCCGATCAATACTGACGCACCGCTGTACCACTTTCCTTATGCCACCATTGGGCTGATCGTTGCGAATGTTGTTTGCTTTGTTGTGACCGGTTTTGTGATGGACGCGGACTTCCAGAGTTACTGGCTGCTGGAGTACGGAAACGGAATCAACCCGTTCGAATGGTTCACCGCTGCGTTTGCTCATTCCGGATGGGGCCACCTCATTGGCAACATGTTCTTTCTCTGGGGGTTTGGACTTGTCGTTGAAGGGAAGCTTGGCTGGGCCCGCTTCCTGAAGCTGTATTTCTTCCTCATTCTTTGCTGGGGAGGAATGGTGGATGTGCTGACGCTGCATCGCACGCAGGGGTTCATCCTGAGCGAGCTTGGCTGTCAGGATCGCGATGAATTCCAGCGAAAGCTGGTCGCCGGTGATGAAGATCTGTCGATGCGAGTCAATCAGCAGGGTTTGTACATCCCGCTTCACGAGATCAAAGAAGAAGAACTCAGTCCGGAAGAGTATCAGGCCCTGGGGACTGCAATTCTCGAAGGGTTACAGGGACGATGCCTCGGGGCATCCGGCGTGATTTTTGGTCTGTTGGCGATCTCTTTGGTCTGGGCACCAAAGAATGAAATGCACGTTGTGGGATTTCTGTTCCTGCGAGTGTTCTCGTTCGACATCACCATCATGAGCTACGCCCTGTGGTATTTGGGGCTGAATATTTTGACCTGGGTTCTGGCTCCATCGATGGGGACCTCCGGGCTGCATCTGGTCGGTGCTGTTGCGGGGTTGGCGGTCGGCATTTACATGTTGAAGAAGAATCGCGTTGACTGCGAGAACTGGGACCTGTTCAGTGTTTTGAGCGGCAAGTACGGTCGATTTGCTGAAGAAGACTGGGTGCTGGGAGCACACAGCAGAACGGAAAAGGAATACTCGGAGCTACCAGTACCAGAAGCCACAGAAGATGAACGAGATCGCAGGCAGACAAAGGGACGTCAGAAGAAGCTCCAGCCGATCAACGAGTTGATTGATTCCGGCGATGTGCTGACTGCAGCGGAGGAGCTTCTGAATTTGCGAATGGAAGATTCCTCATTGTGCCCGAACGAAGAGCGAACTCAGCGGTTGGCCCTCGGTCTGGTTCAGGCCGAGGCATGGGATTATGCGGAGATCTGGCTTCAGGAATTCATCGATCGGTATCCAGCAGAAAACCGGTGGGCAAAGATTCGAATGGCTCAGCTTCAGTTAAGGAATAGTCGGCCACGTGCGGCGATTCAGAATCTCAAAGGCATGTCGCTGGAGGGCTTGAACCCTGCTCTCGCGAAGATCGCTAAACAAACTGCCGGTAAAGCGAAAGAGATGGTTCAGCAGGGCATTGAAGACGCCGAGCAGGACTGGTGATTCCAAAATCAGGGAGTCATTTGCGGGACGTTCAACATGGTGTAAGTTTTCGGCATCATTGATGGTTGAGAGATTTTCAAAGCGAGGGTGCACGAGCTACAGGCCATTTGGGCAGCGTGTGACGTCTCGATTCCGGGAAATGCCATGGCAAGTTTCTGGCCTCTTTGACTCCATTTTCTGAGCTCCCTAGACTCACGACCCCTTTCAGAGAAATCCTGTCATGGGAGCCATGAATCGTGGACCCCATCAGTTCTCAGAACGATCCGCAATCCCGTCAAAAATCAGCTTCACAGATTGCTGCGTCCTATCAGATTGCAAACGAGTTATTGACTCATGCAATTGTGATGGGACTGCTTATCTGGGGTGGGTACTGGGCAGACGGAAAGCTCGGTTGTTCACCGTTGTTGATAATTTGTGGTGCCTGTCTCGGATTTGTCGCGGCGGCACAGGCAATTCGGCAGATAGTCGTTCGTATCGAGCGGGATGCTCGAGCGCGAAAGACGAAAGGGCCGACATCACGGTGACCTAAATCGGGTTGGTTCAACATTGGATGATCAGCGGACAATTGGGGCGGCAATCGGATCTCTCGTCAGCTTTCTGGCGGCAGTTCTTCTTTGCTGGGTGGTTTCGTACTGGCCAGCCATCTGGCTGACACCGAAGAGCGGGGCTCAATGGATGTCAGTTGCTCTTGCGGCTTGTGCGATTCCAGGATTCGTGAATGTGTGGCTTGCCGGTCTGGGGAAGATTCGTAATCCTCTGGTCGGAATGTGGATTCAGATGGGGCTTCGAGTCGCTGTTGTGATCGCAACGGTCCTTGTCGTCAAAGCCGTCTGGCCTCAAATTGGCATCCGTGAATTTTACGGATGGCTCATCGGCTTTTATCTTTGCACGATGGGGCTTGAGGTTTGGTTGTTTAGGAAGTCCATTGTTCCGGCAAAGTCGGTTCAGGATCAGAATCGTCAGTCCAACTGAAACGCAGGATTCGCAGAAGCGGTCGCAAAATGAGTGGCGAAGACAATTTTCATCACGTACGCGATTTCCCGTTTTTCGAGGTTCCGGGATTCCTGACGTCTGCACATCACTATAACGACATCACCGAAGTGCCGTGGTACGTCATTGATGCACTTCATTTGCATGATCCGTCGCTTGAAGAAGTCAACCATGCGATGGTCGGGAAGATCCTGATTCCCCAGCCATTCGCTGGAAAGCTGCCTGACACTGGACTTGTTTTGACCAAGTTTATGGTGCTTCAGGTTGTCGTTTTGGTTCTTTGCTTGTTGATTTTCCGGGGTTTGGCGAAGCGAATTCGATCCGGTGAGCCGGCGAAGGGACGCTTCTGGAACTTCTGGGAAATGGTCGCACTGGCAATTCGTGATCAGGTTGTTCGTCCAACCATCGGCGATCATTCTCATGATCATGGACACGATGGTCACGGACACGATGACCATGGGCATGACGATCATGGTCACGGACATCATGCGGGGGAACATGGTCATCATGCTCACGGGCATGCGGGCCACGTTGCAATTGGGATGCATCCGGCTGACAAATATCTGCCGTTCATCTGGAGTTGCTTCTTTTACGTCCTGCTGTGCAACCTTCTGGGAGCTGTTCCGTCACTCGGATCTGCGACTGGAAACATCAATGTCACGGGTGCCCTGGCACTGACCGCGCTGCTGGCGTCGTTTGGCTATGGGGTGCAGGCGATGGGATTTGGGGGGTTCTTTGCGAATTTGATTCCCAACACCGGAATGACGGGTGTGGGAGCAATCGCAATGTCCTGCCTCATGTTTCCGATTGAGGCTCTTGGTTTCCTGATCAAACACGCGATTCTTGCTTTGCGATTGTTTGGAAACATCATGGGTGGTCACACCGCACTGGGTGTGATTCTGGCCTTCATTGGTCAGGCAGCTAAAGGAAATCTGGCTCTCTGGAGCATTGTGACCTTCGGGAGCGTGTTGGGTCAGATTGGTGTTGGACTATTGGAATTGCTGGTAGCAGTCCTGCAGGCATATGTATTTTCGTTCCTTGCAACGATTTTCATCTCCGGCGCTGTTCACAAGCATTAGTTTTGTTTCGCTGTTCTGGTCGGTCCTGACTGCTTCCAATTGCAGGACTGCTCACCGGGTTGGTTTTACGTTTGAGAGGAGTTTGTTGTGTCTCAGTTCCTGAAGTATGCGATGTTGCTCGTGGGTGCATTCGTGGCTCTGACCGTGCCAGCAATGGCGCAGGAAGCTGGCACCTCTTACATCACCCTCAGCTCCACCTTTGGTGCGGGCCTGGTCGTGATCGGTGCTGGTCTGGGAATTTCCCGACTGTCAGCTGCTGCATTCGAGAGCATGGCTCGTCAGCCAGAAGTTGCTGCTGACATCAAGGGCAGCATGGTCATCGTTGCTGCGATGATCGAAGGTGCTGCGGTCATCGGCCTGATCGTCTGTATTCTTGGCAACAAGTAATCTTCGTGTCGGTCGGTATTTGCGGTTTGTTTCTGGGGTGTCTGCAATGATGTCCGCCGGTCGTTTCCAAATGTTTGCCAAAAGCCTTTGCCTCGTTCTTTCACTGTTCATCCTGATGAACAGCTTTAGCTCTGTTGCTCTGGGAGCAGTCCCGGAAACAGCTGCTGAAGGCAAGGAAGAAGGTGGTCACGCTGCAAGTGTTCCAATGGATCCAAAGGGCGACCTCGCTCTCTGGTCATTCATTGTGTTCGCTTTGTTCCTGCTGGTTCTTGGCAAGTTTGCGTGGAAGCCAATGATTGAAGGTCTCGACAAGCGCGAGGCTGGAATTCGGCAGGCAATTTCTGACGCAGAAGATAATCGACGTAAGTCAGAAGCTCTTCTGGCGGACTATGAGCAGAAACTGAAGTCTGCAGAACAGACAGTTCAGCAGATGATTGCAGAAGCTCGTCGAGATGCTGAGCGAACGGCTCAGGATCTTGTGGCTAAGGCTCAGAAGGAAGTTGACACTCTTCGGACGCGTGCGAAAGAAGAGATTCGACAGGCAAAGGATACGGCTCTTGCAGAAGTGTTTTCTAAGGTGAATGCTCAGGTGGTTTTGGCGACTGAGCATGTCCTTGGACGAGCATTGCAGGACGGTGATCAGGATCGTCTGGTCGGCGAAGCGCTGGCACAGATTGGTCGTTGATCGAACGAGTTTGGTCGTTAAGAGTTTCTACTCGGCGTATCGGTGAGAAGCCAGTTTGGCGTGTAGAGGTTAGTCATGGCTGATGTGCGATTGAAATCTCGTCCTGACAGTGTACTGGAAGATCCAGGTGCGCTGGCCGTGGCGACTTTGTACGCACAGTCTTACATGACAGCTGCGAAGTCCAACGGCGTCTCTGATCCGGCTGCTGAATTGAATTCGTTCGTCACTGAAGTTCTGGGCGGCTTTCCTGAGTTTCAGGAACTGCTGATGTCCGATGCAGTTGGCCGAGACGACAAACTGGGAATTATTGACCGCGTGATTGCTCCGCGATGTTCTGAGTTCTTCGCAAACTTTCTGCGAGTGCTCGTGCGACACGGCCGAATCGACATGATCGTGTTGATTCAGACTGTGTTCCAGAGACTGCAGGAACAGGCAGCGGGTAAGCAGCGAGTTCGTGTTCGCACGGCTCGTGCGTTGTCGGATTCATCTCGCGGACAGATTAAAGAGTCGCTGAAAAACAAGTTAGGGTTCGAGCCGATTCTGCAGGAATCCGTCGACGCATCGTTGCTCGGCGGAATGGTGCTGCAGGTTGGGGATACCGTTTTTGATTCATCGCTGCGATCCCGGCTGAAGCAGCTGCAGGGTCGTTTGGTGGAGAAAGCCTTCAATGAAATTCAAAGCGGACGAGATCGCTTCAGTCATCCAGAAGGAGATTGAAGACTTTCGCGGTGAGATTCAGACTGCGGAAGTTGGTCGCGTGATCGAGGTCGGTGACGGCATCGCGCGCTGCACGGGTCTATCGACAGTGATGTCGGGCGAGATGGTTGAATTCTCGAACGGCACACGAGGGTTTGCGTTCAATCTGGAAGCGAACAGCGTCGGCGTCGTGATTCTCGGGGACTACCTGAAGATCACCGAAGGCGATGAAGTTCGCTCCACGGGCAAGCTTTTGTCGGTACCAGTGGGCGAAGCTCTGTTGGGCCGAATGGTCGATCCGCTGGGCAATCCACTCGATGGGAAGGGGCCGGTCATCACGAAGGACGCTCGTCCTGTCGAATGGCAGGCCGCCGGTGTGGCAGAGCGTCAGCCTGTGAAGGAACCGCTCCAGACCGGTATCAAGGCCATCGATGCGATGACCCCAATCGGTCGCGGTCAGCGAGAACTGATCATTGGTGACCGAAAGACTGGTAAGACCGCGATCGCGATCGACACGATCCTGAACCAGAAGGACACGGGCGTCATTTGCGTTTACGTGGCCTGCGGTCAGCGAGCCTCTTCGATTGCCGGTGTGGTTGAAGTTCTCCGCCAGAATGGCGCTCTGGACTACACCATCGTGGTTGCCGCCAGCAGTGCTGACCCGGCTCCGCTGCAGTACATCGCTCCTTATGCCGGTGCTGCAATGGCCGAGTACTTCATGTATCAGGGTAAGCATACTCTGGTCGTGTATGATGACCTGTCAAAGCAGGCTGTTGCCTATCGCCAGCTGTCGCTGCTGATGCGTCGTCCCCCAGGCCGCGAAGCGTTTCCTGGCGACGTGTTTTACTGCCACAGCCGCCTGCTTGAGCGAGCTGTGAAGTTGAACAAAGAGCTGGGCGGCGGTTCGATGACGGCTCTGCCAATCATTGAAACGCTCGAAGGTGAAGTGTCGGCGTACATTCCAACCAACGTGATTTCCATTACAGACGGCCAGATTTATCTGGAGCCGGACCTGTTCTGGAAGGGCATTCGTCCTGCGATCAACGTCGGTATTTCGGTCAGTCGAGTGGGCGGTAATGCTCAGACAAAGGCGATGAAAAAGATCGCCGGCAGTTTGCGACTGGACCTTGCAGCTTTCCGCGAACTGGAAGCATTCGCACAGCTGGGTACCGAACTGGACAAAGCAACTCAGGCTCAGCTTGACCGCGGTTACCGCATGGTCGAACTTCTGAAGCAGCCTCAGTACGTTCCTCTGCACGTCGCTGACCAGGTTGTTGCGATCTATGCAGGTACCAAGGGTTACTTCGATAAGGTTCCTGTCAACAAGGTACAGGCCGTAGAGAAGGAACTGCACGAGTTCATCCGAACAGAGCATGCCGACATGCGAGATAAGCTTGTCGCTGAAGCCGCTTTGACGGATGAGATTGAAGGCATGTTGAAGAAGGCGCTTGAAGCTTTTGTTGCCCGACAGGCGGCAAAGGGTTAGGCGGATTTCAGTGGAGCCAGTCTCCACAAGCTTGCGTAAGTTTCAGCTGTGATTCGGGTGACCAGTCCCGGCTGCGATTCGGTGGGAATTTTTCAGGTACGGTCTGACAATGGCAAACAGACGCTTACTCGTCAAACGGCTCAAAGCGGTGCGCAACATCCGCAAGATTACGCGCACGATGGAGCTGATCGCGACCAGTCGCTTCAAGAAGGCCATGGACCGAGCAACCGAGGCTGCCGAGTACACTCGGAAGATCTCCGAGATCGTTGGTGACCTCGGTCGCGCAAATCTGAAGTTCTCACACCCGTTGCTTGAGACTCGATCGGAAGAGAAGCGAGGGATCACTCTCGTTCTCACTGCCAACCGAGGTCTTTGCGGCGGTTATAACGCAAGCGTCCTTCGCCAAACGCTGGCTCATGTGCGAGCGTTGAAGGAGAAGGGCGTCGAGGTCTCTTTGGAAGTGTCAGGGAAAC
>JAEUII010000090.1 GCA_016795145.1 Planctomycetaceae bacterium
GCCCAGAGCAAAGTCCCAGAATCCTCGCAGTCCGATCGTTCCTCGTGAGATTCGAATTGGCTGATCCAGAATGTAGGGCAGTTGCTGAACCGAATCCCATGTCAGACTTGAACCACCTGGTGACGTGGATGCAAGCCAGAGGATCTGACCATCACGTCCGAGCAGATTGCGACTCGACGTGCGGCCATTGCTAAACTCGACTTCTGAAAGTGTGGTCCCGGCATTTCGTTTCCAGCAGAGCTCTCCGGTGGTGTACATGGGCGAATCTTCAAGACGCAGCTTCACCGAGAGCGATTGATTCTGCAAATGGAGCGTCGCCTTGTGCCATTCCTTCCACTGAATTCGGATCGCCGAAAACTCCTGAATCCACCGTCGATGAGCTGCCAGGATCTCAGCCATTTTGTCGGCCGGTGCGTCAGACGATGGAGTTGCTTCAGTTTGTTTCGCAGACGCTGGTGTCGACTTCACCAAAGCTGGAATCGTCTCCTGTGCGGCAACAACTTCTGATCCAGCTGGTATCAACAGCCAAAACAATGCGTAAACGATCGCAGAGGCCCAGACAGATTGTCGGGACCGACACATCAACCCGTTGCGCGGGCAGAGCATTCTTGAAGTTTTTCCGGGGCTACAAATCCCCATGTCAGTGATCCGCTTCCTGGACCGCAATCACCGCGTGCATTCAACGCCGTCGGTCTGGAAGCAGCATCGCTCCTGAACATCCTGGATTCAAGAGCCTGGCCGGCACGAATTTCATGATGTCCGGACCTCGACGCAAACGAACTGCGCTAATCCGCTGTCTGCGGGAGACGCCGTTTGCCTCAAGGACGGAACCTTGGCGACCCGCTGGCAGCTCACTTGAGTCTCGACCTTGTTTCGTGTTCACTTCGCATCCGTTGCTCCCTGGTGGTACTACCGATTGAATGGATGGAACGATGTCGGACGAAGAGAAGAATACAATTCGGCAGTTGACTCGGCTGCAGCGCCGAGTGCTTGGAACGCTGATGGAGAAGGGCTTTACGACTCCTGATCAGTACCCGATGACCGTCAAAGGTGCGATGACCGGATGCAATCAGAAGAGCAACCGGGATCCCGTGACTGAATACTCCGAAGCGGAAGTCGCTGACGCGCTGGAGCAGCTTCGTCAGCTTGGGCTGGTTGGTGAAGTCTTCACCGACGGTGGACGATCGGCCCGGTATCGCCACTACATGCGTCACAAGTTCGATTTTTCAGAATCGCAGCACGCCATCATTTGTGAACTACTTCTGCGAGGACGACAGCAGCCTGGCGAATTGCGAACTCGTGCGAGTCGCATGGTTCGCATCGAAAGCCAGGAGCAACTCAAGTCCGATCTTCAGAGTCTCGCGGACAAAGGGTTCGTGCAGAGTAACGGAGCACTGGAACGTCGTGGCGTCGAAGTCGACCACACGTTTTATCTTCCAAAAGAAAACATGAAGATGGCCGCAGGGAACTTTGTGGACGATGAGCCGGCCACAGTTCCTGCCGCAGAACCTCCTGCAGCCCGTGCCGTTGCCTCGTCGTCACCAGTCAGTGGAAGCTCTTCCGCAACTGCATCTGCTGCTGCTCGCACCGATGAGTCTCTGATGTTCGCACTCAATGCGCAGTTTGATCAGATGAAACGACAGGTGGAGATTCTTCAGAACGCCGTCGATACCATTCGACAGCGACTGGATCGAATTGAACGTGAACTGGGAATGGGCTGAACAGTCGTTATTCCGGAATCTCGACCGGATTTGCTGCCGGATTCACGCCTTCTCTGCGATGCGATTCACCAGAGCCTGCGTCGCTTCGGATGGTTTCCGCCACCGGCTTCTTCTTTGCCTGTTTCGGTGCACCGTTGAAATGAATGGCTCCATCATCAAC